>NZ_DATIDY010000211.1:0-19596 GCF_035456085.1 Flavobacterium sp.
CTATCGGCAGAACAGGAAACTCCCAACCCAACAGGACAAGAAGCCGCATGGCGTGGCAAACGGATTACACGAACGTCATGAGTGAAATACTTTCCTCCGAATTGCGCTCCGATATGGCTTTCCTGGCAAATTAACTGTACTCTTTTTTCCCACTCCAAATCACGGAAAGCCTGACCTGCCATGTTTCCGGACGTCGGCAAATTATCAAAATAACCTGCGGACGCTTTTTTCACCGCTGCCAAATTCGCTTCCGCAGAAGTTCCTCCAATCACTAAAGCCAAGTGATATGGCGGACAAGCAGAAGTTCCTAAATCCATTATTTTGGCACGAATGAAAGCATCTAATGATTTCTCATTCAATAAAGATTTCGTTTGTTGATACAAATAGGTTTTATTGGCAGAACCTCCACCTTTTGCAAGAAACAAGAACTCATAAGAAGCTCCTTTTTTAGCATAAATATCAATTTGTGCTGGAAGATTCGAACCTGAGTTTTTCTCTTCGAACATACTGATTGGTACAATTTGAGAATAACGGAGATTGCGCTCCTGATACGTGTTAAAAATCCCTTTAGAAAGCCATTCAGCATCATCGGCTCCCGTATATACATTTTCACCTTTTTTGGCCATTACAATTGCCGTTCCAGTATCTTGGCAAGAAGGCAATTCTCCATCGATAGCCACAACTGCGTTTTGCAATAAATTATACGCTACAAAACGATCGTTGTCCGTAGCTTCGGGATCGTCCAAAATCGCTTTTAGTTTTTCTAAATGAGAAGTTCTCAACATAAACGAAACATCTTTTAATGCTTCCTGCGCCAATAATTCCAATCCTTTTGGATCAACGGTAAGAATTTCGCGTTCTCCAAATTGCTCCACTTTTACAAAATCAGAAGTAATTTTGCGGTATTGAGTGTCATCTTTTAAAATAGGATAAGGATCCTGATATATAAAGTCCATATTTAGTTTGTTTTTTAAGAACGCCAAATATAAGAATTGTTCAAAGAATCCGACCTGATTTGTATTAACTTATATTTTAAAATTGTTATAAATCGTATGATTTAAAAATTTAAAAAAGAGAACTAAATGGAAAACTGATCATAAAAAAAACGCTTTGCAAATACAAAGCGTTTGATAAAATACCTAATGACTCCATTTTCCAAAATCATTTCGATTATGACTTTTGTTTTTCACGAATAAATTTGGAAACATCAACCATCGGAGCATTCCAAATTTCTTTTTCATGTAATTTCATGAATTGAAGTAATTCTTTGTGTGCCTTAGCAGAAACATTGATGTTGTGTTCTCCGCCAACTCCGTGAAATAAGAACACCAAAAGAGTATGTGTTTCGATTGCTTTTTTAACCAAATCAATCATATATTGTCCTGAATGGCCATCGATATAAAAACAATTGATATCGTTTAAGTCAACTTCTTTTATATGTTTAAAACCTGACTGAACGCCCCGGGCTCCAACAAAATCGTTTTTTAAACCATCATAGAAATTTACATTGCCAATTTTTGTATCACCACATGGAAAAGCAAATGTTCGTTCTTTTTTTCCATCGATAGCTTCTAGCAGTGTATTGGCAATTCTGATTTCGTTAACGGCTCTTGCTACGGTAAAATTATTAAGTGCTTTTTCCGGAGCAACCCAAGATCTTCCTTCGAAAGTGGCGTCACATGGGTGTGTCAACGAATGATTTCCTAATTCATGTCCTTTTTGCGCAGCTAATCGCCACTCTGGAATTCTTTTGCTAATGGCAGCTGATTCTCCAATTAAATAAAAGGTGCCTTTGAGATTTAATGAATCCAAAGCAGGAATAACAATATCTAAATCGATGTTGAGTGCATCATCATAAGTAAGTACTACGGCACATTTTTTTCCGTTCCATAGTTCTGTTTGTTGAGCTTGAACCAATTGTCCAAAAACCAAAAGCAATACAATAACAATACACTTTCTATTCATACATTCGAGGTTTAAATAAGGTTTTAATTTTTGCCTAATTTACCGAAATTAATTTAATCTCAAAAATCAAAACCGAACCTCCCGGGATATTATAATAATCTTTACTTCCATACCCTAAATGTGCTGGCACCAAAAGCAAACCACTTCCGCCTTCCTTAAAATATGGAATTCCTTCTATCCATCCTTTTATTGTCTGACTTAAATTAAATGAAACACCTGCATCTTTACTTTTATCAAAAATGGTTTGGTCTGTATAATAACCTTTATAAGCGACAGTAACATTTGAACTAGCTGTTGGTTGTTTGCCAGTGCCTTCTTCGTTAATTACATAATACAATCCCGAATCACTTCGTGTGGCATCAAGATCGTGTGCTGTAATATAAGATTTGATTTGACTTTCGTTTTGCTCTGTATAATCAACAGCTTCTTCTTCTGAATCTTTGTCACTACAAGACATAAAAAGTACTGCGATAATTGCTAAAAATGAATATTTCATAATAGATTTAAATTATTTTGGTCGCAAATATACTTTTTGAGCAAGTAATTAATAATAAGGTTTTGCTAAAAAAACTCCAAAAACTGTTAAAACCTGTAATATTTAAACATACTGGTCAAGCAAATTATACCCATTATTTAATTCCTCCAAAAGCGCCAAAACAAGCATTTTTGTGCAAAATCTCGACACTTGAGAAACCTACTTTTTTCATCAAATCCAACTGATATACCATTGATCTTGGAGTGTCTTCAAATTCGATATAATCAAAAACTTTTTGTTGGTATTCCTTGCCTCCGTGTTGCTTCAAATAATCACCATATTTTTCCCAAATCATTTGGTTTATTCCCTCATGATCCTGCACCAACAAATCCGAAATCCATAAACCACCCCCAGGCGTCAAACTATCATACAATTTTTTGAAAACAAATTCCCAATCTGCATCTTCTCTTAAATGATGCAAAACTGCTCCAGCCAAGATGATATCGAAATGATTATTCTGCAAAGGGATATCCCGAATATCACCTTGAATTGTTTTTACATCTCCATTTGTAGCTTCCGAAACACGTTCATGAGCTTTGAACAACATGTTTTGACTCAAATCTATCAAAGTGCAATTCAAATTTGGCACTTTAGATAACATTTTTAACGTATAATTCCCAGCTCCACAGCCTAAATCCAAAATTGTTGCCGCTTTCGGTTTAACTGCTTTTGCCGCAGAAGTTAAAAGTTCTAATGAAATCTGTGCGTCCATTGTAGCTACTTGTCCAGTTTCTAAATTTGAAAAGCGTTCGACATCATTATCGAATCTTTCTTGGATCTCTTTTACGGTTGATTTCTTCATAGTTCTTGATTTTTATATTACAAACCTAGAATTTTTATATATGACTTAAAAATACTTATTTTGTCATTTATTAATACTTAAAAGGTATTTATGGAATTGCGTCATTTAAAATATTTTTTGAAACTCGCCGAAGAATTGAGCTTTGTTCGTGCTGCCGATAAATTATTCATTTCTCAACCGCCATTGAGCCGCCAGATCAAAGAGTTAGAAACCGAATTAGGAGCAACACTTTTTGAGCGCAACAACAAACGAGTTGTTCTTACCGAAGCAGGTAAATATTATCAAAAGGAAGTTCAGGAATTAATACAAAACCTAGAACGCATTAATTTGACGACTAAAAAAATAAGCCAAAATCAAAGTGGTGAGTTTCGCATAGCTTATATAAGTTCCACTTTTTCTGGGCATATCTCAAAATTAATTCAGTTTTTATCTGAGGAATATCCTTATGTAAATTTCCGCCTTTACGAAATTCCGACTGTCAAACAAATTGCAGCTTTGGAGGAAGGAAAAATAGATTTGGGAATTATTCGCGCGCCTGTGCTTTCGCCAAAAATCGATTCAAAATTGTGGTTCAAAGACAGTTTTTCGTTGGTTTTTAATCGAAATAAATACAACGTTATTTCCGAAGCAGATTTGGTAAAATTAAAAAACGAAACTTTTGTATTTTTTAATAAAGAATACGCGCCAAGATATTACGACAACTTAGTTGAAATTTGCGCCAAATATGGTTTTAATCCCAAAGTAGTTCACGAATCAAATAATATTTCGTCCATCATTCAATTAGTAAAAAATGGTTTAGGAATTTCAATTGTGCCAACGAATGTGGTCAAAAATCACGAAAGCACCGATTTGGGTTTTGTTGAATTAAAGCAATCGAATCTCTTTACTGATATTTTATTGGCTACGCCGAAAAATCAAAATTCAGAGATTGCTAATACAGCAATTTCCTTTTTGTTACAATAATTTGTACGTACATTTATGGTTTCCTAATTCAGAATTAATGACAACTTCTGCCAACATACAAACTCCTCTGGGAATTGCAACAATTACTGGTGACGAATCAGGAATTTCAGCAATTACAGTGTCTAACGAAGGAACTGTTTCTGCAGAAATTCCAGAAATATTAGCACAAGCGGTTTTACAACTCAACGAATATTTTGAAGGCAAGCGAACTCATTTTGACTTTAAACTCAATCCTAAAGGAAGCGAATTTCAACAAAAAGTCTGGAAAGCTTTACTGGAAATTCCATACGGAAAGACCAGAACATATCTTGAACAGTCCAAAATTTTGGGAGATGTAAAAGCGATTCGTGCCGTGGCTTCCGCAAATGGAAAAAACCCACTCTGGATTGTAGTTCCTTGTCATAGAGTTATTGGAACTGATGGTTCACTAACAGGTTATGCTGGTGAATTGTGGCGAAAAAAATGGCTTTTGGAACACGAAAATCCTACGAATCAACAAAGTTTGTTCGAGTAAAATAAAAAGCACGAATTTTCATCCATTTAATCATTAGATTTGATTATTTTCAAATTATCACATTTACTAATTTTCTAATTAACAAATGATCGAAAAAATAAACCTCAACAACATTCTCTTTTTAGACATTGAAACCGTTCCCGAAACAGAAGATTACTATCAACTCGATCCTGAAATGCAAGTATTATACGAGCAAAAAACCCAATACCAACGCAAAGATGATTTTACCGCCGAAGAATTTTATGACCGCGCCGGAATTTGGGCTGAGTTTGGGAAAATTGTCTGTATTTCGGTTGGTTTTTTTGTTATCAAAGGAGATATTCGGAATTTCAGAGTGACTTCTTTTTTTGGCGAAGAGCCAAAACTTTTGAAAGATTTCAATAATTTGTTAAACAACCATTTCAGTGGACCACAACACCTTTTGTGCGGACATAATGCCAAAGAATTTGATATTCCATTCCTTGCTCGCCGAATGATTATTAATCAAATTGCCATTCCAGACAAGCTCAATTTATTTGGAAAAAAACCTTGGGAAATTCCACATCTTGATACTTTAGAACTATGGAAATTTGGCGATTACAAGCATTTTACTTCTTTAAAATTGATGTGTAAAGTACGGAATTCCTTCTCCAAAAGGCGACATTGATGGCAGTCAAGTTGGACACGTTTTTTATGTAGAAAAAGACATTGACCGAATAGTCACTTATTGCGAAAAAGATACTATCGCTGTGGCACAGATTTTTCTCCGTTTAAGACGAGAAGATTTATTGATTGAAGATGAGATTATACATGTTTAGGTTCAGACCTAACAGGTTTTGAAAACCTGTTAGGTCTTTTCTTTTATAATATTTACATTTACAAAAATTATAAATTATGGTATTAAGTAGATTTTGGTTAGCTATTTTCATCTCATCGATTGTATTTATTGTGATCAGTTTGTTTACTGCTAACACTTATACTATTGATTATGTTTTGAATGGAAAGAAAGACGATCCTGTTCTTATTTCTGAAAAATATGCTGAACAACTTCCCGCTTTTATCAAAGACAGCATCAAAAAAGCACCAGATCAAACGATGATTATCAATCGTGATACGCTAAATGCTGATACTACTTATGTTTACAAAAACAAAACCGTAAAAATTTTTAGTGGTGTTCAAAAATCAGATGGTTTGTTGCCAACCTGTAAAAACACCTTGATGGATTTAGTTCTTCCATTGATGGCTTATTTGGCTTTTTTCTGTGGACTGATGGAGCTTTTAATCATTTCGGGAGCATCAGGAAAATTGGCTAAATTGTTGAGTCCTGTTTTTGTAAAAGTGTTTCCTAGTATTCCAAAAGACCATCCTTCTATTTCATATATGACATTGAATTTTGCTGCTAATTTCCTTGGATTAGATTCTGCCGCAACGCCATTTGGATTGAAAGCCATGGAAAGTCTACAAGAAATAAATCCCGAAAAAGACAAAGCCAGCGACGCCCAAATTATGTTTATGTGTCTGCATGCTTCTGGGCTGACATTGATTGCAACTTCAATCATTGGATATCGTGCCGCTGCGGGAGCTACGAATCCTGCTGATGTAATGTTGCCTTGTATTATTACTTCGTTTATTGGAACAATTGCTGCTTTTTTAATTGTTGGAATCAGACAGAAAATTAACTTCAAAAGTGCTTCTTTAGTTATCGCTTTAATGGGATTAATAGCCGCCATTGTTGGTTTGCTGATGTATGTGAATCATTTGGATTTAATTGGAAAAAACTATTTCACTTCTAATCTTTCAGGATTAATATTGGTTGGAATTATTGCTTTTACTTTGATATTTTCTTTCAAACATGAGAAGAAATTTACTGAGGCAAGCACCACCGTTTTTGAAGCTTTTGTAACTGGAGCGAATAATGGTGTAAAAACAGGAGTTACTATTTTCCCATATGTTTTGGGAATGTTAGTAGCCATTTCGCTATTTAGAAATAGTGGTTTATTTGAAATTATCAGCAATTGGATTGCCTTTATTTTTTCGAATATGGGTGTTAATAAACAAATTACGGATGCCTTGCCAGTAGCATTACTTCGTCCATTTAGTTCTGCGGGATCACGAGGATTTTTGATTGACTCGATGAATACTTTTGGTGCCGATTCTTTGACAGGACGTTTAAGTAGTATCTTTCAATGCAGTGCCGAAAGTACTTTCTATGTGATTGCCGTTTACTTTGGTTCGGTTAATATCAAAAACACTCGTTATGCATTAGGTACTATGCTTTTGGTAGATGTCATTTGTGTGATTACGGCGATATTTGTGGCAAGCTGGTTTTTTTAATATTGATCTATACAAATAACCGGATTAAAATCCGGCTACAAAATAGATCGAGCCGAAGGCTCTTTGCTACGAAGTAAAAAATTCCGTAGGAATGAACTATATTATAGCAACGGATTTCAATCCGTTGAATTGATATGAAATAACAAAACAAAGTTCCATAGGAACGAATCATATTGTAGCAACGGATTTTAATCCGTTGATAAGAAACAATCCGTTGAAATACGATCGTAAAAATCAAAATCAAATTATGGCAAATACCTATCATCAAGTTTATATTCAGGTTGTTTTTACAGTAAAATATCGTGATGCGGTTATTGCTAATGAATGGAAATCTACATTATTTGGTGTAATTGGTAATTTGATAAATGAAACTGGCTGTAAAACTATTATTGTAAATGGAGTTGAAGATCACGTTCATTGTTTTTTAGGTTTAAAGCCCACAGTTTCCATTTCGGAATTAATGAAAACGGTAAAGGCTAAATCATCAAAATATATAAATGATCATCATTTAACAAAGTCGAGGTTCGAATGGCAGGAAGGTTACGGAGCGTTTTCATATGCCCATTCTCAAATTAATTCGGTTTATAAATATATTGCGAATCAAGAAGAACATCATAAGAAGCAAACTTTTAAGGATGAATATTTAGCGTTTTTGGATAAATTTGAAGTATCGTTTGACGAGAGGTATATTTTTGAAAATTTGATCGAAACAAAATAATTATATGTACCGATTTTAATCGTAACCGGATTAAAATCCGGCTCTACAAAATAGATCGAGCCGAAGGCTCTTTTTAAAAGTTCCGTAGGAACGAACCATTTTGTAGCAACGGATTTTAATCCGTTGATTATATGGAATTAGAAAAATTGAGTTCCATAGGAACGAACCATTTTGTAATTCGAATTCCAATTGTTTGTTTTAATTTTTTTTGAAGATGACAAAAAAAACGCCACATCCATTTGCAGCCCTAATTTGTTTCAGTTTTTTGTTGGTTTTTAATAGTCCGAGTTTTGCCCAGACAAAACACAAAATGACGAAACAAGAGCGAAAATCAATGCTCAGAGATACGCTCGACGGAAAATTTGATGCCAGCGTCATGATTGACAATACCAAAGGTTTTCTGCCCATTCCGTTTTTTGTAACAGAAGCGGCCTTAGGAGGATTTGGAGGAGGTTTGGCGCCGGTTTACATTTCACCTCAGAAAAAACCAATTGGTGACAAAGATTATATTGCGCCTGCCGTTACCGCCGCTTTTGGAGCATATACGGCAAATAAATCTTGGTTTACTGGAATTTATAGAAAAGAAGTGATTTCTAAATATAACTTGAAATATCGTATTTTTTTAGGCTATGTAGATTACAATCTTGCCTATTACAAAGAGGTCGAAAATGGAGATGATCAAAAATTTGATTTCAATTATAAAACGATTCCCATAATGTTTTCTCTTTCAAAAAAAACGTTTAGTGATCTTTATGCAGGATTAGAATATTTCAATGGCAACATGACAATCAGTCCGAATTTTGACAACGAGTTACCACCCAACATTACGGTTGAAGACTTCAAAAAAACTGTTGCTTCATTGGGAGGATATTTGGATTGGGATCGAAGAAACACCATTTTCACACCAGACAGCGGTTTTAGGGCGAATCTCGCTTATTATATCAATGATGACTGGACTGGAAGTGATTATAAATTTGAAAAGTTAGAAACCTTTGTCCATTATTTTTTCCCGATAAAAAATAACTGGATTTCCGGCTTGCGATTTGAGGCGCTGAAAGCTTATGGAAATGTGCCTTTCCACCAATTGCCCTATATCAAATTAAGAGGAATAACTGCCTATAGATATCAAGGACAAGCGACTATGTTAACCGAAACCGAACAGCGTTTTGATCTGAATACTCGGTGGAGTGTTTTGGCATACGGCGGTCTTGGAAAAGTTTTTCAAAAAGATGAAAGTTTCTCTGATGCAAAAACGGTTTACAATTACGGAACAGGTTTCCGATATCTAGTTGCCAGAACTTATGGACTTCGCGCTGGTCTTGATGTAGCCAAAGGGCCAGACAGCTGGGGTTATTATATCGTTTTTGGACACAAATGGAATCGATAACAGTCTCGGAGGTGCGCTCTCAGAGTCAATTTAATTCCATAAATTTCTCGAAAGGGCGCACAGAGCAAAGAAAACTGTTTTAACTTGACTGAAGTCTCTCCGACTTTGCGAAATATAGTTCTAAAAATGTTACAAGGAAATTACACTTCTAGTCTGTCAAAACTTCAAAAACAGACAACAGTTAATTATTTTTTATTAACTAATAAAATTAGGAGTTTAAATCAATTTTTCATTCTTTTGAAAAAAACTATTTATAAACCCTAAATCAATAAAAAAATGTCAAAATACACAAAATACATCGCCATCGGTTTGCTGGTTCTTTTCTTGCTTACAGCTTTGTTGCGTTAATAAATTTTATCTCTTAAATAAATTATATTATGAAATATTCTTTTTTGGCTCTAATAGCTGTTCTTTTAATGTCTTGTAACGACAAGAAAAAAGAAGAAAATCCAACTCCTGCTCCTGTTTCGAGCAATGAAACCGAAATCTTAAAATATATTGCTGATAACCATTTGAACGCAAAACGTTCTAACTCGGGATTGTATTATGTAGTGGAAGAAGAAGGAACGGGTAAACAACCAACTGCCGATTCAGAAGTTACGGTTGCTTACAAAGGATATTTTACCAATAAGCAAACCTTTGATCAAAGTGATGAAAAAGGAATTTCTTTTCCTTTGCGAAATGTTATTCCAGGCTGGACCGAAGGAATTCAGTATTTTAAAGAAGGCGGTAAAGGGATTCTTTTGATTCCTTCGGATTTAGGATACGGGCCAGATTCACAAGGACCAATTCCAGGAGGATCAGTACTGATTTTTGATATTAAATTAAACTCTGTAAATTAAATTTTACACTCATTAAAAACTAAAAGTTACAGCTAATCCTGTAGCTTTTTTTGTTTGTAATAATCTTTTCCAGAAGTCTGGAAAGCTACCGATGTTATGAAACTTAAAAGCCCGCAAGAGGGATAGGAATAAGCTACCAACGTAGCATGGATAGCCCGACCGCATTTAGAGAAAGGGGCGAATAAGCGTATGCTAAATCCTGCCCCTTTTTCTAAATGGGGTCTTGCCCTAATGGCACATTTTTAAATGGATTAAAAAAGGTTTGTTATTAATTTCTTGTCAAAAAAACACTTGTTGCGGACATGCATTTAATCTTATTATCCAATGATCAAACTTTGTCTAATTGTTAACAAACATTTCCTTAAATTTGCTTCCATTATTTAGGTATAAAAATCAAACTATGTTACAAATTGCATTTATTAGAGAGAATCAAGAGAAAGTAATCAACGCTTTGGCCAAAAGAAATATGGATGCCAGACAAGTTGTTGAAGAAGTGGTACAACTGGATGAAAAACGTCGTGCAACACAAGTGGAGTTGGACAATACTTTATCTGAATCTAATAAATTATCCAAAGACATAGGCGAATTGATGAAAGCCGGAGAGAAATCGAAAGCCGCAATCCTAAAAGAAAAAACGGTTTTATTAAAAGAAAAAAGCAAAGCATTGGCAGAAAGCGCAGATGTTTTGGCCAATGAATTAACGGATAAATTATACACATTGCCTAACCTCCCAGCGGATATTGTTCCTGTTGGAAAATCAGCTGATGATAACTTAAATGTTTTTCAAGAAGGTGAGATTCCGGTTTTGCATGAAGGTGCACAACCTCATTGGGAATTGGTAAAACAATACGATATTATCGATTTTGAATTAGGAAATAAAATTACTGGCGCAGGATTTCCTGTGTATAAAGGGAAAGGAGCTCGTTTGCAACGCGCTTTGATTAATTATTTTTTAGATAAAAATACATCAGCAGGATATCAGGAAGTACAGGTTCCTCATTTTGTGAATGAAGCGTCGGCTTATGGAACCGGACAATTACCAGACAAAGAAGGGCAGATGTATCATGATGCTACCGATAATTTATATTTGATTCCAACAGCGGAGGTTCCTGTGACAAACATTTTCAGAGATGTAATCTTGAGCGAGAATGAGTTTCCAGTATTGCGAACTGCCTATACGCCTTGTTTCCGTCGTGAAGCGGGTTCTTACGGTGCGCACGTTCGTGGTTTGAACCGTTTGCATCAATTTGATAAAGTCGAGATTGTTCGTATTGAACACCCAGATAAATCATACGAAGCATTGGACGGAATGGTAGAACATGTAAAAGATATTTTGAAAGAATTAAAATTGCCTTTCAGAATTTTGCGCCTTTGCGGTGGTGACATGGGATTCACATCGGCATTAACGTATGATTTTGAAGTTTATTCTACAGCTCAAGAGCGTTGGTTGGAAATTTCATCAGTTTCTAATTTTGAGACTTTTCAAGCGAATCGTTTGAAATTGCGTTTCAAAGATAAAGATGGAAAAAACCAATTGGCACATACACTGAACGGAAGTTCATTGGCGTTGCCGAGAGTTTTGGCCGGAATTTTAGAAAATTACCAAACACCTGAAGGAATCGTAATCCCAGAAGTATTGCGACCATACTGTGGGTTTGATATAATAAATTAATTTAGTCTTAACCAATTGAAATTTTAAACCATTGAGAAATTTAGAAGCATTAATCTTAATTTCTTAATGGTTTTAATTTGTTAACTTGTATTGAAAACTTCAGTGTGGGATTTCGAATGAATTATAAATAATAACAATTATGGCAAATGGAATAATTAATTGGAATGTTGATTCTGTTATTTTTTGGATAACAGATAGTTTTCCTCTTAAATACTATGGGTTGCTTTTTGTAACTGGACTAATTTTAGGATATTATATTGTAAAAAGTGTTTACAGCAAAGAGCATGTACCCGTAGAAAATTTGGACAAAATATTAATGTACATAGTTGTCGGAACTGTTCTTGGAGCGCGATTAGGACACTGTTTATTCTATGAGCCGGAATATTTTTTTAAAAATCCAATAGAAATTCTTTTACCCATAAAAAAAATCGGTGACAGCTATAGTTTTGTCGGATTTCGTGGTTTAGCAAGTCACGGCGGAACCATTGGAGTGCTTATTGCAGTAATTCTGTATTGCAAAAAATACAAAGTAAATTTGTTATGGCAACTGGACAGGATTGCAATTGGAGTGCCCGTTGCAGCTGCTTTTATTCGATTTGGAAATTTTATGAATTCTGAAATTTATGGAAAACCTACTGATGGAACTTGGGGAGTGGTTTTTCAGAAAGATGATTTAATTCCGAGGCATCCAACACAATTGTATGAAGCTTTTTCCTATTTGCTGATTTTTGTGATTGTCTATTTTTTATACCGTTCTAAAATCTATCAAAAAGGGAATGGATTAATTTTTGGCTGTTTTCTGGTTTTATTATTTACAGCTAGATTTTGTATTGAATACTTTAAAGAAAATCAAGAATCATTTGAAAATCAAATGCCGCTTAATATGGGACAATTGTTAAGTATTCCTTTTATAATAATAGGCTTAGTTTTAATAGTGTGGAAATTAAATTCTAAAAAAGCACTATCTTTTTCGTAAAAGTCATAGTTTTAATTAAATTTTGAAATAGAATTAGCTGCCATGAAAAAACTCTTTCTACATATCGCTTTGTTTTTTTCATTACTTGGGTTTTCTCAAAACGAGCAATTGGCGCAATACTATTATGACAAAGGCGATTTTGACAAAGCATTAGTCAGTTATCAGGAACTGTCAGATGGATTACCTTCTAATCCTTTTTATTTTCAACGAAAAATAGATTGTATGCAGCAATTGCTACAATTTGATGCTGCCGAAAAACAAATTCAGGACCGATTAACAAGAACAAAACAGTCCACACTTTTGGTCGAATTAGGATACAATTTTCAATTACAGAAAAATGATGCTAAAGCCAAAAAGTATTATGATGAAGCAATTGAACGAATTCGAAAAAATCCAAATGAAGTATATGGCATTGCCAATGCTTTTGATAAAAAAGTATTGTTAGAATATGCTTTGAAATCATATTTGCTAGCAAGTGAATTAGTACCAACCTATGATTTTAAATATCAGACAGCTTTATTGTACGGACAATTAGGAAATACCGATAAAATGATTGTCAATTTCTTGGATGAAGCTTTTGAAAACCAAGAATCGACAATGATGATTCAAAATCAATTGACCCGATATATGTCCAAAGATGGAGATTCCAATTTCAATGAAAGTTTGAGAAAAGCTTTGATTGTCAAGGTTCAAAAAAATCAGGATCTCTTTTGGAATCAATTTCTGAGTTGGTTTTATATGCAGCAAAAAGAATTTGGAAAAGCCTTTATTCAGGAGAAAGCTATTTATAAACGAAATCCAGAATCGCTTGTCAACATTCTGAGTTTAGGGCAAATGGCAATTGAAGAAGGAGAACAGGAAGTAGCGACAGACGTTATGAACTACGTCTTAGAAAACACTACCGATGTTGATTTGATTGTTCAGGCCAACAGTTATTTGTTGCAAATGAAAATGGAAAAAGCACAGCAAAAAGATTTTGCCGGCATTGATGCACAATTTAATGCATTATTGAAACAATACGGAATAACTCCTGCTACGTTATCTTTGCAGCTAAAGCAAGCTCATTTTGCCGCTTTCATAATGAAAAATCCAACAGAAGGAAAAGACATTCTAAAACGTGCAATGGAAATGCAGCTCAATCAATTTGATCAGGCAAAATGCAAAATGGAGTTGGCTGATATTTTACTTTCCGAAGAAAAGTTCAATCAGGCATTGCTTTATTATTCGCAGATACAAGAGAATTTGCAAAACAATATCTTGTCGCATGAAGCCAGTTTAAAGTCAGCTAAAACAAGTTATTTTAAAACTGATTTTGAATGGGCTTTGAAACAATTTAAAGAATTAAAATCAGCCAGCACACAATTGATTGCCAATGATGCTTTAGAATATTTTTTATTGATTAATGACAACACCGTAGCCGATTCGACCCAAACTGCTTTAAAACAATTTGCTAAAGGTGATTATCTTTTATATCAAAATAGAAATCAGGAAGCTATAACACAATTTCAGTCCATTCTAAAAACATTCAAAGGGCAAGAAATTGAAGCGGTAACTTTGTTGCGATTGGGACAAGTCTATGAAAAATTAGCAGATTATAATCAGGCGCTAACACAATATCAAGAGATCATCGATCATCACAGCGACGGAATTTATATAGACGAAGCTTTGTTTTTCTCAGCAGAAATTTATAACAAACAATTGCAACAGCCTGATAAAGCAAAGACTTTGTATGAGAAAATTATTTTTGCCCATCAGGACAGTATTTACTTTGTTGAAGCCAGAAGGAAATTTAGGGAATTGCGTGGAGATACCAATTTGTAAATTTAGAAAACAGAATATAGAAAACAGATTGCAGTAATTTTATCATTGAAATTGTCATTGATATTGCCATTGAAATCTTAATACTAAATACTCCAATCTTAATACTTTTAAAAATGATAATATACAACGTTACCACAAACATACACGAAAGTGTTCATGACAAATGGATCATCTGGATGCAACACAAACACATTCCCGAAATGCTGGCTTGTGGAAAATTCACTTCTGCCCGTTTGGTTCGCGTTTTGGTGGAAGAAGAAATGGGAGGAGTTACCTATTCGGTTCAATACACAACAGATAGTAAAGAAACATTAGACAGATATTATAAAGAAGACGCACCAACTTTACGTGAAGAAGGTGCAAAATTGTTTGGCGATAAAATGCTGACGTTTAGAACCGAATTGCAGGTGATTTCAGAACATTAGAAAAAAATAAATTTTCCATTTGGCATTAGCCTTTTGCCGAGAATATAATTTAAAAAAAAGCGAGCTATAGCTCGTAAAAACGATATGGAAAAAGTAAAAGCCAAAAAACACCTCGGACAACATTTTTTAAAAGACGAAAGCGTAGCCAAAGACATCGCTGACACTTTGAATTTAGAAGGATATGAGGATGTGCTGGAAATTGGACCTGGAATGGGAGTTTTGACTAAATATTTATTGGAAAAACCAATCAATACCTATGTTATCGAAATTGATACCGAATCGGTTGACTATTTGGGTGTTCATTATGATAAATTAAAAGACAGAATAATTTCAAAAGATTTCCTGAAATACGACATCAATGAAGTTTTCAAAGGGAAACAATTTGCTATCATTGGCAATTTCCCATATAATATTTCGACTCAAATTGTTTTCAAGGCATTGGAATATCGAAATCAGATACCAGAATTTGCAGGAATGTTCCAAAAAGAAGTAGCAGAACGCATCTGCGAAAAAAAAGGAACTAAAGCTTATGGCATCTTATCGGTTTTGGCTCAAGCTTTTTATACTACTGAGTATCTGTTTACTGTGGATGAAAATGTATTTAATCCACCACCAAAAGTAAAATCGGGAGTAATGCGTATGCGCAGGAAAGAAGATTTTAGTTTGCCATGTGGTGAAAAATTGTTTTTCACAGTTGTTAAAACTGCTTTTCAACAACGCAGAAAGACCTTGCGAAACAGTTTAAAAACCTTAAATTTGTCCGATAAATTGAGAGAAGATGAACTTTTCAATCTTCGTCCCGAACAATTGGATTACACAGAATTTATAGCATTGACCCAAAAAATTGAAGCAGATGGAGTTTAAAATCAGCAAAGAATTAATTCAGCAATTAGAGCAACTTATTCAAAGTAAAAATGACCAGCAATTGGAAGTTTTATTGAAGGATATGCACCATGCTGATATTGCTGAGGTTCTGGATGAATTGGATTTTGATGAAGCAACCTATATTTTTAAAGTATTAGACAGCGAAAAAACTGCAGAAATTCTTCTTGAATTAGAAGATGATTTAAGGGAAAACATATTAAACAGGCTTTCGCCAAAAGAGATCGCCGAGGAGCTTGATGAACTTGAAACCAATGATGCTGCAGATATTATTGGAGAACTTTCGAAAGAAAAGAAAGCCGAAGTAATATCAGAGTTACAAGACGTTGAACACGCAAAGGACATTGTCGATTTGTTGCGTTATCCAGAAGATACTGCGGGAGGAATCATGCACAAAGAGTTGGTAAAAGTCAATGAAAATTGGAATGTACTGACGTGTGTCAAAGAAATGCGAATCCAAGCCGAAAACATCTCCAGAGTTCACTCAATTTATGTAGTTGATGATGAAGAAAGATTAAAAGGAAGATTGTCGCTGAAAGACCTATTGACTACTTCTACCAGAACAGCAATTAATGATGTGTATATCCGTAAACTGAATTCAGTAACCGTAGATACAGAAGATATTGAGGTAGCCAGAATAATGCAAAAATACGATTTGGAAGCCATTCCAGTGGTAGATGAATTGGGACGTTTAGTGGGGCGAATCACCATTGACGATATTGTGGATGTAATCAAAGAAGAAGCTGAAAAAGACTATCAATTAGCAGCGGGTATTACCAATGATGTAGAGTCTAGTGATACTGTTTTAGAATTAATGAAAGCAAGATTACCTTGGCTTTTGATAGGGATGGTTATTGAGATAGTTGCTTCTTTTGTACTAAAAGGAAATGAAACTGTATTCGATAAATACAAAACCTTAATAATCTTTGTTCCCTTGCTTTCAGCAACAGCTGGAAATATTGGAGTTCAAGCTTCGGCTATAGTCGTTCAGGGATTAGCTAATGGAACGCTGAAAAAGTACAGTCGTGCTTATTTTACCAAAGAACTAACAGTAGCTATGATCTCAGGATCTATTATTTCCTTATTCTTATTGGTGTATCATTCCATTATGTATCAACAATATTTGGTAGGTTTTGCCATTTCAATTTCAATGGTTGTGGTAATACTATTTGCAGCTACTTTGGGAACTTTAGTACCTCTTTTTCTTCACAAAAATAAAATTGATCCCGCAATCGCTACGGGTCCATTTATTACAACAACCAATGATGTTTTTGGAATCATTCTCTATTTTATGGTAGCCAAATTAATTCTTGGAGTCTAATTAAACTTTACATTTAGAAAATAACAAATTACCCGAATTTATTTAAATTTAAAATTTATAAATTCGGGATAATTCGTGTACTTTGTGCTGCGATAGTTCCTAGAGGTAATTTACTTCAAAAACTATAGCAACTAATAATCCCTTTTAGCATTCAACACACTATTTACCAACCAAAGAATAAAACCAACTAGAATGAAAGTACACATCATAGGCGGAGGAAACCTTGGCGCTTCTGTCGCAATAGGAATAGCAAAATTCACTAAAGACAATTTTGTAACCGTAACAAGACGTAACCTGGCTCCTATTGCACATTTAAAAGAATTAGGAATTACTGTTACAACTGATAATACAAGCAATATTCAAGAAGCAGACATCATTATTTTGACAATTAAACCGTATCAGGTAGATACCGTTTTGGCAGAAATATTACCTGTTATATCAAATAAAGTTATCGCTTCGGCAGTGAGCGGACTTTCGATTGAGAATTTACAAAATAAAATAGGCGACAATCATAGCGCTGTACGCATTATGCCGAATATTGCGGCACAATTTGGTGCTTCGGCTACTTGTATAGCATTTAATGAAAATAATCGCGAAAAAGCCAAGGAAACCATTACTCTCTTCCAAGGTTTGGGAACAGCCCCAATTATTGACGAAAAATTGATGGATGCTGCAACGGTTCTTGCCGCTAGCGGAACTGCATTTGCGCTAAGATATATTCGTGCCTCTATGCAAGCAGGAATCGAAATTGGTTTTGACTGGCAAACAGCTTTAGCAATTTCAGCACAAACCGTAAAAGGAGCCGCCGAAATGCTACTCGAAGAAAAAGGGCATCCAGAACAATTAATTGACCGTGTAACTACACCAAAAGGTTGTACTATCGCAGGATTAAACGAAATGGAACTTCACGGTTTTAGTTCTTCATTAATCAAAGGAATTAAAACTTCTCTAAAACAAATTCAAGGATAAAAATCATTTGGGCGTGCCCACAAAATAAAAGGAGGCTTATTAGTATTTGAACTGCCCCCAAAAAGTTAGACACTATTTGGGGGCATTTTTATGGAAAGAAAAGTCAAATACAATTATGAATTTAAACTTCGCTGTGTACGGGAAGTTTTAAAAAAGCATCAATCGTTAAATGCTGTAGCAAATGAAAATGGTATAGCGTATTCGAATCTTAAACGCTGGATTAGTTTTTATACTGAATATGGCTATGAAGGCCTTTTTCCCAGACGAAAAAACAAAATTTATGGTGCAAACTTTAAGTTGAAAGTAATTCAAACCATTGAAAATAAGTGTATATCTTTGAATAAAGCCTGTTTAATTTTCAATATTCCAAAAGGGACAACAATAAGGAGTTGGCAAAAAAAATACGAAGAAGAAGGTTTGGCAGGCTTGAAACCTAAACCTAAAGGAAGACCTGTATCTATGCAATTCAAAAGGAAAAAGAGAAAATCAGACAAACCCTTAACTCGAGAAGAAGAGCTTTTAAGGGAAAATGAATATTTGCGAGCAGAAAACGAACTTCTAAAAAAGTTCAATGCCTTAGTTCAAGCCGAACAAGCCAGTCAAAACAGAAGGCTCAAGCCATAATGGAATTAAGGCACAAATATGATTTGGAGTTATTACTCGATTGTATGAATATGG
This sequence comes from Flavobacterium sp., assembly GCF_035456085.1. Lineage (GTDB taxonomy): Bacteria > Bacteroidota > Bacteroidia > Flavobacteriales > Flavobacteriaceae > Flavobacterium. The sequence goes on from NZ_DATIDY010000211.1 coordinate 18,784, forward strand.
TCAGAAGCAGTTATTATTACCATGAAAAAAGAAGCCAAATAAACGATAGATACCAAGATATTAAAAGCTTAATTAAACAAATTTATTATCATCACAAAGGCAGACTGGGTTATCGGCGAATTACTTTGGCAATCAAACAAAAAGGCATTGTGATTAATCACAAAACAGTGTTGAGATTAATGCAGGTTTTAGGATTGAAAAGTTTAATACGAATTAAGAAATACAAATCATATAAAGGCGAACAAGGCAAAATTGCTCCAAATATATTACAGCGTGATTTTAAGGCTACAAAGCCCAATGAAAAATGGGCAACAGATGTGACTGAATTTAATGTGTCCGGCAAAAAATTATATTTATCACCAATAATTGACTTGTTTAATCAAGAAATAATAAGCTATGAATTATCTGAAAGACCCAATTTTAATCAAATAACCAATATGCTTAAAAAATCCTTTAAAGCAATACCGAAAAACACCAATTTAATATTGCACTCTGACCAAGGATGGCAATATCAAATGAAAAAATATCAAATACTCCTGAAAGAAAAAGGATTAATACAAAGTATGTCCAGAAAAGGAAACTGTCTAGACAATGCTGTTATAGAAAACTTCTTTGGGATATTGAAATCGGAACTGTTTTATATAATGAAATTTAGGAACATAAATCATTTAAAATCAGAAATTAAAGAATACATAAAATATTATAATAAAGAAAGAATAAAACTGAATTTAAACGGAATGAGCCCGATACAATATCGAGCTCATTATTATCAAAATTAATTATAAATTCGTCTAAACTTTTGGGTGCATTCTA
>NZ_DATIDY010000212.1:0-3392 GCF_035456085.1 Flavobacterium sp.
GTCTGTCCAATTTCTTTGGTGGTAGCAATTAGTTTTTCTGAACCTTCTTTATCATTTCCAAAATGTTTTTTGTGTGATTTGACTTTTATCTTATCGGTCTTAGACGGATCTTCACTAAACTTGCATTTGCAAGTGGCTCCCTGTACTACAAAATGTTTTTCGCTCATAATTTAGGTTGTTTAAAATTGCCACCACTTTTTTTGAGGCTGGGTTTCTTCGATAAATAATTCCTGTTTTGGCTCGGTACTTATTTTTTCTTTGTCATTTAGGTTAGATATAGTAACTGTATATTTCTGAGGTGTATCTAATGCCAAATTGCAACTGCAAAAAATAGATTCAGGCATGTGATTTAAAGGATTCAAAAAATATTTGCCCCAGTAATCACCTGAAACCTTTTGATCTGAATATTCTCTTACGGGTAAACTTAATTCATTTTCAAAATCGGTTTTGGTTCGTTCGTCATTGAGTTTTCCATTGATGTTGATTACTAAAAAATTATCAATGTCAAAACGATCGTCTAATTTTTGATTCACGAGATAGTTTAAATTTTCAGTTTTAGCCAGAAAAGGAAACTCAATTTCTTTTTGAATTAATAGAGTGGGAGGATATTGAACATGGAGTCCGTTAAAAAAAGCATTTAGAAACCAGTCTTTCGAAAGCGAAAGAAACAAAGTGTCACTGTTTTCTAAGTTTTTATCGTAAATAGAAAGATACTTTTCGACATGATCTCCTTTATAATATTTCAGGATTTGTTTTTTTGTTTCCTGCCAGCGCTCTTCAATTTGGTTAAAATTATTGATATAAACCCATTTTCCGTTTTGGTCTACAACAACTAATAAAGGGTATAAGGCAGCTGAAGCTTTTTCGGCAATTTCTTCAGCCATACTGTCAGCAGCTGTATCGTTAATGTAAATATTTCCGATGCGGTCTACTTCAAAAAAGTAAAAATTATTTTCGCTTCGTCCTTTCCAATTGACATTTATTTTCTGCTTTATAGTCGTTAATACTTCGCCATTTTCTATGGTATAAAGAACACCATATGTATTGTTGATTTGTGGATTAGCTAGCGAAAGAGAAAAAGCACCGTCTCCTTGATGTATTTTTTTTCTGCTTTTTTCTTTTTCATCATCGGTAAGTTCGACTTGCAACGGAGCTAAAATTACATATTCAAGGTGAGACGGAAAATCAGCCTCAATTAAATCTTTTATCGATGGGCAAAATCTATTATGATAACTTCTAAGGAAAGAGGGATCAATACCTAGTTGCATTGCTACGCTTAGTAATGTATCTCCCTTTTTAATTTTGTATGTTAAATAGTCTTCATATGAAGGCTCTGCAATGAAAAGCATATTTCTAATTGTCTAAGAGACAAATATAAGTTTTTTCTCAAAATATTTAAATTTTAAATAAAAAAAAACCGACAATTTCTTGTCGGTTCTTTTTGTGTTCTTAATTATATTAACCTTTTAAAGCCTCTGCTCCACCAACGATTTCTAAGATTTCGTTTGTAATAGCAGCTTGACGCGCTTTGTTGTAAGTTAATTTCAATTGATCTCTTAAAGCTGTAGCATTATCAGTTGCTTTGTGCATTGCAGTCATACGTGCTCCGTGTTCTGAAGCAAATGAGTCGCGCACACCTTTGTACAATTGTGTTTTTAATGCTTTTGGAATTAATGTCATTACAATCTCTTCTTTTGCAGGCTCAAAAATATAATCTCCACTAGAAGAAGTTGATTTATCAGATTGAATAGGCGCCAATGGCAAAAACTGCTCTGTAATTACTATTTGAGTAGCTGCATTTTTAAATTGATTGTAAACCAATTCAACTTTATCGTATTCTCCTGAAACAAATTTTTGAGTTATTGTTTTAGCAATTTCGGCAACATTCTCAAAAGTTAAATGATCAAAAACCGAGCTTTTGTTGTCAACAACAGTACAAGTTTTAGATAAAACATCGTTTCCTTTTTTACCAATAGCAAAAACATCTACTTGTTTTCCTGCATAATACTCAGTACGATTTTTAACTTCCTTAATTACATTAGAGTTAAATGCTCCACACAAACCTCTGTTAGAAGTTATTGCAACAATTAAAACTTTTTTTACTTCACGTTGTGTAGTAAATTCACCTCCAACATCACCTTCAAGCGAAGCTGAAAGATTTTGTAATAATTCCGTTAATTTTTCGGCATAAGGGCGCATGGCTGTAATCGCATCTTGTGCTTTCTTTAGCTTTGCTGCAGAAACCATTTTCATTGCCGATGTAATCTGCATCGTTGATGAAATGGAAGTAATTCTATTACGGATTTCCTTTAAATTTGCCATTTGTTAAGTAGAAAATGTGATAATTTGAGAATTAGATAATTAGAATAAGCAAAACCTTTTCTAATTATCTAATTCACGAATTATCGAATTAGTTATATTTCGCTGAAATTTCTTTTGCAACAGCTTCAAGTACATCAGTAATCTCGTCTGTTAATTTTCCTGCTTTCAAAGCATCAAGAGTAGCTCTGTGTTTTGCGTTTAAGAATTCTAAATAATCTTTTTCAAATTCTTTTACTTTATTTACAGGAACATTTCTCAATAAGTTTTTAGATCCAGCATAGATAATCGCGATTTGATCTTCTACAGTATAAGGATCATTCAAACCTTGTTTTAAGATTTCAACGTTTCTTTTTCCTTTTTCAATTACATTCAATGTAACAGCATCAAGATCAGAACCAAATTTAGCAAACGCTTCTAATTCACGGAATTGCGCTTGATCTAATTTTAAAGTACCTGATACTTTTTTCATTGATTTAATTTGAGCATTACCTCCAACACGAGATACAGAAATACCTACGTTGATCGCTGGGCGAACCCCTGAATTAAACAAATCTCCATCCAAGAAAATTTGACCATCAGTGATCGAAATTACGTTTGTTGGGATATATGCTGATACGTCACCTGCTTGAGTTTCGATAATTGGTAAAGCTGTTAAAGAACCTCCACCTTTTACAATTCCTTTTAAAGAATCTGGCAAGTCATTCATGTCTTTAGCAATACTATCATCTGCAATTACTTTACAAGCACGCTCTAATAAACGAGAGTGTAAGTAGAAAACGTCTCCAGGGTATGCTTCACGTCCCGGTGGTCTTCTTAATAAAAGAGAAACCTCACGGTAAGCAACAGCTTGTTTAGAAAGATCATCATAAACAATCAAAGCTGGACGACCAGAGTCTCTAAAATATTCTCCAATTGCAGCACCTGCCATGGGAGCATAAACTTGCATTGGAGCAGGATCAGAAGCATTTGCAGCTACGATCACTGTATAAGCCATTGCTCCTTTTTCTTCTAAAGTTTTTGCAATTCCAGCAACTGTAGAAGCTTTTTGTCCAATAGCTACATATATACAA
>NZ_DATIDY010000213.1:0-8079 GCF_035456085.1 Flavobacterium sp.
TGCTTGCGAAATCAGCAAAGACAAAGACATTAATACAGTTCAAAAAGCCTTTTTGGAAACTATGAACTCAGTTCCTTCAATGACTTTTACCGAAGAAGATCTGACACGCGCTAAAAATGAATTGCTAAAACAATTTGAAAACACTTATAACAAAACCATCAATTTATCAATAGCAATGACCGAATATATTTCGGCTGGTGATTGGAGATTATTCTTTAAAAATAGGGATAATGTTGAAGCTTTAACGGTAGCTGACATTCAGAATGCTGCAAAAAAATACTATTTACAAAGCAATAGAACCTGGGGGCGTTTTATTCCAGAAGCAACCAGCGAACGAACTAAAGTAAACGAAATTACAGATATTGCAGCTTTGGTAAAAGATTATAAAGGAAAAGCAATGGAAGCCAATACCGCTACTTTTGAAGCAACAGTTGAGAATATTATAAAATCTACCGAAGAAGGCAAATTAGCCTCTGGTGGTAAATATGCTTTACTAGAAAAACCAGCAAAAGGTAACAAAATTGAAGGGAGATTATTGTTGAGAATGGGAGATGAAAAATCATTAAGCCAAAAATCAATGATTGCAAATCTTACCGCAAGTATGCTGAAACTTGGAACCAAAAACAGAACTAAAAAACAAATCAACGACCAACTAGATCAATACAAAATCAATTTAAGCCTTTCGGGAGCAGTTGATGGCTTGTATGTGAGAATCAGCACTGACAAAACCAATTTGAATCATGCCTTGGATTTAGTACAAGACATTTTAAAAAATCCTTCTTTTGATGTTACCGAATTTGAAAAATTAAAATTAGAAACCAAAAACGGACTGGAAGCCAACCGCAACGAACCACAAGCAGTGGCAAGTCAGGAATTAACAAAACTAACCTCTTTGTATCCTAAAACGCATCCATATTACGCAGAGACAATTGATGAAAGTCTGGCAACTTTGGACAAAATTACAATTGAAGATATTAAAGACTTTTATGCAACTTTTTATGGTGGCAAAAACAGTGTTTCTTCCTTTGTAGGCGGAATTGACAAGGATGCTATCAAAAAATTTCTAAGCGATACCTTTGATAATTGGAATCCAAAGATTGCTTATAAAAGAATTCCAACTCAATACTTTAATGTAAAATCGACTACCAAAACTATTCAGATTAATGATAAAACGAATGCTACTTTGTTTGGGAAAATTAATTTGAATATTGGTGAAAAAAGCCCGGATTATCCTGCAATCGAAATGGCTAATGAATTATTAGGAGGTGGAGCTTTTTTATCATCAAGAATACCACAACGTTTGCGTGAAACTGAAGGATTAAGTTATGGCGCTGGTTCTTATTTACAAGCCAATTACATAGATCCTACAACTGATTGGGGCATTTATGCTTTCTACAATCCAACGATGAAAGATAAATTAAGTAATGCTTTGAACGAAGAAATTCAGAAAGCAATTAGCAAAGGATTTACTAAAGAAGAATTTGATAATTCATTAAAATCTTGGTTACAAACCAGACAAACAATGTTGGGAACAGATGAATTTTTAGTGCGTGAGCTAAGAGAAAATTTGGATTTAGGAAAAACTTTTAAAGATTATCAAGATTTTGAAAACAAAGTTAAAAATCTAGATGTTCAAAAAGTAAATGCAGCGTTGGTTAAATATTTTGATCCTAAAAAATTCGTAGTTGTAAATGCTGGTGATTACGTTAAAAAGTAATTCCAATCAAAAATAAAACCTTAAAAAGTATTGAGCGATCAATACTTTTTTTTATTTCATTCGTTCTAATTAAACTAAAAAAAGGACTAATTTTAATAGTCCAAACAACAACAAAACAAACTAAGATGAAATATAGAATTGAAAAAGATACAATGGGAGAAGTTCAGGTTCCTGCTGATAGATATTGGGGAGCACAGACGGAACGTTCACTAAATAATTTCAAAATTGGTCCTTCTGCATCGATGCCAAAACCAATTATTGAAGGATTTGCATTTTTGAAAAAAGCCGCTGCTTACACCAATTATGAATTAGGAGTTTTACCTGTAGAAAAAAGAGATGCCATAGCATCGGTATGCGATGAAATTCTCGAAGGCAAACTTTCAGAGGAATTTCCGCTAGTGATTTGGCAAACAGGTTCGGGGACACAAAGCAATATGAATGTCAATGAAGTAATTGCTAATCGCGCTCAAGTTTTGAAAGGTCTCAGTATTACCGACAATGAACCTTTTATCAAAGCCAATGATGACGTGAATAAATCGCAATCTTCAAATGATACGTTTCCAACCGCCATGCATATTGCCGCTTACAAAATGGTTGTTGAAAAAACTATTCCAAATGTTGAGAAATTAAGAGTTACGCTTCAAAAAAAAGCTGACGAATTTAAATCAGTTGTGAAAATTGGACGGACACATTTGATGGATGCTACTCCCCTAACTTTGGGACAAGAAATTTCGGGCTACGCGGCACAATTAGACTTTGGTTTGAAAGCTGTTAGAAACACTTTGCCACATTTGTCTCAAATTGCATTGGGTGGAACCGCTGTTGGTACAGGTTTGAATACTCCAAAAGGTTATGATGTAAAGGTCGCTGAATATATTAGTCAGTTTACCGGACATCCTTTTGTGACAGCACCTAATAAATTTGAAGCGCTTGCCACGCACGATGCAATTGTAGAGACTCACGGTGCACTCAAACAACTGGCTGTTTCTCTGAATAAAATTGCTAATGACATTAGAATGCTGGCTTCTGGGCCACGTTCTGGAATTGGCGAAATTTTGATTCCCGAAAACGAACCGGGTTCTTCAATTATGCCTGGAAAAGTAAATCCGACGCAATGTGAGGCGCTTACTATGGTTTGCGCGCAAGTTATTGGTAACGACATGGCAATAACTGTTGGCGGTATGCAAGGACAGTATGAACTAAATGTTTTTAAACCAATGATGGCGGCCAACTTCCTGCAATCAGCGGAATTGCTTGGTGACGCATGTCTTTCATTCGATTTACATTGTGCTCAGGGAATTGAGCCGAATTACAAACGCATTGAAGAATTGGTAAACAATTCGTTGATGTTAGTAACGGCGTTGAATACTAAAATCGGCTATTACAAATCAGCTGAAATTGCTCAAACGGCGCATAAAAATGGAACTACACTCAAGGAAGAAGCTGTTCGTTTGGGTTATGTAACATCCGAAGATTTTGACCAGTGGGTAAAACCAGAAGATATGGTCGGGAATTAAGAACCCGTAACCAGATCTCAGATTATAAAATTGAAAAGTAAATAGAAAACCAAAAGCTGAATTTATCCTAAAGTTGTTTGTCACTGCGTGAGTGATAGAAGCAAGTTACCGAAGTAACGCGGATAGCACGACAGCATTCCTATAAAAGGGCGTATAACCACAAAGAATATTAGCCCTTTTATAGGAATGGTGGCACGCCCAAATGACCTTTCGACCAAATGTGATTTCAAAAAAAAATCCAGTCCTAAAAAGTGATTCGGGACTGGATATATTTTATTTTAATAAAGTTTAATCTTTGATAAATTTTGAGGTAAGTGTAGTTTCGTTTGTTCTCACAGTGCACAAATATACTCCTGTTGCCAAATCTGCTAAATCAAAAGTGATTTTTTCGCCAGAAACTCGATCTTTTTTTGTGTATGAAAAAACTTTTGTTCCAAAAACAGTGTAGATATCAACAAAAATTTCTCCAGTCACATTGTCTGATAAATAAACATTCAAAGATGATTCTATAGTCGTTGGGAATAATTTCATTTGCGCTTCTTTATTAGCAACAGTATAGTCTTTTGTTCCTAAATTAGTACAAGCTGATATTGTTCCGTCTGCAGTAACATTTAAAGTCGCTCCTGCTCCACATGTAGCGTTAGGAACATAAGTGGCTACATCTTCAACTGACATTACACTGTAGGAGGTATAAGGAACCGTTGTAGCTGTTTGTGAATCTGAAATAGGAGTTGAAGAAGCTCCTTGAATAGACCCTTTGTAAGTTATAATAGATGTTCCACCATCTGAACTATCATAATTTTTATATACATTTTTAATTTGTGCAAAATTGGTGTTTTCAACATAACAAGTAGTACCATTAGTTCCTCCACCTAAACCAATTGCGACAGAACTGGAAGTACTTGTATTATAATAGCAATTTAAAATATGTAATTCAGCATTTCTAGCTCTCGGCATTCTTTCTTTACAGCCTTCGGCCCAATAACAATTTTGAAAAGTAACACTGAAATGACCATCAGTAGGTGCATTGGTACTACCAGAACCTATCAAATCTGAAAAGCGGTGATCTGGAGTTCCACCAGATTCATAACCAGTAAGTGTTGGTGGTTTATTATAACCAAATTTACACCACGAAACCGTAATATTATCGGCATTATTTTTCAAGTCAAAATTTCCATCGATTCCATCTTGAAAATCACAATGATCAATCCAAAGATTGGTAGCACCATCTGCAGCAAGATTGTCTTGACCTCCAATATCCCAAGCTCCCGGACCTTCAAAAATTAAGTTTCTGATGATTACATTATCTGATCCTCCTTTTAAGTAAAGAATTCCAGATCCTGTTTTTGTTTGATCAATATTAACCAACTTAGCTCCTGGTAAACCAATAATAGTTTTATTTTTAATCAGTACACTGGTATAAGGACAGGTAATAGTTCCGGAAACTAAAATTATTTTTGCTCCTTCTGTGGTTGGTTTGTTAGAATTGATCGCATTATAAAAATCAGTATAATTAGTAACTGTAACAGTTGATCCTCCTGCTCCACCAGTAGTATTAGCACCAAAACCTTCAGGGGCTGACATATAATAGTTTTGAGCGGTGGCACTATAAAATGCAAGAATAAAAAAACTTAAAAATAATCTCTTTTTCATTTAATAAATTGTTTAATTTGATAAATCGGGGGGTTAAAAAATATCTGAACTTAAACCTGAAAATTTAAAAACGTTCAGTAAATCTAAACGGCTGCAAAATTAACTCTTTATTACCCTATAAATTTAGATACAAAAGATTTTTTTTACTTTTTAAGTGTTAAAATTTGGATGGACAGTAATAATCAGGGAATTAAAAAAAGTGACTGTATGTGCTGATTTTTATTAGCTTTTTTGTTTTTATAAACTTTTCAAAACTTGAAAAAATATAAAAAACCGCCACAAAATTTTAATAATGAGGCGGTTTCCTTATTTTAAGTTTTTATTTAAATCTATTTTCCATCAACATAATCCTGTAAATAGCTGAAACGCTCAGTGAGTTTACCTTTTTCGGTTATTTTAGCTCTTTGTAGAATTCCATCTTTATCTCCGTTAAAAAAAGCGGGAATAACATGCTTCGAAAACATTTCGCCAAAACCTACGCTGGCATCTTTTGGCATTTCGCATGGTAAATTATCGACAGCCATAACCACTATGGCTGCGGGATGAAAAACATCTACTTCTTTGTTTTCGCTCGGATGATAACCATAGAACGGTTCGGCAATTGTTGAGCAACGTAATGTGCTAGCAATAGATCCATTGACATCGCAGGAAATATCAGCTACGATTTTTATTTGGCAATCATTGGCGTTCAGCATATCACGACTCAAAATTACTGGTGCTTCATTGGAATGAAAATGAGCGGTGATATAAATATCTGAAACTTTTGTAAATTTTTCGAAATCAGACACATATTCGGATGGATTATTAAGGAAATCAGCAAAATCTAACTGCTGTCCGTCCTTTCTTTTATTATAATCCAAAACATCAAGCTGAGTATAAACGGCTTGTGTGTATTTTTTTGTCAAATAATTCTCTGGTGTAACTTCTTTTATTTTCATGGCATCCAAAATTTCTTTGGTTCCATTACCAACTTTTCCGGTACCTGTTACTACGATTTTTAAAGGAGGCAAAATCAATCTTTTTAGATGTGCAATTAATGCATCCCTACCTGAAAGAGTTTCTGCTTTTGGCAACTTGAATAATTCAAATTTTATTCCGAAAGCACGAAATGCATTATAAACTCCTGCCATTCCTGCATATCTGCCAAAACCAATCAATCGATGATTATGATCGTCAACAATGGCTTCGTGATCATACAAATCAATGTTTTTTTCCAGAATAGCCTGGAGCAATTTTCTATTATGAGGTTGCTTTTTGATTGTGTGCGAAAAAATAAAATAGGATTTATTAGGAATCAAATCATCCACCGGAATTTCTTTTATACCAAAAAGAAAATCGCAATCAGTAACATCATTTGTTACTTCAATTCCCATGTTTTGATAATCCAAATCAGTAAAAACACGTATATCCGAACTTTCTACTTTTACATCAATTTCAGGGTACAATTGGTTTATTTTGGCCAATTCATTTGGAGAAAAAACAACTCTGTAATCTGGGGGATTTTTTCTTTCTTTAATAATTCCGAATTTCATTTTTTGGGCTTTTTAATTTTATAAATATAACTTTTATGTAGTTATTTGTCATAAATATAACAATATTATTCAATTTATGATTTTTTATAAAATATTTTCTGATGATAACAAAAATGTAAATATTTGATATTTAACTAGATATGATAAAATTCATCAATTAAAACCTAAAATATGATCATAATTATTATTAAAAAAACTAAAACTAAATCATCGTATTCTATATATTTGCCCTTTTAGTATCAAGAAAATGAATTTTATAAAAAAGGCAAATATACTATATTTACTGCTCCCATTGGCAGTATTGAATTCCTGCAAAAAAGAATCTGCAACTAAGTCAGATAAAGAAATAATAGAAATAAAAGACGCGGATTTACCCAAAAATGTCTTACCCAAAATGAAACCCATGGGTAAGGAAACCCCTTTGACTGCTGATTATGTTGCAGAAAAAAGACGTCAAATAGATTCTTTTTATAGAAAAAACTGGCCGAACAACAGCATGAATGGTGGTCTCTTGGTGGCAAAAAATGGGCAAATTATTTTTGAAAAGTATGAAGGTTATGCCAATCTGAGAACCAAAATTCCAATTACGCCCGAAACCCCTATTCATATTGCCTCAGTTAGTAAAGTCCTTACAGCTACTGCTGTCCTTAAATTAGTCAATGCCAAAAGAATAGATTTAGATCAAAAGGTAACTGATTTTTTACCTGAATTTCCATATCCAGATGTTACCGTAAGAATGTTATTATCTCATAGAAGCGGCATGCGCAGTTATGCTTATTTTACTGATCGTGATAAAAATGTTTGGGATAGACATAATACCTTGACTAATCAAGATATTTTGACTATTATGGCTACTAAAAATATTAATTTAGAACAAAAAACAGGTACCCGATTTGCTTATTGCAACACCAATTATGCGATGTTGGCCTTGATTATTGAAAAAGTGACCAAGCTTTCTTATAGAGATGCAATGGAACAAATAATTTTCAAACCTCTTGGGATGGATCATACTTTTGTTCTTGATTTTGACAAAGACAAACACAATGTAGCTCCTTCTTATAAGGCAAACAGAGTTGAAATTGGAATTGATTATTTGGATAAAATCTATGGTGATAAAAATATCTACTCAACTCCTAGAGATTTATTAAAATTTGACAGAGCCAGAAATTCTCCTTCTTTTCTAGAGCCTCAATTGTTATCACAAGTTTATACCGGATACAGCAACGAACACAAAGGAACCAAAAATTACGGTTTAGGCATCCGAATGATCAACTGGCCTAATGGCAAGAACTTTTATTTCCACAATGGTTGGTGGCATGGTTTTACGTCATCGTACATTCAGTTAAAAGATGAAAATGTGACGATAATTGCTTTATCTAATAAATTTAACAGAAGTACGTATGCTGTTAGAAAATTATCTGTAATATTTGGTGATTATCCATTTAAGGTGGCAGATGGAGAATAGTTTAGATTAGAAGAATTCAGTCTATAAATTACAGTATTCTTATTTTTAAAATTTACTGTTGAAATTGATACTTGATATTGTATCTTTGCAAAACATTTCCATTGGAAATAAATGGAAATTTGATTCTGAAACCTAATTTCTGTAATCAAAATTTAAAAATGGGGTCGACTGGTTTTGACAGCAAGTCGAATTGAA
>NZ_DATIDY010000214.1:0-3704 GCF_035456085.1 Flavobacterium sp.
GCAAACCAAAAATGCGAAAACACTTTTCCGGTTACCAAATACGTAATCCCACGTTTGAAATAAATCCAAGTCGGTGGTCTCTGCAACCAAACCGTATAGCGGTACACAATCCCAAAAAAGGCAAACACCGTCCCAAATAAATAAGTAACGAGTGCCGCATCAAAATTCTGCAATTTTCTGGAACCATAAAACACCAGAACAATCATAAAAATTGAAAGTGCAGTCGCTATCAGCAATGCCTTGGTATTATAGGTTTTGTTTTTCATATATACATGCTTTTTTTGTGGTAGACTATTAATAATCATATCTAACAGGTCTTGAAGACCTTTTAGTATAAACATTTTTGAATTTTTAGCGACTAGCTCGGTTTCTCACATCCTTTGCGGTTGTAAAACCACCAATTAATTGTTGTCGCTAATATAGTGAAAAGGATTAGACCAATAAAGAATTGATTTACAGTTCCATTAGCAGTGATGTTACTTCCAATTAATTTAGAAAAGATAAAAGGACCAAAAGCAGCTATTGCGGCAGTCCATCCAATTACGCCCGCAGCTTGACGCTGATTCTCTGAAAATATGATCGGAAATTGTCTAAAAGTACCCGCATTTCCAATTCCCGTAAAAAAGAACATTACCAAAATAACCCCTACAAATAAAGGAAACTGATCCATGCTCGTTGGCGAAACCAATCCTTGGGTAACCAAAATAACGGCACCCGTTAAAATTCCAATTCCGGTAATGGTCGTCAATATGGCACCTCCAACTTTGTCGGCAACAAAACCAAAAGCAACCCTACTGGCGGAACCAATAAGCGGGCCGTAGAAAGCATACACCAACGGATCCGGTGCATCAGGGAAATCTCCGTACAAATATTTAATCATCAATGGAAATGCTGCCGACAAACCAGCGAAAGTTCCAAAAGTCATCACATAAGTAATAGTACAATACCAAGTATGTTTATTTTTAAAAATATCCATTTGCTCTTTTATTGAAGAATGCATAGGAATACTCTTTAAGAATAACCAACTGATAAGTGCTAAGCCCAAAAGGAATCCGGAATACCAAAATGCTGCCGATTGAATGTAAATATTTATATTTTTAACAGCCTCATTATCGGGACTAATTTTGTTTATTATTTTTTCAGCCAATTTAGGATTCGCATTAGCAATCGCTTTGGATTTTACTTTTTGAGGCAATGCTGTAAAAATCTCCACATTATCATTTGAACCCGTTGCCGCGATAACCGAATCCAATACTGGCTTCTTTACATTGGCCAAAATATTATTTTGTGCTTTGGCATCCAAAGCTGCGAAAACTTCTTTTTGTTTTCCAATTGTTGAGTCTTTAAATACATTTTGCGTTTCTTTGGCATCGATGCTTGTAAATACCGATGAAGCACCATAAATACTGACACTCAAAATAAGTGGCGTAACAAATTGAGCTAGACTAACGCCAAAATTCCCAATTCCTGCTTGGATTCCCAATGCTGTTCCTTTTAACCTTTTTGGAAAAAACAAACTTGTGCTAGGCATAAAGGATGAAAAATCTCCACCGCCAAAGCCTGTGGCAAATGCCAAAAGAACAAATACCCAAAAAGGAGTATTGGTGTCCATCACCGCAAATCCAACTCCAATTGCTGGAATTAATTTAAGCAAAGTAGCCACGGTTACTACATGTCTTGTCCCGAAAATCGGCAGAATAAAGGTGTGTACAATTCTTAAAAAACCTGCAGCCAATCCAGGAATGGCAACCAGCCAAAAAAGCTGATCCTTAGAAAATGAAAAACCAAGACCTGGTAATTTCACTGCTATTACACTCATCATAAACCACGAGCCAAATGACATTATTAATGAAAAAGTTGTAATTATTAATGTCTTCCAAGCTATTTTACTTCCAGTTTTTTTCCAAAAAACTTCATCTTCCGGATCCCATTTATCTAACCATGTTTTCATATTCTATCCTGTATTATTTGTTTGTGTTATTGAAATTGTCAGGTTCCAAAATTCGCATAAAACCTATTATAAAAGACAAAAAAATCCTTTACTTATAGCGTAAAATTAGTCGTCGAAAGGACAATAAAATATGACTTTTATCAGGTAAGATTAAATATGTTAAAATATTTTTGGCATTAAATTAAGCTTTTTTTTTAAATAAGATTCGGGTTTTGATAAGAAACAGGTCTTGTTACACCACAATTAAGTCTTTCACAATTTTATTTACGGAATCCTAACAGGTCTCGGAGACTTGTTAGGTATAAATTGCTTACCATAAAAAATCATACTAAAGACAATGTACAAATAATACTAAAAACAAATTCCAAATTATACCTTGAAAAAAAACCGGTTAGGAAGGCTAAATGTCTTGTTTTGCAGAAATTCGCGTGAGGGATAGAAGCAAGCTACCAACGTAGCGCGGATAGCCCGACCGCATTATGCAAAGGGGCTGTATAAACGCATGCTAGATTAAGCCCCTTTGCATAATGGGGTCACGCCCAAATCACGGCTGCGCTCGATTTGACACTATAATTTATTTTTCAGTGTATTTGGAACCTTGGATAATCCCTCTTTTTTCGATTGTGGAGTCGATGTAATGCTGGATTTCAGTTTTTTTGAGACCCCAATTTGGTGCGATGAGTAAATCCCAATCGGAGATTCCGAACAGGCGTTGGATGACGATGTCGGGACGTAATAGCGGAATGAGTTCGCAAAGCAAATCGGTGTATTGCTCCAAAGTAAAAAGCGGAAACGGGTTTCGTTTGTAATGCACGCCCATAATCGAACCTTCGACGATGTGTAAATGGTGGAATTTTACGAATTTTATTTGCGGGAAACGGTTTATTTCATTGATATAGTTGAGCATCATTTCGTGAGTTTCCCAAGGAAATCCAAAAACGGTATGCACACACAAATCGATTGGGCTGTCTTTTAACAATTCTACAGCTGCAATAAATTCGGCATGAGTACAGCCACGGTTTATTTTTTGTAATGTTTCGTCATACATCGATTCCATTCCCATTTCGAGATCGACATCAAATCGGTCGCAATAGCTTTCGAGCAAGGCGACTTTTTCGGCATCGATGCAATCAGGTCTTGTTCCTACAGAAAAGCCAACTACCTCATCAGGATTGAACGATAAAGCGCGGTCGTAGATTGTTTTTAGATAATCGACGTTGGCGTACGTATTGGTGTTGGGTTGAAAATATACTATGAATTGATCAGCCTTGTATGAATTTTTGGCGCGTTCCATCCCTTGCAGTAATTGCTCTTCGATGGTTGGTGCTTTTCGGGAAATATCGGGTGTGAAAGAATCGGTATTGCAATAGGTGCAACCGCCGTAACCTTTTAATCCGTCACGGTTTGGGCAACTAAAATTGCCATCTACAATTACTTTGAACACTTTTTTTCCGTTGTATTTTTCACGGAGATGAGTGCCATAGTTTTTATATCCTTTTTTGTTATTTTCTGTAGCTGAATTCATTTTGCAAAATTATACATTTTACGCATTGATAATAATGTCGTTACGTTAAGGATTTCATAATAGGCTTTCGCCAAACTAAAGGTTTGTTTCGCAAAGATTCACAGAGGATACACAGAGATTCGCAAAGATTATGGAGAAAAATAAAACTCTTCGCGAATCTCTGCGCTTCTTTTGCGAGTCTCCGTGAAATAATTTTCTATTACTTTAGCCCCCAATCTTAATCATACT
>NZ_DATIDY010000215.1:0-2293 GCF_035456085.1 Flavobacterium sp.
GCATAAACTAGATAGTTTTTCAGTTTCATTTATTTCTTTTGAATAGCCTAATTGAAATGTAATTATTAGGATTAATAAAATAATTTTCTTCATTTTCTTTGTAGGATGATTTTATATGCACTTTTTTGAGAATATTTCTGCCAACGTTCTGGCACTACAGCGGGTTTGGGACTAAATTAAGCCCATTCTTCGGATTTGCCAAATCATAACAATACAGAACCATTTTTCCATTAAGCCAATTGCCCAAATCCGTTGTAGTAGCTGTTACAGGAAGCCTTTTTTATCGTTCAATATTTGTTTTCTAACACCTAGTTACTAATACAAAATAGACATTAAGTCCATTACTTTTAATCCTCCTGTTGTTCCAACCAACACCGAGTTCCGCCTTTAACTTCTTTAATTTTGATTTTCCCACCATTAATCTCCTCTTTATCAATGATAAAAACTTTTTTATTAATTGAACCTATTAATTGTTCCAAATCACATTGGGTAAATCTTTGTAAATCTTCAAGACGCAATATTTTGTCGGTATAAGTTTTTAAAAATGAATCCTTTTCATAAAATTCATTACTAGTTTCAGCAAAACTAAAGCGACTTAAATGTGTAAAACTGACATAAGAGCAATTAAATTGGAAGTCATAAGTTTCTTGTCGTATGCTTTTTAATTTATTTATATCAAGAATGTATTGCATATTTTTCCCTCTCCCAATAGATGAATAAATCGTATCTGAAAAATTCAATCGTTCATACTGCATATTTTTTTCTCTTTCAATAAGTAAATAAATCGTATCTAAAGATTTCACTCGTTCAAATTCTTTATCATAAAAATATTTTGTCAGATTTAAGTAATTATTTAAAAACGTCTTTCTGTCTTTAGGAAAAGAAAATTTGTCTTCAATATTAGTCTCGGAGTAACTATAAAAAAGCTTTAAAGTTTTGTTATCTTTATAAAACGATATCATATACTTACCTAAATTCTCAATAGGGATTCTATTTTTTTTATCAATTTCATTGATTATTTTTTTTGGGTCAATGGAGACCAATGTATCAATTATAGACTTACAATTCTTCGCATTAATATTATTCAGCTCTACTATATTGTTAATTATAGTGTCTTTGCATATTGCATAGCATTTAACTTTATTGTTTTTTAAAGAGATAAATTTGCTATCGTCCAAATATATAATTAGTGCATCATTATCTTCATTAACGATATCTCTAATTTTATCTCCTTTTTTTTCATTATCAATTTGCTCGTATTTTGAAAAGATAAAAGCGGAATCAACTTTATCTTGTGAATAGATAGTTGAAAAAAATAATAAGAGGATAACTAAAATATAATTCATTATTATTAGGTTATTTTGTGGCAAGGTTTCCTGTAACGTCTTCGCGCTACACGCAGGCTGGGATTAAGAAAGCCTAAACTTTCGGTTAAAAACTATTTTTTCAAATACAAAACCATCTTTAAATTTTGCCAAATCCCCAGCTTGCTTGTAGCGTGTGTTACCGGAGGCTTGTTTTTGACGAAATCTCGTTTTAAACCGCAATTTTTTAAGCTTCTGTTTGTCCAATTCCGTCCGCTCCACAAAGTTTAGTTTTCGGTTTTTGGTTTTGTATTTTTTGGCTCAAAGTTTCAAGTTCTCACTTTCCGCTTTTCACGTTTCTTTTTTAAAGTTCAGTTGGCAAATTCCAACTTTTACGTTTCTGCTTTTCAGATTCCAATTTTCAAGTTTGCTTCGCCTGTTCGCTTTCGCTTGAGTCTGCCGGCAAGTTCCAACTTTCACGTTTCTGCTTTGTAAATTTTCTGATTGAAAACATCAGCGTGATTTCGGCACAAGTCTCCGGTAACGTTCTGGCACTACAGCGGGTTTGGGACTAAATTAAGCCCTGTTTTCGGATTTGCCAAATCGTCCCAATACAAAACCAACTTTCAATTAAGCCCAATGCCCAAATCCGTTGTAGTGGCTGTTAGCAGTGGTCTTTTGACTTCAGCTAATTCGTATTGCAGTTTTGACTTTTCATTTCTTATGTTTTCTCACAAAGTGATTTAAAACCAAACATTCATCAAATTTGTTTTTTATAAATTGCTTTTACACAAAGCTGGATTCCAATTATAACTAAAAGGATTATCGCAAAAAGAAAGCTTAAACCCAAAATACCAACTGCAGGCGTTCCGCATTTAAAACCCCTATTGCTTAAGCTGATAGATGTGATGAAAAAGCCTAAAAAAGTTAAAATAAATTGCGCTACAAAACTTATTAAGCAAACAGTCCCGAAACTTAAATTTATACTT
>NZ_DATIDY010000216.1:0-35075 GCF_035456085.1 Flavobacterium sp.
T
Source organism: Flavobacterium sp. (assembly GCF_035456085.1). Taxonomy (GTDB): domain Bacteria; phylum Bacteroidota; class Bacteroidia; order Flavobacteriales; family Flavobacteriaceae; genus Flavobacterium. Next base: position 2 of record NZ_DATIDY010000216.1, read on the forward strand.
TGTATTCTGAATTATATTCAGGAGCAATTACTGCGTCAGTTCGCTGCGCTCGTGTCCAGGTTTCCGTTACAAGTTTTTTCATTGCTGCCTTTTTTTGTAAGGCAAAAAAAGAGCTTCCGTTGGTCGCTTTTTTTTACCAAAAAAAATAGTCAGCCATTTCAAAAACTTTCCACTGCAATCTGGGCTAAAAAAAGTAGACATAATGACATTATCCGAAAACGGGTATGGTCTTTGTGTAGTTCTTTTCAAACTTTTAAACTTTAAACCTTAAACTATTATAAAATATGGACTACGGAAAAGAATTCAAAAAATTTGCGATTAAAGGCCAAGGCGTAAATGCAATGTACTATGATAAAATAGTTGCTGCAATGAACCCAAAAGGAATGACCCCTTATATAATTGAAGAGCGCCAGTTAAATGTTTCTCAATTGGATGTTTTTTCAAGATTAATGATGGACAGAATTATTTTCTTGGGAACAGGAATCGATGATCAAATTGCCAATATTGTTCAGGCTCAATTATTATTCTTAGAAAGCGCGGATGCTTCCAAAGATATTCAGATTTATTTGAATTCACCTGGAGGAAGTGTTTATGCAGGTTTAGGAATTTATGATACTATGCAATATATCAAGCCAGATGTTGCTACAATTTGTACAGGAATGGCAGCTTCTATGGGAGCAGTTCTTTTGTGTGCAGGTGCAGCAGGAAAACGTTCGGCATTGCCACATTCACGTGTAATGATTCACCAACCGTCTGGAGGTGCACAAGGTGTTGCCACCGATATGGAGATCAACTTACGCGAAATGCTGAAATTGAAAGATGAATTATATAATATTATTTCACATCATTCCGGACAGACTTTTGAAAGAGTTCACAAAGACAGTGAACGCGATTACTGGATGAAAGCAGACGAAGCCAAAGAATACGGAATGATTGATGAAGTTTTAAGAAGAGGATAAATAGTTATTGGTTGACAGTTGATAGTTGTTGGATTTTAACCATCAACTATCAACCATCAACTATCAACCAAAAAAAGAATGGCAAAACAAGTATTACAATGTTCTTTCTGCGGAAGAAAGAAACCGGAAACCAATTTGTTGATTGCAGGGATCGATGCTCACATCTGTGATAAATGCATCGAACAAGCACATGGAATTGTTCTGGAAGAACTAAAAACAAACAGAAGTTCTAAACTAGTTGGTGATTTAATTTTAAAAAAACCAAAAGAAATCAGAGCTTTCCTTGATCAATACGTAATTGGACAGGAGCAAACCAAAAAAGTGATGTCTGTTGCGGTTTACAATCATTACAAACGTTTGATGCAACAGCAATTGGACGATGAAGTAGAGATTGAAAAAAGTAACATCATTATGGTTGGACAAACCGGTACAGGAAAAACTTTGGTTGCCAAAACCATTGCCAAAATGCTGGATGTGCCATTAGCTATTGTTGATGCTACAGTATTGACAGAAGCTGGTTATGTTGGCGAAGATGTTGAGAGTATTTTGACTCGTCTTCTACAAGCTGCTGATTATGATGTAACCAAAGCCGAAAGAGGTATCGTTTTCATTGATGAGATTGATAAAATTGCTCGTAAAAGCGATAATCCATCCATCACTCGTGATGTTTCAGGAGAAGGAGTACAACAAGCTTTGTTGAAATTATTGGAAGGAACTGTTGTTAATGTGCCGCCAAAAGGAGGGCGTAAACACCCTGACCAAAAATTCGTTGAGGTAAACACTCAAAATATCTTATTTATTGCCGGTGGAGCTTTTGATGGAGTAGAGCGTATTATTTCAAAACGTTTGAATCGTCAGGCTGTTGGTTATTCTACTTCTAAAAATGCAGACAATATAGATAAGGATAATTTGTTGCAATACATTATTCCAAAAGACATTAAAGATTTTGGTTTGATTCCTGAAATCATTGGTCGTTTGCCAGTTTTGACTCATATGGATCCATTGGACAGAGTAACTTTAAGAGCTATTTTGACACAACCTAAAAATGCTTTAATCAAACAATATCAAAAATTGTTTTTGATGGACGAAGTGGATTTTACCATTACCGATGAAGCTTTGGATTTTATTGTTGAAAAAGCTTTGGAATACAAATTAGGCGCGCGTGGATTACGTTCATTATGTGAAGCAATCTTAACCGATGCAATGTATGAATTACCAAGTTCTGAGGATAAAAAATTAGAAATTGATATGGAATACGCCAAAGAAACATTAAATAAAAATTTATTAAAGCGTTTAGAAATTGCTTCTTAAGCTTTAGTAACTAAAAATAATTACTAAACCTGCTCTGTAAATAGGGCGGGTTTTTTTGTACTTTGTATCTTTTTCCAAAATTATTGTAGCAATGAAAAATAAGAATCTGGAAATTGCCTGTTTTAACCTGGAATCGGCTATAATAGCTCAACAATTTGGCGCTGACCGAGTAGAGTTTTGCGACAATTTCAAAGAGGGTGGAACCACACCAGATTTTAAACTTGCTCAACAAGTCCGAGACAAATTGACTATTCAAATGAATGTGATGATTCGTCCTAGAGGTGGTAATTTTGTTTACAGTGACGTTGAATTTGAACAAATGAAATTAGCTATTCAACAATTCAAAAAAATTAATATTGATGGTTTTGTTTTTGGAATGCTGAATCCCGATAATAGTTTTGATCAAAGAAACAAAGAACTTATTGAACTTGCTAATCCTATTCCCTGCACTTTTCACCGTGCATTTGATGTTATTTCGAATGTTTATGAATCATTAGAATTAATAATTGATTCTGGATTTAAAACAGTGTTAACATCTGGACAAAGAAATGATGTAATCGAAGGATGCAAAATTTTGGAAGTTTTGATGCAAAAAGCAAATAATCGAATCGTGATTATGCCTGGCGGTGGATTACGCTCTTCCAACATTGTTAAGTTAGATCAAAAAGTGAATGCTTCTTTTTATCATTCTTCTGCGATTACTGGTCCAGATGAAATAGCTAATGGAATTGAAATTGGAAAAATGAAGGATTTTCTAAAAGAAATTACAAAGTAAGAGAAATCTTTTTATTAGAAATAAATCAAAATACGAAAACCTGTTCTATTTCTTAGAATAGGTTTTTTTATCGGGAAAAAAGAAATTTATATTTGATTATTTGTAAATTTATAAATCTAAATTATTGATTATGATAACAGTACGATGTATAGTTGATGCTCCATTAGAAACAGTTTGGGATTTTTGGACAAATCCACAACACATTACTGAATGGAATAATGCTTCAGATGATTGGCATACACCCTATGCAGAAAATGATTTACGAAAGGGTGGTAGTTTTAAATTTACAATGGCTTCAAAAGATGGAACAATGAGTTTTGATTTTGGAGGAGTTTACACGGAAGTGACCCTTCATTCATTGATAGAATATGAAATTGGTGATGGGCGTAAAGTATCGGTTTACTTCGTAAATCTGGAAAATGGTGTAGAAATAATCGAGAGTTTTGAACCTGAAAATCAAAATCCTGAGGAAATGCAACGAGCAGGCTGGCAGGCGATTTTGGATAATTTTAAAAAGTACGTTGAGTCACGATAACTTAAAACAAAACAATGGTAAAACAGATTTGGCTAAACTTGCCGGTAAAAGATGTTGCAAAATCAAAAGCCTTTTTTTCTGCAATTGGTTTTACTTTTAATCAACAAAATGAGACATCAACAATGGCATGCATGTTCGTTGGAGACAATAATTTTGTAGTAATGCTTTTTGAAGAAAATCAGCTTCAAGGCTATATACAAAACAAAATAACAGATACTCGTGAGAGTTCGGAAATGATGATATCGCTTGATGCCCAAAGCAAGCAGGAGGTGGATGATTTTGCTCAAACAGTCCGAGATGCTGGTGGGCTGGTTTTTGCTGAACCTGCCGAAAGTCAAGGTTGGTTGTATGGCTGCGCTTTTGCTGATTTGGATGGTCATCGCTGGAATATTTTATATATGGATAATGATAAAAAGCCTAAATAAAAATTAGCTATTAAGACTTTGGAATTTAAAATTGCGATTAATGCAACTAAAGAAAAAGTTTGGGAAGTTTTATGGGAAGATCAAACATATAGAGAATGGGCCGCTGTCTTTTGCGAAGGAACTTATGCTTTGAGTACTTGGGAAGAGGGTGATCCTATTCATTTTTTGAATCCTGAAGGAATGGGAATGAATAGTGTTATTTTTAAAAAAGAAGACAACGAGTATATGGCATTCAAACATTTGTCTGAAATTAAAGATCATATTGTTTTGCCTGTTGGGGAGTCCTCTGAAGGCTGGTCTGGAGGGATGGAAACGTATAGACTCGTTTCTATTGATATAGGAACTTTACTCGAAGCAACAATCGATACAGTAGACAAATATGTTGATTTTTTTCAGGATGTTTTCCCCAAAGCATTAGAAAAAGTAAAGGAACTTTCAGAGAAAAAATAAAGAAAATAAAGGCTAAGTGATTGATTATCTTATAATTTTAAACTAAATATAAACACATTAAATGAAAAAATTATGGCAGCAGTTAATCCTTATTTAATTTTTAATGGAAATTGCGAAGAAGCATTTCTGTTTTACAAATCTGTTTTTGGAGGAGAATTCCCGTATATCGGAAAATTTAAAGATATGCCTGTTGACGAAAATAGTCCAAAATTATCTGATGAACAAGCCAACAGAATCATGCATGTAAGTTTACCAATTGGCAACACTATTTTGATGGGAAGTGACAGTCATGATGAAGCTGGAGCAGTTGCTTTTGGTTCGAATGTTTCAATTTCTATTAATACAGAAAGCGTTGCTGAAGCCGATCGGATTTTCAACGGACTTTCGGCAGGAGGAAACCCTTTTATGCCTATGAACAAAACTTTCTGGGGTGCTTATTTTGGGATGTTTGTGGATAAATTCGGAATTCATTGGATGGTCAATTTTGATGAAAATCCTGCTAAATAAGAAGATATCAATTATCATTAAATTTTTTGAATATGCGCGTATTAAGATTTATAGGTATTGGGATTGTTGGACTTATTGCTTTTCTTTTGATTGTTGCATTTATTATCCCTAAAGACTACACGATATCTGTCAGCACAACTATCAATAGGCCACAACAGGTTGTTTTTGATTATGTAAAAATGATTAAAAATCAAGAAAAGTACAGCGTTTGGGTAATGAAAGATCCAAAAGTAAAGATTGACTATACAGGAATTGACGGGACAGTCGGTGCAAAATCGTCATGGGTTAGTACAGACGATAATGTTGGAGAAGGTTCTCAACAAATTGCAAAATTAAGTGATGATAGAATTGATTTTAATCTTCATTTTGAAAAACCTATGAAAGGCGATAATACAGCAGCGATGATTGTTGAGCCAATTTCGATAGATAAAACCAAACTCACTAACGAATTTTACGGACACGCAGATTATCCAATGAATTTAATGAGTTTCATTTTTAAAGGTTTTATAGAAAAAGATCAGGCTCAAAATCTAGCAAATGTGAAGGCGATTTTAGAAAAGCAACCTTAATTTATAATGGTTCAAAAACAAAAACCGTTCAAAATTTTAATTTTTTGAACGGTTTTTTTGTTTGGTTATTTCATCATTCCTCCACCACTTTTTACTTTTTCAGTTTCAATATTGGTGTTTTCGCTTTGCATTTTCAGGTTTCCAAAATTATAGGTTAATGAAATACGGAACGTTCTGGAATCATTTTTTTGTCTATAACTTGTATTTAAATTTTCACCAGCAATTAATACGTTAGTTTCATTTTGATTAAAAACATCGAAACAATGTAAGCCAATCTTTAAGTTTTTATTCATAAAATCTCTGTTGAATGAAATATCAAACTGTTGAATTGGCTCAGTAACTTTATAAACTTGCCAGTTTCCTGGAGGAAGTATAAAATACATCATTGAGTTTTTGATTTTCCAAGGCAACATGATTTGCGATTGAAAGGCGTAATTGAAAATAGGCTTATTTGTATACGGGAAATAATATCCTTTAATATCGGATTTGACGTAATTTAGATTGACAAATATGTAATTCATCTCATCTATGTTTTTCATTCGTTTCTTGAATTCTTCTTTTCCTTTAAAAAAATAATCTAATGGAATCGGAAAATTCAAATAAGCACCAAATGTATTCAAATGATCAAATTGCTGATAAGTTTGTTTGCTTATCGGTGTAGTCGCATCAGCATCTGCACTAAAAACAAAAAGGTTGTTATCTTTTGATGCCGTATAATTCATTCCCAATTGGATAAACTGAAAAGCTGATATTTTGAATTCATAATTATCAAAAAAAGTTGGATCCAAAAATAAATTCCCTTGTGAACTGTTATATTGGTCAAAACCATTTCCGTTATTTGGATCTAAATTATTGTAATTAGGCTGATTGATTTTTTTAGAATACGAAGCTGAAATGTTCACGTCATCATTTATTTCATATATGGCGCTAAGATTTGGAAACAAATTGGTATTTGTAAATTTTATTGGTTCTGCCAAAGTATTAGTCACTCGTTTTACATGGTAATCTTCAAAACGCAATCCAGCAGTTAGACTTAATTTTTTAATCTTTTTTCGGGCTTCGGCATAGAAAGCCAAATTATTCTCTGAATAATCGAAATCGATCATATCTGTTCCCGAATTGGTATAATAATTTCCAATGTCATTTACTTCCAACACATTGAATTTTCCTCCTGTATTGATAGAAAAATTCATTTTTTGAAACGGAATAACAAAGTCATATTTCAAATAGTAATTTTTTAAATCAAAATTAAGATCACTATTGGCAAATGAATTTGAATTAGAAATTTTATCAATCGCATTCGATTCGGTAATTGGTTTTTTATCAAATAAATTACTGAATGCAATTATGTCTAAAGTTTTTCCGAGAGTATCTAGTTTAGTTTTGAATTGCAAACTGATTTCATGGTTATTATTTTTGATTTTGGTTGTTCCCTGATTAAAATAATCGATGCCAACTCCTTCTGTTGTTGCGTCAAAAACATTTCTGTCATTGGCATAGTTGCCATTATAATTGAATAATAAATTTGATTTTTCTGTCAGTTTATAATTTGTTCCAAGTCTAAAATACAAGTTCCTGTTCGTGCTTACGGTAAAGTTTTCCTGTTTTAAATACTGGATTGGATCAAATGCGGTAAACTGTTGGATATTGCTGGTCTTTGATTCACTATCAATGTAATTATAACCCAGCATTGTTTGCCAGCTTAGATTTTTTTCTTTTCCGTTTAAAAGAATTTGCGGACTTGGTTTTTGGTATTTATTAAAATTGTAATTGATATTAAAACTAGCATTTACACCTTTCATTCTTTTAGAGCTTGTCACAATATTGATTATTGAACCACTGGCATTCGCATCAAATGAAGCACCAGGATTGTAAATGAGTTCTACCTTTTCGATGGCATTTGCGGGTAACGAATTCAAGTAGTTTTGCAAATCATTTCCAGACAAAGTACTTGGTGCGCCATCAATATAAATGGTGACATTTTTTCCGTTTAATGAGATTCCTCCGGTTGGCGAAGTAATTACACCAGGCAGTTTTTTTACAGCTTCAAGACTGCTGCCACTATTGAGCATGTCGTTTTCTTTTACATTAATTGTAGTTTTATCTGATTCTACTTTTATGTATTTCTTTTGAGAAGTAATAGTTACTTCATTAAGCTGATTAACTTTTTCTTTAATGGAGTCTTTTGCGACAGCCGTCGAACTTTCTGAATTTGGCCTTGTTTCCTGAGCAAAAATAAAAGTGGTGCTCAGTAGCACTAACGCTAATAATGTTGTTTTCATTTTTTGATTGATTTTTGATTGATGATTGCATACTAGACTTTCAAAATCAAAAAATGTTACAACAATTGTAAGAAAATATTTTTGTAATGAGTTTTAAATTAATTTCGGGAATAAAAAACGTAATATTTACATTTTTTTAATGATTTCATTTCTAATTATCTAACTATATAATCCTGCATTCCCTTTAATTGCTCAAGATAATCTCTTTTATTAGACAATCTCGGAATTTTGTGTTGACCTCCCAACTTATTGCATTCTTTGAGCCAGTCATAAAATAATCGTTCTCTGGCAACGTTGATCACTAGCGGATTAAGAGTCATATTGTTGTAGCGTTTAGCCTCATAATCGGAATTCAAAGATTGCAATGTTTCATCCAGAATCTTTTGAAAAGCGGCAATATCAGCTGGTTGTTTCTTAAATTCAATCATCCATTCATGAGCTCCTTTTTCTTTTTCTTTCATGAAAATTGGTGCAACTGTATAATCAACTACTTCGGCTTGGGTTAATTTACAGGTTTTAGCAATAGCCTGATCTGTGTTTTCGACCATTAATTCTTCACCAAAAACGTTGATGTGGTGTTTTGTTCGTCCTGTCACTCGAACACGATAAGGATTTAAAGAAGTAAAACGAACCGTGTCGCCGATTAAATATCGCCACAAACCGCCATTGGTCGTAATAACCATCGCGTAGTTTTTGAACAATTCCACATCCGATAAGCGAATTGCTTTTTGGTCTGGTGTTCCAAAAGTATCCATCGGAATAAATTCATAAAAAATACCGTAATCCAGCATTAGCAATAAATCACTCGAATTATTTAAGTCCTGAATGGCAAAAAAACCTTCGGAAGCATTATAAATTTCGTAGTATTTGAAATCATTTTGAGGAAGTATTTTCTTGTACTGATCGCGATATGGATCAAAACTTACGCCTCCGTGAAAGTACACTTCCAAGTTTGGCCAAATTTCCATCAGATTTGTTTTTCCGGTTTCTTCGAGAACTTTATTCATCAAAACCAACATCCACGAAGGAACCCCGGCAAAACTAGTCACATTTTCATTTATGGTTTCTTTGATGATGGCGCTCATTTTGGTTTCCCATTCGCTCATCAGCGAAATTTTACTGCTAGGCGTGCTGCTGAATTCAGCCCAAATCGGCATGTTTTCAATCAAAATTGCCGATAGATCCCCAAAAAAAGTATTCTTGTTTTCATAAATCTGCGAGCTGCCTCCCAAACGCAAGCTTTTGCCCACAAACATTTCAGATTCCTCATTGTTGTTCAAATATAAGCACAATAAATCCTTACTGCCTTTATAATGACAATCCTCGAGCGCTTCGTTGCTTACAGGAATGAATTTGCTTTTGGCATTTGTGGTTCCGCTGGATTTTGCAAACCATTTTACAGGCGTGTTCCAAAGAATATTTTGTTCTCCCTGACGAGTACGTTCTATATAAGGCTCCAAATCTTCATAGCTTGAAATCGGCACTCGCTCTGTAAAAGTTTTATATGATTTCATTGAAGCATAATCATATTTTTTGCCATAAATCGTTTCTTCCGAGGAACGGATTAAATTCATCAGCAATTCTTCCTGAACTTCATTTGGATACTTCAGGAAAAGTTCAATTTGATGAATTCTTTGTTTTAAAAACCAGGAAGCGATAGAATTTATAATGGATAGAGGCATTGCAATTGATTTAGAATTAACGATTTTAATTTCTAATTTTCTCCTAAGTGGAATATGAAAATTTAAGATTTGAATATCGACAGACAAATAGTAACTTTGCCTTCGTATCAAAAATAGTGTTTTTTTGTAAAAAAAATCCATTTCAATCAAATAAAGTAGCAGTAAAACCAACTGCTGCCTGCAATCTTAAATCTGCCATCTGCAATGACATACCAAGGAGTACTTTCTAAAATGCAAACCGAATTCGGCAACCCAATCCAATATTATTTGGTTTTCGAAAACAGTTTTTTGAACATGAATCAGCTTTTGAATAAAGAAATTGAAATCAAATTTGAAGGGCATCAATGTTTGAATTGCACTAAAAAGAAAAAAATATACCGTCAAGGATTCTGTTACGATTGTTTCTATGCAAGTCCGGCGGTGGGCGACTGGATTATGAAACCAGAGTTGAGCACCGCACATTTGGGAATCGCAGACAGAGATTTAGATTACGAACAAAAAGCACAATTGCAGCCTCACATCGTGTATTTGGCATTGTCCAGTGAAGTCAAAGTAGGAGTGACCCGAAAAACCCAAATGCCAACCCGATGGATTGATCAAGGAGCCAGTCAGGCAATATCAATTGTTGAGGTTCCCAATCGTTATTTGGCAGGAATTACCGAAGTCGCCTTAAAAAATCATTTTACCGACAAAACCAATTGGCGCAAAATGCTTCAAAATGATATCGTTGATTTGGACCTGATAGCTGAAAAACTAAAAGTACAAACGCTTCTTCCAGCCGAAGTGCAAGAATATTTTCATTTAGAAAAAAATGATTTGTACCAACTGGATTATCCCGTTTTGACTTATCCTAAAAAAGTGTCCAGTTTGAGTTTGGACAAAACACTACATTTTCAAGGAAAACTTGTTGGAATCAAAGGTCAATATTTAATCTTTGAAGACGGAACCGTTTTTAATATTAGAAGCTTTGAAGGCTATGTAGTATCGATTAATATCTAATAAAATAATTTGGGCGTGACCCCAGTAAAGAAAAGGGCAAACTACTGTGTGTGGATTGCCCTTTTCTTTACTGGGGTCGGGCTATCCATTACAAGTCCTCAACCAGTTCCGCTATCGCTGCACTGGTTTCCGGGCTTTTCATTTCTATCCCTCACGCAAAAAAGGGCTATTAAGTTAATATTCCATTTTGATTTTCTTTTATCATTCTATCAAGTCGCCAAATAAAGTTTGAGATAATTTATTTTGTGTCTTAGCGACTTTGCGAGATAACTAAATCTATTAATGAAAGATCAGCTAAAAACTTTATTTCTCAATATCAAAACACAGATAATCAATAATTTACATAACTTAGAGGCTGCTTTAAAAAATGAACAAAAAATAAAAATGAAAGTAGTATGGAAGATTCAAAAAACAAAACAGAGAATACGTTTTCACCAAAGGTGACAGGAATTGGCGGAATCTTTTTCTTTTCGGATAATCCTAGTGAAACAAGAGAATGGTATGCCAAAAATTTAGGTATTGAGACCAACGAATGGGGAGCTAATTTTGAATTCAGAAACAAAGATAAACCTGATGAGGTCGGCTCTCTTACTTGGAGTCCCTTTAAAAGAGGAAGCGAATATTTTGCACCATCAAAAAAGGAATTTATGATCAATTACAGAGTCCAGAATATCGAAGGGCTTGTAGAAAATCTAAAAGCTAATGGAGTCACTATTCTCGACGATATAGAAACTTTCGACTATGGAAAATTTGTTCACATCATGGACGCCGAAGGAAATAAAATCGAACTTTGGGAGCCTGTTGAATAATTGCAAACAAACTGTAATAATTACAAACGAAAAAGCCGTTTCCAACTTTTATATTGAGAAACGGCTTTTTCGTTTTTATGGTTTAGGCTCTGTGGGTTCTGCTGGTTTTTTCTTTTTAAATAAACCATTCAGTAAATCACCCGCTTTTTTCTTAATGTCCTCTTTTTGAGTATTAGTTTTGGTGGTGTCTGTATCTGTTTTTTGATTTTTATTTAGCAATTTATCCAATTCTGAAGTTCCTTTTTTGAGCAATTTATCCGATTGCTGTTTGGCTAATTCTTTTGTAATATTGGTAATCACCACTTTCATATCAGTAGAAATCTTCGGATTGCTAAAATTACCAGTCATTAACGCCGTTACCGGAATATTATCAAACTTAGCAGCATCGGCTGGAGACATTTTGGATATAAAAGCATTGGCTTCTTTACCCAAGTATTTGGCAGGAACATTAAACTTGATATTGTAATCCATATTTTGATCAAAACCATGTGAACCGCCAACAGTTGCTTTGATATCCTGATATTTGATGTCAAATGGTTTCACATTCACTTTACCGTCTTTGAAAGTCAAAGCAGCTTTAATGTCGTTGAGATTTACTTTGTTTAAATCAACAAAATTCATTTTTGAAGTCAAAGCTGTCAGCAAAGTCGAATTGTTAGCATTTATAGTCGTTGACAGCAATTGTCCAACCAAATCACCTGAAAGCGTTTTTAAATCAGGAGTCATTTCAGTCGGATGTAAATTACCATTCAAATTAATAGTAGTATTGATTTTACCATTCACAACACCGGCAATTGGAGCAATTTTTTTCAACATATCCAATTGAGTAAAACTGTCCTTAATATCCACTTGGTTTAAGTTTAGATTCATGTCAAAAACAGGAGTTTTTCCTTTGGTAGAAACCGATCCTGCAGCGCCAATTGTACCTCCAAAAATGGACGTTTTTACATTTTCTAGAGTAACTTTCTCATCTTTAATTGTCATTTTGCCCGAAACAGCTTTCAATGCTAAGTTATCGTATAAAACCGTATTAGCTTTTGCAGTAAGCGTACAATTTAAGAATGCAGGGATTTTTAATGGTTCGGATTTAGCAGTTTTTGCAGGCGCTTTATTTTCAGTACCAGTTGCACTTGTTGGTGCAGTACTAGTTGTCATAAAATCGCTTACCACAAGTTGATTCGATGATAAATTGAAGTTTCCTTTCAGCTCTTGTTTTCTGAACATAAAACCGTAAAAGTTATCCAAAACTCCCGTTACACTCACATCACTTTTTCCAGTTTTGGCGTCAAATTGTTTCAATTGCACCTGGCTTGGATTAAATTGTACCAATGCGTTACTGATGGCCATGTTTTTACCATTTCCATCATCATAATTAAAACCGGTTAAACCAATAGTTCCGGCATTATTGATGTTTTGATATTGACTTTTTTCTACCGAAGCCATATCGAATTTGGTAGTCACATTGGCTTTCAAAATCCCAGTAAGTGGTTTACTAAGTTTAATTGGATAAGCTTTTGAAAGATTCGCTAAATTGATTGTTCCTTTCAACGCAGCATCAACCAAAGCGTTTGTACTGATATTTTTTATATTGGCTTTTGCATCAAAAACATCTTGATCAATTTTAAATGAAAGTTTATCCACATTGACATAAGTGTCATTCATGATTCCAGTTTCATTCACGATTTTCGTATCAATTACAATACTTTGAACCGATTTTGGTAAGTTTGGATATTGGAATGATCCATTATTAGATGCAATTGCAATATTGAATTTAGGAATTGTAGTGTCAGTAAGTGTTCCTTTGGCAAAACCGTTAACTGTAAAGTCTCCTGTGGTTTTTACTCCCTCTAAACTCGAAGAATAAGCCGCAGGAATCAATCCTAAAAAGTTCTTGAAAGATGAGGTTGGGGTTTTGAATTTCAAATCATATACTTGTCCGGCATCAACCATTTGTATAAAACCGTCAAACTCTAATGGCAATTGATTGATTAATGCCTTATTCTCTTTAAAAGTGTATTTGCTTTTGTCTAAATCAATTCCTAAAACGGCATCTAATGACAATGCAACGTCTTTCATATAATTGATTTTGCCCATGTCAAATGATATTTTAGCAGTTGATTTGGTGTCTAAATCTAATCTTGAACCACTAAAATCTCCGGTTCCTTCGTGATTCAAACTATCAATAACCATTTTCATTTGTGAACCTTCATCCAAATATTTAAACTTGAAATTTTCAATTTGATATTTCTGAATTTTCAACGATAACGGCTTGCTTTTGGTATCATCTTTTGGCTTGTCATCTTTCAAAGCAATGTCAAAATTACCAAGTCCATCTTTGTTGAATATAATATTAATAAAACCATTTTTGGAACTTATTCCTTCAATTTCCATGGCTTCTTCTTTGCCTTTGAACAATTCTTTGACCGACATGTTCAAATTCAATTCGCCCAAAGAAACTAGCGTATCTCCTTCAAACGGAGCATTGTTGATAATCAATAATTGATCAAGCGTTACTGTAGCTTTTGGAAAATTTTTGAAAAGACTCAAGTCTGCATCAGCAAAAGAGACTTTGGCATCCACTTTTTCGTTGATAGCTTCAGTAATTTTGGCTTTTATCTGATCTTTAAAGAAATAAGGGATTGCGAATAAGGAAGCAACAAGTAGCACTAGTATGATTCCAACGATTTTTAAAATTTTCTTTAACATATTTGGTTTGATAATTTGGGTTATTTTACAAAAATAAGCGTTTATTAATTATCTGTTGGTTTTTAAACATAAAAAAGAAGCCCTTTAAGTTCAAAACGAAAAGGGCTTGAATTTTATTGTTTTTTAAATAATTACTGTATTGAAATCTCAAAAGGCATTCTGGCCTGAATTCCTTTTTGAAGTTGAACTTTTTTAATTTTCTGTAAAATGAAATAGTTTTCTTCTCCAATTTCTTCTTTAATCAAAGCTTCTTTTGATTTTACAAATGGGAATTTGCCTATTAGATCATTAAAATCCTTTTCATATTCTGGAAAGTTTTGAGTAGAATAATCTTTTATTTTAGCCAATGAAGCAGCTTCTTTTAAAGCGTCATTTAAATTCCCAATTTTATCCACTAACCCAATTCTCTGAGCTTCTGTTCCTGTCCAAACACGACCTTGTGCTATAGAATCAACTTGTGCTACGGTCATTTTTCTCCCTTCAGCAACATGATGTAAGAATGTTTTATACACTCGTTCAATTCCCTGTAAAGTTACTCCTCTGAATTTTTCATTTAATGGGACAAATGGACTATAGTTGGCATTTTCATTAGTTGTGATCTGCTCTGTATTAATTCCTATTCTGGTAGACAATTGACTGAAATTTGGCAAAACTCCAAACACTCCAATTGATCCTGTAATGGTGTTTTTTTCAGCAAAAATAGTGTTAGCGTTACATGAAATATAATATCCGCCTGAGGCAGCATAATTCCCCATTGACACTACAACAGGTTTTATTTTTTTGGTTAATTCAATTTCTCTCCAAATCAAATCAGATGTCAAAGCACTGCCACCTGGACTATCCACACGTAGGACAATTGCTTTTATATCTTTATTTTTTCTGGCTTCCTGAAACGAACGGCGCATAGAACCTTCGCCGATTACATTAACATCTCCTTCGCCGCTTTGAATTTCGCCTTGAGCATAAATAACAGCAATTTGATTGTCGGTTTCAGAAAGTAGTGAAGTTGTATTTACTTTTTGAGCGTAATCAGTCATTGAAACTTTGTTGTAATCATCGTCACCGGTTACTTTCAAAGCTTTTTTGATTGCGTTATGATACACATCTTCGTAGGCAACAACATCGATAAGTTTGTTGGCTTTTGCCATTTCTGGAGTGCGGGCCAATAAGCCAGTTGCGATTTCGTTCAAACGAGATATTGGAATATGGCGACTCGTTGAGATGTCTTCCAAAACCGAACTCCAAATAGAATTCAATAAAGCAGTAGTTTGCTCTCTATTGGCATCACTCATTTTATTTTCCAAGAAAGGTTCAACGGCACTTTTGTATTTTCCGTGACGAATTACTTCCATTTTTACACCTGATTTCTCTTGTAGATCCTTAAAGAACATTATTTCTGTTGATAATCCTTTAAAATCAATATCTCCAGCTGGATTTAAATAAATAGAGTTAGCAACTGAGTTCAGATAATAATCTCGTTGGGTTAGATCATTGGCGTAAGCCAAAACAAATTTTCCAGATTTTTTAAAATCATTCAAAGCTTCTCTAAGTTCTTTGCTTTGTGCTAGTCCTAATTGGGATTCTTGATTTAAAATGGAGATTCCTTTGATGTCGCCATCTGTTTTTGCAGCAGCAATGGCATTAATAACGTCAGTAAGACCCACATTTTTTTTCTCTGAAAAGACATCCATCCATGGGTCTTTGTATTTTCCGGCATAATCATTGGATATATCATCTAAGTTTAATTCAATTACTGAATTGTTTTTGACTTCAATTCCTTCTGTTTCACCTCCAAAAATTGCTCCAATGAGCAGTATTCCAAAAAAGAATAACATGAAAAAAACAAAAATACCAACAATGGTAGCCATTACATTTCCTAAAAATTTCATAGATTTTATTTTACAGATAAGTATTCAAAAGTGCTATTTTGTTACAATTATAAAGAAAATAAATTGCAATAGAGTGAGCAAATATACTGTTATTCTAAAATTCTTTTAGTTAATTTGTGCCTGATATGGAATTACAGCATCAAGTCATTTTATCTCTGGGAAGCAATCAGGGCAATCGGTTGAATAACATCGAATTGTGCCTTAAATTGATTCATCAGGAAATTGGGACTATTATAAAAATTTCTAATTTATATGAAACTCCGTCGTGGGGTTTTGAAAGTGAAGCGTTTTATAATTGTGCTTTGGTTATGCATACAACAAAAAATCCAGAGCAAATTTTGGAGCAAGTTTTAGCTGTAGAGAAAAAGCTAGGACGTATTCGAAGTGCTGATTTAGGGTACCAATCAAGAGTAATTGATATTGATTTAATTGCTTTTGATTCGGAAATTATTAATGTGGAGCATCTTCAAATTCCTCATCCGTTAATGCAAAATCGAAAATTTGTTTTGTTGCCTTTTCAGGATTTAAATTTAGATTGGACACACCCTATTTTGAAAAAAACAATTCCGGAATTGCTCCAAATTACTACCGATGATAGTGTTTGTAAATTGATTCAGAAATTGCCAAATCCTTTGCAATCAATTCGATTAAATCAGTATAATTATATTGCCATTGAAGGAAATATTGGGGCGGGAAAAACTACTTTGACCCAAAAAATGGCTCAGGATTTTAATGCTAAAACTGTTTTGGAGCGTTTTGCAGACAATCCTTTTTTGCCTAAATTTTATGAAGACCAAGGGCGATATGCTTTCTCGCTAGAAATGTCTTTTTTGGCAGATAGATACCAACAATTATCGGATGATTTGTCGCAATTTGATTTGTTTAAAGATTTTATTATTGCCGATTATCATATTTTCAAATCATTGTTATTTTCTAAAATTACATTAGAAGATGACGAATTCCGATTATACCGAACCCTTTTTGATATTATTTACAAAGAAATGCCTAAACCTGATTTGTATATTTATTTATATCAAAATACCGAGCGATTGCTACAAAATATAAAAAGCCGTGGCAGAAGCTACGAACAGGATATTACCGAAGCTTATCTTGAAAAAATCAATAAAGGCTATTTAGAATACATCAAAACTCAAACTGATTTGAATGTTTTGGTAATTGATGTTTCTGATCGTGATTTTGTAAATAAGCAGGAAGATTATCTTTTTATTTTAAATAAAATTCAAGAAAAAAGTAATCTGTAAATTATCTCTTCAAAGAAAAATGACCTTTTACCTCTGGACTGTTTGGATCTAATTTTAATACATACCAGTAATCTGTTGAGGGTAAAGGATTTTTGTTGAAAGTGCCGTCCCAACTGTAATTAGAACTAGTAAGCTGAGTAATCAATTTTCCATAACGATCAAAGACTGTTACTTCAGCTAAAGGATAATTTAGAATACCTTTTACTTCCCAAGAATCATTATAGCCGTCATTGTTTGGAGTGAAAAATTTAGGGACAATAATAACGATAAAGGTTTTTTGATCGCTGCTACATAAATTAACTTCTCGAACATAAGCGGTTTGTAGTCCGCTTGGTGCATTGATGAAAACATTTGAACTTTGGTAATTTGAACCATCAATTGAGTACTCAAAATAACTTTCATTTTGAACCAATTCAATAGTAACAGTTGTTTCATCAACGATTATTTTTTTTATTTCGGGTTCATTATTTTCATTTACCGTTATAGTTTTGTTACTGGTACAATTCTCAGGTGAAAGACTGGTTACAGCTACTTTGTATATTCCCTTATTTACAACATCGATAGTTTGTGTTGTTTCTCCTGTGGACCAAAGGTAGGTCATGTTAGTAACACCAGCATCGAGAGTAATAGTTTGGGCGGCACATTTTGCAAGAGTTTGATCGCTTACCGGCGGAAGAGGATAAACAATCAAATCAACAGGAGTTTTTGTGTTGTTAATACATCCATTATTTACAGCCTCGGCATAATAAGTTGTATTATTGGAAATCTTTGTAGTTGTAAAAGCTGTTCCTGTTCCTACTATATTCCCGCCAATTTGAGAATACCAATTAATAGTCCCTTCAGTAGGTGTTGCTTGTAATGTGAATAAGCCTGGTCCGCAATTTGTAACAGGGGAGTTAGTATTTATTATTGATGGTGTATTTATTATTTTGGCTTCAACAGTTTTTCTTGTTGTTGAACATCCGGAAGCGGTTGTTTCTACATAAAAATTGGTCGTAGTAGTTAAAGATGGAGTTGTAAAGCTGGTACCGCTACCCATAAAATTTCCTCCAGTTAATGAATCATACCAATTAATAGTTCCAGTAGTAGCTGTTGCTTGAAGTGTAACAGCTCCAGTATCGCATCTGGAAGCATTTGTTGTAGTTGAAATGGCTGCAATTGTTAGAGTTGTGCTTGCAGAAAGGTGTAACTCAGGATCACCGGGTGTTCCGCCATATTCTACAATATATCCTTTGGGATAATAATTGGGGTTAGAAGGAGGGTCCCCTTGTTCTTTTAGATCGTTCCAAGATCCTGTAGTCCCAATACCCGGTGCAGTGATATGTACATAATCTTCTTCGCCCAATTGATTGGGTTCCCCTGAATTCCAAAAGGCAAAATTAGGAGTTGAACCATTTGCAGTTCCGTTCCAAAATATTGTACCTGCTTCAGGACCTGTCACCCACTTCCAAACGCCTTCTGTTTCAGCGTCAGATCCTCCAATCCATCCAGCTCCGGGTGCTTGTTTTCCTGCTAATTGCGCTTCGTCTGCTGCGGTTAAGGTTGCTAAATAACCTTTTAAACCATAATAAGTTTTGGCATCAGCTGCTGCTCTTGCATTGGTCCACGTAATTCCTAAATCAGCGACATATTGGTAATAATGACCATTTCTGGGTAGATAATTGGCTTGTCCTATACTGATTGAAAAGTTTCGAACGCCACTGGGAGTTATTGAAGTGTTGTTAAATTGAACATCCTTTATGGCGTTTTCAAGATCGGTATAAGTTATGGGAATTCCAGTTGGACTGTTTAATGTTAACTTTCCTTCATTTGCGTTCCAACTGCTTTGAATAGTTGAGTGAGTTAAGGCATTATTCAAGAATAATGAATCTTCCCCTTTTACATAACCTGATGATATTTGAATATAAATTGCATCAGTACTTGTGTCGTCAGGATCAATAATAGTAATAGTGTTTACTATATTAACATAAGTTAGAGGGCAATATGTTTGGTTTCCGATTGCTGTTAATACAGGTGCAACATTTGCTGCTTTAGGTGGTTTTTCTAAAGCAAGATTTGCATAGCTAAAATTGTAAATAGAAAGTGCAAAAAATAGTGGTATTGCAAAGTGGAATCGTATTTTCATTCTATAAAAATAAGCTTTTAAATGAAAACTCAAAAATTTGACACAAAGATTATTAGATGAAAATTCTACTTAAAACGAAATAACTTTTAATTGTTAAATTGCTTAAACAAATCCCAAACTACAATACCAGCGCTTACCGAAATATTCAAAGAATGTTTAGTTCCTAATTGCGGAATTTCAATGCAACCATCACATATTGCAACGGCTTCCTGTGCTACGCCATAAACTTCATTCCCGAATACTAATGCATATTTCTGATTTTTATCTACTTTGAAATCTTGAAGAAAAATAGAACTTTCTACCTGTTCAATCGCAAGTGTAATTATGTTTTCTTTTTTTAAGTTAGAAATAACGTCCAATACATTCTCGTGGTGTTCCCAGGTTACAGTTTCTGTAGCACCAAGAGCGGTTTTGTGAATCTCTTTATTAGGAGGAGTTGCGGTAATACCACACAAGATTATTTTTTCGATCAAAAAAGCATCAGCAGTTCTGAAAACAGATCCTATATTATGTAAACTGCGAATGTCATCTAAAACTAAAATCAAAGGTGTTTTTTCAGATTTTTTAAAATCTTCAATTGATTTTCTTTCTAGTTCGCTGTTTTCAAGTTTTCTCATTGTATCAATAGTGTTTTATAAAAAAGGCTTCCTAAAATCAGGAAGCCTTTTCTTGTATTTTCTAAAAAATAGTATTAGCTCTTTGTTGCAGCTGGAGCAGCATCTGGCAATACGGTACCTTTAATAGTAAGTACTTTTGTTGGTTGTCCTTCAGCATTTGAAGTTACAGTTACAGTTTTTGTAAATGGACCAACTCTGTCAGTTGCATATTTTACTCCAATAACTCCTTTAGCACCAGGTGCAATTGGTTCTTTTGGTGTAGTTGGTACTGTACATCCACAAGATCCTTGTGTATTTGTAATAATTAATGGTTTGTTACCATTGTTAGTGAACACAAACTGACGATTACCGTCTGCATTGTGAGCTACTGTTCCATAATCAATTGTTTCATTTTCAAAAACCATTCCGGCACCATTCACTTTAGGTAAAGCAGGAGCTGTAGTAGTTGTTTTTGCTTTTTTTGCTTTTTTAGAAGTTTCTTGAGCATTAGAAAACGTTGTTCCTAAAACGGTTAGCATAGCTAATAGAAATATTTTTTTCATAGGTTATATTAATTATTTCACAAATTTATACAAATAAACAAAACTCAACTGAAAAATTATCTTAAAAGAAATTTAATTTTTTTTGCCTTAGTTTTTTGCGGTTTAAAATTATAAATTCGCTGAGTTTTTTATTCATTCAAATATAACAATTTTGGCAGCAAAAGATAAGATAGTTAAAGAAACTCCATTAATGAAACAATACAACGAAATCAAAAGGAAATATCCTGATGCTTGTCTGTTGTTTAGAGTGGGGGATTTTTATGAAACTTTTGGTGAAGATGCAATTCGCGCTTCGAAGATTTTGGGTATTACATTAACCAAAAGAGGTGCTGGTTCTGATACGGAGACAGCATTAGCTGGTTTTCCACATCATTCGATTAATACTTATTTGCCAAAATTAGTTAAAGCTGGACTTCGTGTTGCGATTTGCGATCAATTAGAAGATCCAAAAATGACCAAAACCATTGTGAAACGTGGCGTAACAGAATTGGTTACACCTGGTGTTGCTTTGAATGATGAGGTTTTGCAATCCAAAACAAATAACTTTCTTGCTGCCGTTTATTTTGATAAAAAGGCAATAGGGATTTCTTTTCTGGATGTTTCAACGGGCGAATTTTTAACCGCTCAGGGAAATGCAGAGTACATTGATAAATTGCTTCAAAACTTCAATCCGAGTGAGGTTTTAGTTCAAAAAAACTGCAAAAGTGAATTCCGCGAAACTTTTGGCGAAGACTTTCATAATTTTTATTTAGAAGACTGGATTTTCAAAGAAGATTATGCTGTTGAAACGTTGACCAAGCATTTTCAAACTGTTTCCTTAAAAGGTTTTGGTGTTGAAGAATTGAAAGAGGGGATTATTGCTTCGGGTGCGATTTTATATTATTTGTCCGAAACACAACATAACAGAGTGCAGCATATTACAGCGATTCAGCGTATTGCTGAAGATGCTTATGTGTGGATGGATCGTTTTACAATTCGAAATTTAGAATTATATCATAGCTATAATCCAAACGCGGTTACGTTGTTGGATGTAATTGATAAAACGCTTTCGCCAATGGGTGGGCGTTTATTAAAACGTTGGCTGGCGCTACCTTTAAAAGATGCTAACAAAATAAAAGGGCGACATCAAGTAGTTGCTTATTTGAATGAAAATCAAGATGTTTTAAAAAGCATTCAAAATCAGATCAAACAGATCTCAGATTTGGAACGTTTGATTTCTAAAATTGCAACTGGAAAAGTCTCCCCTCGCGAAGTTGTGAATTTAAAAGAATCACTAGATGCTATAATTCCAATAAAAACTTTGGCTTTGTCAAGTCCTCAAGAGGCAGTAAAAGTTATTGGGGATAGTTTGCATAGTTGTGATTTACTACGTGAAAAAATACAAACGACCTTAAATCAAGATGCTCCGGTCGCTGTTGCAAAAGGAAATGTAATTGCGAAGGGAATTCATGAGGAATTAGATGATTTGCGTGCGATTTCTACTTCAGGAAAGCAGTTTTTGGAAGGAATAGAAAAAAGAGAATCAGATCGCACTGGGATTTCTTCTTTGAAAATATCTTTCAATAATGTTTTTGGATATTATATCGAAGTCCGAAACACACATAAAGATAAAGTACCGGCTGAATGGATTAGAAAGCAAACATTAGTAAGTGCTGAACGCTACATCACAGAAGAGCTGAAGGAGTACGAAACTAAAATTCTAGGTGCTGAGGAAAAAATTCAAAAAATAGAAAGTGATTTATTTGAACAATTAGTGAGTTGGGTTGCCACTTACATCAAACCCGTTCAAATGAATGCTAATTTGGTAGCACAATTGGATTGTTTGTGTTGTTTTACACAATTGGCAATTGAAAATAAATATGTTTGCCCAGAAATTGACGATACATTCGAATTGGATATAAAAGAAGGAAGGCATCCTGTTATCGAAAAACAACTCCCCGTTGGAGTTCCCTATATAACCAATGATGTTTTTTTAGATAGAGAAACACAACAATTGATTATGATTACGGGGCCAAATATGTCGGGTAAGTCGGCTATTTTGCGTCAAACGGCTTTGATTGTGCTGTTGGCTCAAATGGGAAGTTTTGTTCCTGCAGAAGCCGTAAGAATGGGGATTGTGGACAAGATATTTACCAGAGTAGGAGCTTCGGATAATATTTCGATGGGCGAATCTACTTTTATGGTCGAAATGAACGAAACTGCTTCGATTTTGAATAATATATCAGACAGAAGTTTGGTTCTTTTAGACGAAATAGGAAGAGGAACGAGCACTTATGACGGAATTTCGATCGCTTGGGCTATCGCTGAATTTTTACATGAACATCCGTCTAAAGCAAAAACATTATTTGCAACGCATTATCATGAATTGAATGAAATGAGCGAAACGATGCTCCGTATTCAGAATTATAATGTTTCTGTAAAAGAATTAAAAGATACAGTGCTTTTTATTAGAAAATTAGTAAAAGGGGGAAGCGCACATAGTTTTGGTATTCATGTAGCAAAAATGGCTGGAATGCCTCAGCTGGTAATTTCAAGAGCTCAAAAGATGTTGAAGAAATTGGAGAAAAACCATTCGAGTGATGTTTTAAATGGTGTGAAATCCGCTACCGAAGAAATACAAATGAGTTTCTTTAATTTAGATGATCCTTTGTTGGAAGAGATCAAAGAAGAGATTGTTAATTTGGATATCAATGCAATTACTCCTGTCGAAGCATTGATGAAACTCAATGAGATTAAAAGAATGTTAACGCGTAAATAGTTTTTGGAAATTTAAAGTTATCGTTGTCAGAATGTTAAATCTTATCTTTATTTTTTTTCAAAAAAAGGTTTGTGTAATTGAATAAAAGTTCTAAATTTGCAACCGCAATAA
Organism: Flavobacterium sp.; assembly: GCF_035456085.1. Lineage (GTDB taxonomy): Bacteria > Bacteroidota > Bacteroidia > Flavobacteriales > Flavobacteriaceae > Flavobacterium. The sequence goes on from NZ_DATIDY010000216.1 coordinate 23,315, forward strand.
GAAACAAATATTACGGTTCTTTTTAAAATTGAAATGCGAAAATAGCTCAGTTGGTAGAGCGCGACCTTGCCAAGGTCGAGGTCGCGGGTTCGAGCCCCGTTTTTCGCTCAAAAGCAAAATACGGCGATAGTATTTTAATTAACATTAAAAACTAAAGCTGTCAAAAATGATATTTTGCGTGGATGGTAATTATATTTATTTAATTTTTTTAAAAAATTAAAACCATCTAAATGATATTTTGCTCGGATGGTGAAATTGGTAGACACGCTGGACTTAAAATCCAGTGAACAGCAATGTTCGTGCGGGTTCAAGTCCCGCTCTGAGTACTAAAGCCTCTTCTTTGGAAGAGGCTTTTTTTATGGTGTAAAGTCTGTATTTGAATATTGAGTTTTTTTAATGCTGAAATCTAAATAGTTTAATTGTTTTAATAATCTAAAATTTAAATGGGCGCTTTTGTAATTAGTAAAAGATTTGATGATCAATATAAATTTGTGTTTACTTCCAAAAAAGGAAAAGTCATTTTTACAAGTTTAAAATATGAGCTTAAATTTGAGTGTGAAGAGGCAATTGAATATTTTAAAAGTAATGTTAATTTGGCGACTTTTGAAAAGCAAAGATCTACTGGGGGGAAGTATTTTTTTAAGTTGTTTTTAGATGGCGCTCCTTTTGCTTTAAGTCGAAAATATACAACAGAATTAAGGGTTCAGAAAGGAATTGATGAAATTATAAAGTCAGCATCTGTTTCTGAAATTTTAGATTTTTCAGATAATGATATGGTTTTTATGGATTAAGGTTATAGGTTCGTGATTTAAATATTTCCTTGTGATCGTTTTTATTTATAAGCTCATATTTGAAATATAGATGAGATTTAAAAAAAGAGGCTGTCTCATGTTGAATGAGACAGCCTCTTATGTTTGTATAATGAATAAATTTCGAATGATTGTATAAAAAAAGCTGCATAAATGCAGCTTATTTTTTTCTGATGTAATTTAAAATTACTTAGCTGGAGCAGCAGCTGGAGCAGCAGCAGCAGTAGTGTCAGCAGCAGGAGCAGCAGCAGTAGTGTCAGCAGCAACAGCAGTAGTATCAGCAGGAGCAACAGCAGTAGTATCTGCAGCTACTGGCTCTTCAGCAGGAGCATCAGCTTTTTTACAAGATACAACACTTAATACAGCAACAACAGCTAAACTTAAAAATACTTTTTTCATCTTAATTTAATATAAAGGTTAATTATTAATTCTTGGCAAAGATATAAAAATTTTAATATGTAAAATATTTTTTCATTTATTTTTTTAAAATAATTTTCTATCAGACCTTTAGCGTTTCTTTTGATTAATGAAAATAAGTAAAAAAATATAAATCATCAATACTCTCTTGTTTTACAAGGCTTGTACTTCGATTTTAAATTATGATGTTTAAAATTAAAATACTGCTCATTGATTTTTTTTGTAGGTTATTTGATTTAAAATACTATTTGTGGCGCCTTTGTTTTTTTGAACAAAATCTGCACAAATCTTACCTTTTTGAAGTCTCAATTGTGTATCCTCAATTAGCATTGTAAAAGCTGTTTGAAGTTCTTTAAGATTATTTATAGATATACAACCTTTATTGTCAACTAATTTTATGGCTTCATCAAAATGTGAAAAATTTGGGCCGATTATGATTGGGATTCCAAAAGTAGCTGGCTCCAGAAGGTTGTGTACTCCTGGATTTCCAAAACCACCGCCCACATAAGCAATGTCACCGTAGCTGTAAATTTTGGTCAATATACCAATAGTGTCTATAATAAATACGTCATATTGTGATAAGTCTTGATTTTCTTTTGCTGAAAATAAAACCGTTTTTTTGGTAATACTGTTTTGTAATTGTTGGATTTGTTCTGTTTTGATATTGTGAGGCGCAATGATGAACTTTACATCTAATGAACAGGAATTTATATATTGTACTAGTAAAGATTCGTCCTTTGGCCAAGAGCTTCCTATGACGATTGTTGTTTTATTGTTTTTGAATTCTGATATAAAATCCAAAGTATTATCTTTCTCGAGTATGGCTACAACTCTGTCAAAACGAGTATCTCCCGAAACAGTAACATTGTTTTTGCCTAGTTGTGTAATTAGTTTTTTTGAATTTTCGTTTTGAACAAAAAAGTGTGTAAACGTTTCTAAAGCATTTCTGTAAAAGCCGCCATACCATTTGAAAAAGGTTTGATTTTCTCTGAAAATTCCAGAAACTAAATAAGTTGGTGTTTTTAAGTTTTTAAGTTCATTTAAATAATTTGGCCAATATTCATATTTGATAAAGAATGCCATTTCGGGATGAACTAGTCTTAAAAATTGCTTCGCATTTTTTTTAACATCCAAAGGTAAATAGACCGTAACGTCTGCAAGTGTGTTGTTTTTGCGCACCTCATAACCCGAAGGGGAGAAAAAAGTAATTACTATTTTATGAGTTGGGAATTTTTCTTTTATTTTTTCAATAACTGGTAAGCCTTGTTCATATTCGCCAAGTGAAGCGGCATGAAACCAAATTGTCTTGTCTTTTGGATCGATTTTTTCTTTTAAAATCTGAAAGACATTCTTTCGCCCCTCTACAAAAAGTTTAATTTTTGGACTAAATATTGCAATGATTTTTAATAAAAAATTCGCAATGTGGATTATTATATTGTAAAGAAAAAGCATATCAAAAAATTTCTGGTGCTAAAATACGTTTTCTTTTAGTTATCTGTAAAATCATTCTGCGAAAATCCCTATTTTTGTTCCAAATATAAAACTTTTGAAGTATTGCGAAAGCTTTGCGCACTTGGTCTTATATAATTTTAAAACAAAAGGTTATAATGAAAAAAATACAAATGGTTGACTTAAAAAGTCAATACGATAAAATTGCTTCAACTGTTAATGCTTCGATTCAACAGGTTTTGGATACCACTACTTATATTAATGGACCATTAGTTCATGAATTTCAAAAAAATCTTGAAGACTATCTTGATGTAAAGCACGTAATTCCTTGTGCCAATGGAACAGATGCATTGCAAATCGCAATGATGGGATTAGAATTAAAACCAGGTGATGAGGTAATTACTGCCGATTTTACTTTTGCTGCAACAGTTGAAGTTATCGCTTTGTTACAATTGACGCCTGTTTTGGTAGATGTTGATTTAGAAAATATGAATATTTCTATCGAGGCCATCAAAAAAGCTATTACGCCAAAAACCAAAGCAATTGTACCTGTACATTTGTTTGGGCGCGCTGCCAATATGGACGAAATTATGGCTATTGCTAAGGAACATAATCTTTATGTAATCGAAGACAATGCACAAGCTATTGGTGCGAATTATACTTTTGCTGATGGGACTAAAAAGAAAGCAGGAGCTATTGGTCATGTGAGTTCAACTTCATTTTTCCCTTCTAAAAATTTAGGGTGTTATGGTGATGGTGGAGCTATTTTTACTAATGATGATGCCTTGGCACACAAAATCAGAGGGATTGTAAACCACGGAATGTACGAGCGTTACCATCATGATGTTGTTGGAGTAAATTCCAGATTAGACAGTATTCAGGCTGGAGTTTTGAATGCTAAATTACCTTTCCTGAACGATTACAATACTGCACGTCGTTTGGCGGCATCAAAATATAATGCTGCTTTTGCAGAAAATAAAAATATTGTTACTCCAGTATTTGACTTAAATGGAGATGATCACGTTTTTCATCAATATGTATTAAGAATTATTGATGCTGACAGAGATGCATTAATGAAACATTTGTTGGATAAAGGAATTCCTTGTGCAATTTATTATCCAATTCCGTTGCATTCGCAAAAAGCATATTTGGATGCTCGTTACAAAGAAGAAGATTTTCCAGTGACAAATCAATTGGTAAAAGAGGTAATTGCATTGCCAATGCATACTGAATTAGACGATGAACAAATTAAATTCATAACGGACAGTGTTCTGGAATTTTTAAAATAAAATAGCATGAAGTATATTTTCGCAACTATTGCAATAGTTTTATTTCAATTTTCGATTGTAGCTCAAAATAGTTCTAATTCTAAAGAGGAAGTTGCTGTTGCTGCTCGTGTTGAAATGCTCCGTCAAGCTATGATTGATGCTGATGGAAGCAAGCTGAAAGAATTAACTTCTACAAGTTTAAGCTATGGCCATTCTAGCGGAAATATTCAAAATCAGGCAATTTTTATAGAAAAAATAGTAAATGGAGAATCTGATTTTGTTACTATTGAATTCCAAAATCAAAGCATTCAAATTGTGGGTGATGCAGCGATTGTTCGTCACAATTTAGTGGCTCATACTAAGGATGGTGGTGTAGATAAAGATATTAAAATTGGAATCATGCTTATTTGGCAGAAAGAAAAAAATAAATGGCTGCTTATTGCCAGACAAGCTTATAAATTACCATCGTAAAATAAATAAAATGAAAATATTAGTAACTGGAGGTTTAGGTTTTATTGGTTCGCATACTGTTGTTGAATTGCAAAATCAAGGTTTTGAAGTAGTAATTATTGATAATCTTTCGAATTCTTCATTGAAGGTTTTGGATGGAATTAAAACTATTACTGGAATTGATACCACTTTTGAAAATTTAGATTTAAGAGAGAAAGATAAAGTACAAGATTTTTTTAAAAGACATACTGATATTTCGGGAGTAATTCATTTTGCAGCTTCTAAAGCAGTTGGCGAAAGTGTTGAAAATCCGTTGTTGTATTACGAAAACAATATCAATACTTTGGTCTATTTACTTCAGGAATTACAAAAACAACCAGAAGCTAATTTTATTTTTAGTTCGTCTTGTACTGTTTATGGTCAAGCCGAAAAAATGCCAATTACCGAAGATGCGTCTGTACAGGCTGCGATGTCTCCTTATGGAAACACCAAACAAATTGGAGAAGAAATAATTGAAGATACAGCTAAAGTAACTAATATCAATGCTATTTTATTGCGTTATTTCAATCCTATTGGGGCACATCCGACTGCTGAAATCGGGGAATTACCATTAGGAGTTCCTCAAAATTTAGTGCCTTTTATTACCCAGACAGGTTTTGGTTTAAGAAAAGAATTGTCGGTTTACGGCGATGATTATCCTACTCCGGATGGAACTGCAATACGCGATTATATTCATGTTGTTGACTTGGCAAAAGCTCACGTAATTGCATTGCAACGTTTATTGAATAAGAAAAATGCTGACAAAGTCGAGACTTTCAACCTTGGGACAGGAACAGGAAGTTCGGTGCTGGAGGTAATTCAGTCTTTTGAAAGAGTAAGCGGAAAAAAACTTCCTTATAAAATAGTTGGCCGTAGAGAAGGGGATATTACTTCTGCATATGCCAATACTGATAAAGCTAATAATGTTCTGGGCTGGAAAGCAGAATCTACTTTAAACGAAGCAATGGCAAGTGCCTGGAAATGGGAACAGAAGATCAGAAGCTAGTTTTTTAGTAATCAGTTACAAATCCCAAATTATCAAAATGAAAGTTTGGGATTTTTTTTAAATTACTGTGATTCTAAACATTTATTGTGGAGGCAAAGGATTATAAAAAAAATCCTCACTAGCAAAATTGTTAATGAGGATCTAAGTTTTATAATATTTGAAATATAAACTTTGTAAACTGCACTCTGAACTTAAACATTCGCAGTAGCAACTTCTTTATCAATTTTTCCAATTAGTCCGGTTAGTACTTTTCCAGGACCAACTTCAGTAAATAAAGTCGCACCATCGGCGATCATTTGTTGTACAGATTGTGTCCATTTTACAGGAGCTGTCAATTGAATAATTAAGTTTTTCTTGATTTCGTTTGCATCTGAAACTGCTGAAGCCGTTACGTTTTGATATACTGGACAAATCGGAGTTGAAAAAGTTGTCGCTTCGATAGCTGCTGCTAATTCTTCTCTTGCTGGTTCCATCATTGGTGAGTGAAACGCTCCTCCAACAGGTAATAGCAAAGCACGTTTTGCACCAGCGGCTTTCATCGCCTCGCAAGCTTTTTCGACTGCTGAAAATTCTCCTGAGATTACTAATTGTCCAGGGCAGTTGTAATTTGCAGCAACAACAACTCCGTCAATAGAAGCACAAACTTCTTCAACCACATTGTCAGCTAATCCTAGAACTGCTGCCATTGTCGATGGTGTAATTTCGCAAGCTTTTTGCATTGCTAATGCACGTTGAGAAACTAATTTTAATCCGTCTTCAAATGATAAAACGCCATTGGCAACCAACGCTGAAAATTCTCCCAAAGAGTGTCCTGCTACCATTTCTGGTTTGAAATCTTCTAAGGTTTTAGCTAAGATTACTGAATGTAAAAAAACGGCTGGTTGAGTAACTTTGGTTTCTTTTAATTCTTCTGCAGTTCCCTCAAACATAATATCTGTAATTCGGAAACCTAAAATTTCATTAGCTTTTTCGAATAAATCTTTTGCTAATGCCGAGTTTTCATATAGGTCTTTTCCCATTCCTGTGAATTGTGCTCCTTGACCTGGAAATACGTATGCTTTCATCTGTGATTTTTTTACTGTTTTTTATTTGTCAGAAGTAATGCCAAAAGGCATCTATTTTTTACTTAAAGATTGAAAATTTAAAGACTAAAATTGTTTTCATTCGGTTGGCAAAAATAGTGTTTTTTTTAGGAGCAGCAACTTTTTAGTAATAAGAACCCTTATTGCGACGTTTTTAATCTTATACATTATTAAATTTCTACAAAAAAATGGTTATGCTTTTTTTATTGGGCCTTTACTAAAATAATTTTCATTTTGTAAAAGCATTAGCTATGAAAAAAGGGGGTGTAACTTCTTCTAAAGCAGTTTTTAAGGTTGTTTATTTTTGTATATTTGATTGAAGTTATTTATTAAAAAGTATTATCATTAAATCAAGAAAAAAAAGTATTTGCTTATTGTTTTTTAATCAAAAAATAAATCTATGAAAGTATCTGTTACCAGAAAAAGTGTAAAATTCATGCCTGATTCCAGTAGAGTTGTTGCTAGATATTTTGTTAATGGAGAAGAGCGGGCCAAAGAATTGATTGGTCGTATTTTGGCAATGAGCAATGTCGAAGTTTATAATACATTAGAGCAGATTAATAGAGAATTTGCCAGGCGTCATCGTAACCTTTCTGCTTTGTTTCACAGACATTATACCAAAATAAAACATGTATTAAAACACATGGGGGTTAGTGAAGCGAATCTTTCAGAGGAAGTAAAAATGCTTATTGGTGCTTATTTTACCATGGAATATTCAATCGAATCAGCGGCTTTCTTTAATCCTTCCATTGTAGAGGATTTTGATCAATCGGGATTAGAAAAAGGAGAAAAACGTGTCGTGCTTTCTTTTCGTGCTACAGGTGAAGGGCATGTGTCGTCGATCGTGTTTAGAAGAGGAATCCTAGACAAAGACAATAATCTCAGAATGATGCGAATTGGCGACAGTATTGATAAGGCGGAGGTTTTGCATAAAATGATGTATAATAAAAAACGAATTCTTTCCAAGCTGGCCGAAATGCATACACTCGATATTTATTCTTCTATAATGGTCGATTTGCCTGAGATTTTCGAATATTCTGTGTTTAAAAATTTACTAAAAAAAGAATTAGAAAATCCAAATATAAGTAAAGAGAAAGAGGAAGCTTATGAAGAAGTTCTTTGGTTGTTGAATTCTTTTTATGATATCCAATTTAAGCATGATTCGGATATTTCTGAACGTGTAATATTCCCAATATCTGAGGCTGAAAGTCGAGGAATTGAAGATGCCCGTTTTGTGCGCTTTTTCGATGATGATGGAACCGAAAGTATGATAGGAACTTACACAGCTTATAATGGACATTCTATCCTTTCCAAATTGGTTACCACTGAGGATTTTTATACATTTAGAGTAATGCCTTTATATGGCGATGGATCTATGGGCAAAGGAATGGCTATGTTTCCTAAAAAGATTAAAGGCAAATATGCTATGTTAGGCAGGGGAGATGGTGTCAATAATTATTTGATGTATTCGCTAAAGCCAAACGAATGGAAAAACCCACAAATTATTCAGCGACCTAAATATGCATGGGAATATACACAAATCGGAAATTGTGGTTCCCCTTTATGGACTGAGCAAGGATGGCTTGTTATTACGCATGGAGTGGGAGCAATGAGGCGTTATTGTATTGGTGCATCATTGTTTGATTTGGATGATCCATCCAAAGAAATTGGAAGGCTCGCAGAACCTTTATTAGCACCTTTGGAAGAAGAGCGTGAAGGTTATGTGCCAAATGTAGTCTATTCATGCGGATCTATAATTCACAATAATAGTCTTATATTGCCTTACGCAGTTTCGGATTATTGTTCAACGTATGCAGTAGTTGATATGGTCGAATTATTAGAAGCATTATTGAGTAGTAAAAAATAGAGTTAAAAAAAGCCCTTACCGTCAAAGTAAGGGCTTTTAAAATATAATGAAAAAGTAAGTGATTATTGTTTTACTAATTGCAATTCGATATTCAAACGAACATCTTCGCTGATTAAAACTCCTCCTGCTTCTAAAGCCGCATTATAGTTTAATCCCCAATCTTTACGGTTTATTTTTCCATCAATGTTTATTCCGACTTTGGTATTTCCCCAAGGATCTTTCATTAAACCGCTGATTTCTGCAGGAAGTGTTACCGATTTTGTTACCCCTTTTAGAGTCAAATCACCAGTTAGTTTATAGTCATCTCCATTTTTGGTTAGAGAAGTTAGTTTGAAAGTTAATTTTGGATAATTTTCCGCATCAAAAAAATCACCGCTTTTCAAATGATTATCTCTATCAGTATTATTAGTGCTGATAGAATTGATGTCTGCAGTAAATTCAATATTGGCACTTTCAAAATTATCATCTTCGGTAGTGATAGTCGCATCGTAGTTAACAAATTTTCCTGAAACATTTGTAAACATCATGTGTTTTACTTTAAAACCAATTTCGGAGTGTGTTGGGTCAATTGACCATTTTGTTGTTGACATAATTTTTATTTTTATTGTTTTAAATGTTTTATTTCATTTTGATAAGACAAATTTACGATGACAATAAAGATAAAATACTTAACCTAGATTAAGAAATAAAAAACAAATATATTATAAATTTAATATCTGATTTTTAATTAGTTAAGTTGTTTTTATGGTTTTGAGTAAAGAGAATATTTTAGATGAAATTTGCGAACTTTTAATGGCAATTATTACCTTGCAGCACATATGTATTTCAGAAAAAAATGTCACTGTAGAAACTAAAATTATAATTGTTTCTTTAAAAATATAAATTTTTTAAAATGACCGAAAAAGAAAAAATGCTTTTGGGCGAAATCTATTTTGCCAATGATAAGCAATTGGTAGAAGAAAGAGCCAGAGCTAAAAAATTACTTCATAAATTAAATGTCACCGAATATTTGATGAATGGAAGATCTCGAGCTATTCTTAGAGAATTAATGCCCAATTCACACAAACGATTGTATATAGAACCACCATTTCATTGCGATTATGGATATAATATTCATTCGGGAGAGAATGTTTATTTTAATGTTAATTGTGTGGTTCTTGACACAATGAAAGTAACTATTGGAAATAATGTTTTCTTTGCACCGGGAGTGCATATTTATACAGCAACACATCCGCTCAATGCTGTCGAACGAAGAACTGTCGAGAGTTCAAAACCAGTTTCTATAGGAGATGATTGTTGGATAGGAGGGAATTCGGTTATTTGTCCGGGAGTTACAATTGGTGCTGGTTGTGTAATTGGTGCAGGTTCGGTTGTGACCAAAGATATCCCTGAAAATTCTTTAGCAGTTGGGAATCCTGCCAAAGTAATTCGGAAATTGAATCAGGAATAAATTATTTGTTCATGTAAAAGCTCAATGCTCCAGATGGACATTTGTTTATGGTTTCAATAATTTTTTCTGTTGATGAAGCGTCGATTTTAATCCAAGGTTTTTCTTTTGGTTGAAAAACATCTGGATTGTTTTTTACACAATTGGCAGAATGTATGCATTTTCCAGATTGCCAAACTACAGTAACTTCACCGTTGGTATACTCTTTTTTGATATCTTTTGGATCCATGATTATATAGTTGTGTTGATTAATACTTTGTTTTTTAAAATTTTAGAAACAGGGCATTTATCGGCAATAATTAACAACCTGTTTTTGGTCTCTTCGTCAATTGTAGCTGGAAAACTAATAGTACGTGTAATTGTAGTTGTTAATTCGCCTTCTGTCTCTTGAGATAGATTCAGAGAAATATTGATTTCTGGAATATCCCATCCTTTTCTGTCAATATACATTCGCAAAGTAGATAAAGTACAACCCGCCAAAGATGCTAATAAAGTCGAAAAAGGATCTGGTCCTAAATCGTTTCCGCCAACATTTTCGGGTTCGTCCATTAACAATTTTCCATTACGCCAAGATATTGTACACAAGTATTTTTGAATACCGATTGTTCCTTTGATGTCGTTTTCTAATAGAGTTTCCATTTTTTTGAAATTATAATACGTCTCTGAATTCAGGTGTTTTGTCAAAAACTTTTTTAGCAAAAGGACAAAGCGGAATGATTTTTATACCTTTTTCGCGAGCATATTCAACTGCCTTGGTCACCATTTTTTTGCCAAAACCTTTTCCGTTATTACCTTCGTTTACTTCGGTATGATCAATGATAATTTTATCTGTCCCGGCAAATACAAAAGTCATTTTGGCTTCTGTTTTACCATTAATATCTATGTGAAAAAAACCATTTTTATCGGTTAGTTCTAATTGTACTTCTTCGTTCATTTTTTCTTTAAGTTTCTAAGTTAATAAGATGCTGAGTTTCTAATTTTTTTAAAGTTACTTAGATACTGAGTTTCTAAGACTCTAAGTTTATAATCTTAGCAACTCAGAACTCAGTATCTTAGCGACTTTTTTTATTATTTCATTGGAATTTCCATCAATAAAAATTTAGCGTCAGTGGATGCTTTGATGTCCAATGTTTTGAAATCAGTGATTCCTAAACCATCACGAGTTTCTAATTCTTGCCCATTAATAGTTATATTTCCAGAGATTACAAAAGCATAAAGGCCGTTTCCTTCTTTTTTTAATTCGTATTGTTTAGAAAATCCTGCTTCAAAATCAGCTAAATGAAACCAGGCATCTTGATAAATCCAAACTCCATCATCATCCGGATTTGGCGATAATATTTGAGCAAAATTATTTTTTTGTTTGCTAATATCTAAAGTGATTTGTTGATAACGAGGTTCAACATTTTTTACTTTTGGAAACAACCAAATTTGAAAAAGTTTAGTGCGTTTATCAGCATTTGGATTAAATTCACTGTGTTGAATTCCTGTTCCGGCACTCATTACCTGTACATCACCTGTTTTGATGGTTTCGGCATTTCCCATGCTGTCTTTGTGGGCTAAATCACCTTCCAGCGGAATAGTAATAATTTCCATATTATCATGTGGATGTGTACCAAAGCCCATTCCAGCTGCAATAGTATCATCGTTTAAAACGCGTAGTGCTCCAAATTGCACTCTATCTGGATTGTACCAACTTGCGAAGCTAAAACTGTGATAAGCATTTAACCATCCGTGATCTGCGTGTCCTCTTGTGTCTGCTTTGTGTAAAACTGTAGTTGCCATGATATATATAATTTTATTTTGTTATACAAATGTACTACTGAACTTATTAAAAGTTACTTAACCTAGATTAAGAATTATTTATTCAAGTCCTTTTTTTGTTGTCTTTCTTGTTTGTTTAGTGTTTTTTGGATACTTCATTTAGCTA
>NZ_DATIDY010000217.1:0-24198 GCF_035456085.1 Flavobacterium sp.
ACTTTATACTGCTCAGGCTTATCTTGGGCTTTAAGATCTAAATCTGCTAAAATAGCTTCATTTGTAGATAATGCCAAATTATTAGCCGTTTCAAATCTTTCGTTTATTAATCCAAATGCAGATAATACTTCTTTGGACATATTCAATGCTAACATCGCGATGAAAACCAGGTACATCAGGTTAATCATCTTCTGTCTAGGGGTTAATTTTCCTCCTGCCATTTTTTCTAATTAGTTTATTATTTAATATTAAAAATATATAGTTAAAAAACTAATTATCCTTTATTACTCATTGCAGTAAGCATACCACCGTATACATTATTTAAAGATGCAATATTTGCAGTCATTGATTGCATTTGCTCTTTCAATTTGCTTGCATTTTCAGCAATTTCTTTATTAGCCTCAGCATTTCTTGAAGCACTCTCTAATTGTACTTTATACAAACTATTCAAAGATTCCATTTGTGATGCAGCCATAGACAATTCTTCACTGTATTTTTTTGTTGCAGCAATTGAATCAACTGTAGGAGAAATGTTTCTAGAAGCATCTTCAAAATTTCTAATGCTGTTTCCAAGACTATTCATTAATTCACCATCAATTTTAGCTTCTTTCAATAATGCATCTAATTTACTTGATAACATTCCATCTACATCATCAGATACAACTTCTTTTTTCTCCGCTTTTTCACCACCAGCCAATTCAGGGTAAACCAAAGACCAATCTAATTCATGTTCAACTGGTTCGAATGCCGATAGAGCAAAAATAAAAGCTTCAGTACAAAGACCAATTATTAATAATGCACTAGCTCCTGGATAATGTTGAATTTTAAATAGGGCTCCGATAATTACTACTGCCGCTCCCATACCATAGGTAAAATTCATTGCTTTTTTGCTCAATAATGCCATTTTTTTAAAATTTTAAAGTTAATATATTTAGTAGGTTATTTATTTAATTATTTTTTTCCGTTTTTAGTTGTTTGGGTTCCCATATAATCTTGGACAGTTCTAAAACCGATATAACTTCTGGCTGAATCAGCATATTCAAAAGCACGAGTACTCACTTGTAAGAAATAAGAAACATCTTTCCAAGAACCACCTCTAACTACTTTACGTTTGTTTGAGTTATCAATAATAGCAGGGTTCATTGTAGACATAAATTCATATGAATTAGAATCGTATGCAGAGTCAGTCCACTCTGATACATTACCAGCCATATTATATAAATTGTAACCATTAGGTTCATAAGACTTAGCCTCTACAGTGTATAAAGCCTGATCGGCTGCATAATCACCTCTGTTAGGTTTAAAATTAGCTAAGAAACATCCTCTATCACTTTTTGTATAAGGACCTCCCCAAGGAAAAGTTGCAGACTCTAATCCACCTCTTGCAGCAAATTCCCATTCAGCTTCTGTAGGTAATCTAAATGCATTTACATTATCAAAATGTTTTTTCTTAGATTTTATATAGATATTTTTATTTAAAGTTCTCCATTCGCAGAAAGCTTTTGCTTGATTCCAAGTAACACCTACCACAGGATATTCTCCATATGCTTTGTGCCAAAAGTAATCATTGTGCATTGGCTCATTATAAGAATAGCTATAATCCTTAATCCAAACAGTGGTATCAGGATACACTTTTACTTCTTCAGTTCTAATAAAATCTTGTCTTTTACCAACTTTAGCCTTTGCAGCTGCCTGAATATCCATCCAAGTATAACGGAATTTAAGCTTATTAACATCCATAGTTCTTAAACCATTATAAGAAGCTTCTAATGGTAAATACATAGAATCCATTACCTCAACATAATATTCGTCTGGATATTTTTTTACATCTTTTATAAGCTTAGCTTTTCTGTTAAGTCTTTTATAAGCATTTGGATCTTTATCCGTTCCAACGCTATAGTAGTTGTCATACATATATTTATCATATGCAGTCATTTTTTCAGGATTAGAATCGTTAAAAGCATAGTCTGCTATACTACCTGTATTCTTTCCTTTTCCATCTGCAGGAGCACTTTGTCCACTTTCTTCGGCCAAGATAGCCAAACGTAAACGTATTGTAGAATCTTTTACCCATTCTACAAATTGACGATATTCGCTGTTAGTAATTTCAGTTTCGTCCATATAAAAAGACCTTACTGTAACTGTTTTTGTTGGAGCATCACCGACGTTAGCAATATCATCATCAGATTTACCCATGATGTACGAACCACCTGGTACTAATGTCATTCCATAGGGTTTTTCAGGGTGCCACTTTGCTCCTTTTACACCAACCAACTCACCTTTGTCGCTTGATCTACCACAGCTAATCAACACAGTTATGATTGCCGTAAATGCAATGAAATTCTTCATAAAAATTGGGGTTATCTATTCATTAATTATTTAGACTGTAAATCTATTTATTTTACTATTCAAACAAATCTTTAGAGCCTTAAATTATTTGGTCAAATGTATGTTAAAAATTCATAAAAAAAAATTTTTTATCGCCTAAGCGCTAAAAAAACACGATAAAAATCATGTTTTTAAAAATTTTGTAAGTATACCGTAAATACTTTAATAATTCACATAAAATTAACTATTTCTCTAAAAAATTCGTTAATCTGACCTGTATTACATGTTTTACAAAATATTTTTTCGTTGTGCTTTCCACCATCTTTCGGGCATTTCCTGATTACAAGCAGCCAAATACTCTTCATACGAACACGGTAATAACGTACTTTTTTTTAATTTATTGTGTGAACTCACAACAAATGGAATTTCAATCCACCATCTGTCTGTTTTATCACTTTTATAAAAAACTAAATCTTCTTCTTCAAGCGGTACTATATATTTTAAATACTTCTCTCTACTTCCAAAAGGGTATTCATTTGAGCGATAATGATAACCTTCAATGAAATACCAGCAAATCTGTGAGATTATTACAGCCTCCTGTTTAGAATTATTATGATTAAAAATTCCAAATGAACTGACTTTATCGCTTATTCCCGCATATCTGGACAATGAACATATTTCTTTACCATTAAAACCATTTGGGTTAAAATCAATAAAATTACCAGAATCAGATGATTTTATCGCTCTTAAATCAACACTAACCAAATCGGCGTCTCTGAAAACAGGTTCAGAAATTGATATATTATTTGAAACTTCTCCCAGCCTATAAGCGTCGAAAAACAACTTTTCAATCAAATCGATTTCTTCCTGAGAATTATAATAGGTTTGGTAGCCAATATTACAAAAATTAAACAAGTTATTAGGCTCATCTATTATAATTTTAGTTAAAAACGAATCAGAAGTAATTGCATCATTTTCTTTACCAAAATCAAACTTACTATCAATAGAAACCAGATTAACCATTTGTTCTAAATCGTCATATGCTCTGTAAAGCGCATATGTCATATCTTGTGAACCCCCAATGACTATTGGAATAATCTTCTTTTTAATTAATGAAGAGGTAATTTTCCTTACTGCAAAATAAGTATCTTCTTTTGAATTTCCAGCAAGCACATCTCCTAAATCAGCTATACTTGCTTTCCAATTACCTGGAAACATTCCATACAACTCTTTTCGAACATGACTTAAATTAACAGTAGTTTTAGCATTTCGATCACCTCTATTATCAAGAACACCGATTATCGCAATATTAATTTGATCTAAATCAGGAGCAGAATCATTAGTATGTAATACAATTTTACTCCCCAAATGTTGAGTAGATAAACCTTGTATATAATCTAGAATTTCAGCATCTAATGGTACTAAAAAATCAAACTCCATTTTTATCTATTTATTTACTCAATTAATTCCAAACCAATTTTGAAATACAATTAAAATTCAATTAATGCTTTATTTCTTTTTTGTAGCGGTTTTTTTAACAGCTGTTTTTTTAGCAGCTGTTGCTTTTTTTGCAGCAACTTTTTTCGCTGGCGTTTTTTTAGCAATCATTTCTTGAACGTCGGCTAATGTTAATTTGGTTGCATCAACATCTTTACTCAATTCAATTTTAATCTTACCTTTAGTTATAACAGAACGACCCCAACGAGCTTTTTCTACTAAAATACCTTCCTCTTCCCAATTGTGAAGCACTTTATCAATATTCTTTTGCAACTTATCTTCGATTAACGCTTCAATATCAGATTGCGAAAGATTATCGAAATCATACTTCTTGCTAACATTAATGAAAATTCCGTTCCATTTGATAAAAGGACCAAAACGACCAGTACCTTTTTGAACACCTTCACCTTTATAAACAGCAATTGGTGCATCGGCAATCGCTTTTTCATCAATTAATTCCTGAGCTCTAACCATTGAAACATCCAATGGATCCTCGCCTCTTGGTAACGAAATAAAAACACTTCCGTGTCTTACGTAAGGACCAAAACGACCATTACTTACTTCTACTTCTTCTCCTTTATATGTACCTAAATTTTTTGGAAGCAAAAATAAATTCAAAGCTTCTTCCAAAGTTATATTTCCAATATTTTGCTCATGTCTTAAACTGGCAAATCTTTTTTGTTCGTCATCTGCATCACCAATTTGAGCCATTGGACCAAATTTACCTAAACGAACAGAAACTGGTTTCCCTGATTCTGGGTCAATACCTAAAATCCGTTCTCCACTTTCTCTATCAGCATTAGCTTCAACATCTTTCACTGTTGGGTGAAATGTGTTATAAAACTCCTGCATCATTTTAGTCCATTCAATATTTCCTTCAGCAATTTCATCAAAATCATGCTCTACTTTGGCAGTAAAATTATAATCCAAAATATTCCCGAAATTCTTAACTAAGAAATCCGTAACAATCGTACCAATATCAGTTGGAACTAATTTTCCTTTATCAGAACCTGTGTTTTCTTTTAATAATTTCTCAGCTAATTCCCCAGACTGCAAAGTCAATTGTGTATAATTACGTTCTTGCCCCTCCAAATTTCCTTTCTCAACATAATTTCTATTGATAATGGTAGAAATAGTTGGTGCATAAGTAGATGGACGACCAATACCAAGTTCTTCTAATTTTTTAACTAAAGAAGCCTCAGTATATCTTGCAGCGGCTCTCGAATATCTTTCGGTAGCCGTTATATAATTGTTTTGTAATTTTTCATTAACCTTTAAAGCTGGCAATAGACCTTCTTGCTCTTCTTCTTCGTCATCATGTCCTTCAAGATACACTTTTAGGAAACCTTCAAAAAGCAAAACCTCTCCCGAAGCTGTAAAAACTTCACCATGATTATTCGCTTCAATCTTAACATTGGTACGCTCTAATTGTGCATCACTCATTTGCGAAGCCAACGTTCTTTTCCAAATCAAATCATATAGACGCGCCTGATCTCTGTCAATATCTACAGTATGACGAGACATATCGGTAGGACGAATTGCTTCGTGAGCCTCTTGTGCTCCTTTGCTTTTATTCACGAAAGTACGTGGAAATGAAAATTCCTTACCATAGGATTTGATGATTTCTGCCTGAGCAGCATCCATTGCTTCTTTAGACAAATTCACACTATCTGTTCTCATATAAGTGATAAGTCCAGCTTCGTACAAACGTTGTGCTAATTGCATGGTGATTCCAACTGGCAAATACAACTTTCTGGCAGCTTCTTGTTGCAAAGTCGAAGTGGTAAAAGGCGCTGTTGGGGATTTTTTGGTAGGTTTAGTTTCTAAATCTCCTACCTTATAAGTAGAGCCTATATTTTGTTTTAAGAAATCTTCGGCTTCTTTTTTAGTATTGAAATTTTTTGGAAGTTTTGCTTTAAAAGACTTCCCAGCTTCATTTGTAAACTCAGCTACAACAGAGTAAGTTGCTACGGCTGTAAAATTCAGAATTTCACGTTCTCTTTCTACAATTAATCTAACAGAAACTGATTGCACACGACCAGCAGACAAACCACCTTTTACTTTTCTCCAAAGTACAGGCGATAACTCATATCCAACCAAACGGTCCAAAACTCTTCGAGCCTGTTGTGCATTAACCAAATTATAGTCAATTTCACGTGGTTTATCGATAGCTTTAAGAATAGCGTTTTTTGTAATCTCATGAAAAACAATACGCTTCGTTTTCTCTTTTTTAAGTTTCAATTCTTCCGCCAAATGCCAAGAAATAGCCTCTCCCTCGCGGTCCTCATCACTCGCCAACCATACCATTTCGGCATTTTTAGCTAAAGTCTTTAATTTGGACACTAACGCTTTTTTCTCCGAAGAAACTTCGTATTTGGGTGTGAATCCATTCTCGACATCAACCCCAATTTCTTTAGAAGGTAAATCGGCTATATGTCCATAACTCGATTCAACTTGATAATCACTTCCTAGAAATTTTTCGATTGTTTTTGCCTTTGCTGGGGACTCAACTATCACTAAATTCTTTGCCATGTTGCTTTTGTTTGAATCGCAAAAGTAATTTTTTTTTTTAAATATCGCCCTTTCATTGGTTTTAAATACATTTTAAATCTACAAAGACAATTATTCTTAACACTCAAAGCACAAAATTTTCAATCATTTACAATTTAATAAGTACTATATTTTTTTAGCAGCAGAAACAAAAGGAATAGTAAGAAACATCAGTCCCGCTATACGTTTCAATCTTGTTGCCCGAACCCCGGGCAACAAGGATTTCCACTGCTATCGGGGCTATCAACAAACATTTTCGCTTTTTAAGAACCAGAAAAAAATCGCAGTAATAATTTATTTATACCTATATATAGTATCAAATCCATAATTAGTTTTTTCAAAAATAAATCCATTAAAAAAAATTCCTAAATTTACTCGAAGCTACCTCACCAAAATTACACTGAATGAACCGAAATGAACAACTAAAAAAACTCAACGAAGAACAAATTTGGGACATTGTCATTATTGGTGGCGGTGCCAATGGACTTGGAGTTGCAGTAGATTCAGCAAGCAGAGGTTTTAAAACAGTACTTTTTGAAGCAGTAGATTTTGCCAAAGGCACTTCCAGCCGAAGCACCAAATTAGTTCACGGCGGGGTTCGTTATTTGGAACAAGGCAATATCGCTTTGGTTATCGAGGCGCTTCAGGAAAGAGGAATAATGGCCCAAAACGCTGCCCATTTGGTAAAAAATGAATCCTTTATTATCCCTAATTACAACTGGTGGGGAGGTTTATTTTACACGATTGGACTAAAATTTTATGATTTACTTGCTGGTAAATTAAGCCTTGGGAGTTCCAAATTTTTATCCAAAAAACAAACCATCGCACAAATTCCTTCGATAGAACAAAAAGGATTACGAAGCGGCGTCCTTTATCATGATGGACAATTTGACGATTCTCGTCTAGCCATTAATTTGGCACAAACTGCT
This sequence comes from Flavobacterium sp., assembly GCF_035456085.1. Classification (GTDB taxonomy): domain Bacteria; phylum Bacteroidota; class Bacteroidia; order Flavobacteriales; family Flavobacteriaceae; genus Flavobacterium. Next base: position 7,305 of record NZ_DATIDY010000217.1, read on the forward strand.
ATTGAACAAGGAGCTTGTGTCTTAAATCACTTTAAAGTCATTCAACTACTTAAAAACAATAAAAAACAAATTATTGGAGTCAAAGTAATCGACCAAGAAACCCAAATAGAATATACTATAAAATGCAAAGCCGTAATTAATGCAACGGGAGTTTTTACCAATGCTATTATGAAAATGAATGATGCAGTTTATAAAAAATACATAATTCCTAGCCAAGGCATTCATTTAGTATTTGACAAGTCTTTTCTACCTGGAGACAACGCTTTAATGATTCCAAAAACAAGTGACGGAAGAGTTCTTTTTGCAGTCCCGTGGCATAATAAAATTGTTGTTGGCACGACTGATACTTTGGTCAAAAAAACTGACATAGAACCAATAGCGTTAGAAGAAGAAATTCAATTTGTGCTAGAAACGGCTCAAAGATATTTAACAAAAAAACCAACAAGAGCCGATGTTTTATCAGTTTTTGCAGGATTGAGACCTTTGTCTGTTCCAGGAAAAAAAGAACAAAACACCAAAGAAGTTTCCCGAAGCCACAAAATAATTATTTCCAAAACTGGGTTAATTAGCGTTACTGGCGGAAAATGGACTACCTACCGGAAAATTGCCGAAGACACTGTAAACAGAACTATTGAAGTTCATAAATTACCTAAAAGAAAGAGCGACACTAAAAGATTATCTATTCATGGAAATAAGGCAAATAGTTCAGCTGATTTTGAAAACCATTTATTAGTCTATGGAACTGATGCCGATGCGATTTTAGAATTACAAAAAGACGAGCATGAGCTTACTGAAAAATTACATCCAAATTATGAGTACACTTTGGCCGAAGTGGTTTGGGCAATTCGCCACGAAATGGCTATTACGGTTGAAGATATTTTAGCCAGACGTGTGCGATTACTATTTCTAGACGCTCGCGCTGCGATTGAAAGTTCAAGAAAAGTGGCTTATTTATTGGCTAAAGAATTAGGTTATGATGAAACTTGGATTCAAAATCAATTGGTCGATTTTAAGGCGGTTGCTAATGGGTTTTTATTGAAAGAATTTAGGCTACCATAATTTTTTTATCACGAATTTCACGAATAATCAGGAATAAAAACTATATCAACTTCTCAAATTATCACTGATTTTTATATGTTTTAAGTTAGTCTATTTTGCAAGTTTTTTTTTAAAAATTGTACTGAAAAAACTTGCCCAAAAATAAAACTTACTTCCTAAAGCCCTAGCCCCGATTGTAGTGAAAAGCCCGGAGTACCAAAAGTAAAAGTTTCCTGTTGCAGAAAAGCGACCAACGGAAGCTCTTTCTGGAACTTTAGAAACTATACTTTTGGTGCGAGGACTTGTAACGAAAAGCGGGAATAGCTTCAAATGCCTTTAATTTTTGTTAATTCTTCGGCTGACATCTTGTCATAATCACTGTAATTCCCTTATCTTTGCGCTTTGAAAATAGCCAAATGGAAAAGATAATTGAAGAAAGCAAACAAGGAAACAGCCTTGTTCTGGAACATAAACCTGAGAATACTAAAAAACTTTTTATAGAAAGTTATGGCTGTGCGATGAACTTTTCGGACAGTGAAGTAGTGGCTTCCATATTAGCTGATGGTGGTTATAATACGACTTCGATTTTGGAAGAAGCCGATTTGGTTTTGGTTAATACGTGTTCGATTCGTGACAAGGCAGAGCAAACAATACGCAAACGTCTGGAAAAATATAATGCTGTGAAACGCCAAGTGAATCCGAAGATGAAGGTTGGAGTTTTGGGTTGTATGGCGGAACGTTTGAAAAGTCAGTTTCTTGAGGAAGAAAAAATCGTGGATCTTGTAGTAGGCCCTGATGCATATAAAGATTTACCCAATCTATTGAGCGAGGTTGAAGATGGTCGTGATGCCATCAACGTAATCTTGTCAAAAGAAGAAACTTATGGAGATATTTCGCCAGTTCGGTTGATGAGCAACGGAATTACAGCTTTGGTTTCGATTACCAGAGGTTGTGATAATATGTGTACGTTTTGTGTGGTGCCTTTTACCCGTGGACGTGAACGCAGCCGTGAACCGCAAAGTATCATGAACGAAATTCAGGATTTGTGGAATAAAGGTTTTAAGGAAATCACACTTTTGGGTCAGAACGTTGATAGTTATTTATGGTATGGAGGTGGATTGAAAAAAGATTTTGTCAATGCAACCGAAATGCAAAAAGCAACGGCTGTTGATTTTGATCAATTATTAGAAATGGTAGCGGTTGCATTTCCAAAAATGCGTATTCGTTTTTCGACTTCGAATCCACAGGATATGCATGAGAGTATTTTGCACGTTATTGCCAAATATCCAAATATCTGCAAACACATTCACTTACCTGTTCAATCGGGTAGTAACAGAATCCTAAAAGAAATGAATCGTTTGCATACTCGTGAAGAATACATGGCGTTAATTGATAAAATTCATTCTATTATTCCTGATGCTGCTATAACTCAAGATATGATTTCGGGATTCCCGACAGAAACTGAGGAAGATCACCAAGACACTTTGAGTTTGATGGAATATGTAAAATATAATTTTGGTTATATGTATAGCTATTCTGAACGTCCGGGAACTTTGGCAGGAAGAAAAATGGAAGACGATGTCCCGAATGAAACCAAATTGCGACGATTACAGGAAATTGTTGATTTGCAACAAAAACACTCTAGGATTCGTTCTGAGGAATTTATTGGAAAAACAGTCGAAGTTTTGATTGAGAAAGTTTCTAAAAAATCAGCCGAAGAGTTTTCGGGAAGAAATTCACAAAGCATTACGGTGGTTTTCCCAAAAGAGAATTATAAGATTGGAGATTTTGTCAATGTAAAAATAACAAGTTGTACCAGCGGAACTTTGATAGGGGAAGCTGTTGGATATTCGAGTATGAATTGATTTTTTTTACCACAAATTACGCAAATTTTCACAAATTAATTAGGTTAAAAGATTAGCATGAGTAATTCAAATGAATACTATTATAAAAAAGATGAAAATTATACAGTTGTTGGTTTGTGTATGGAAGTGCATCGATTATTAGGTCCTGGTTTACTTGAGATAGTTTATAAAGATGCATTAGAAATAGAATTCAAAAATCATAACATTCCATACGAAAGAGAGAAAGAGTATGCAGTAGAATATAAAGGGGTTATTTTACCACATAAATTTTATGCCGATTTTGTAGTTTACTCTGATATTATTCTCGAAGTAAAATCAATAAAAGAAATTAGCAATGACCATCTTGCACAAACATTAAATTATATGAAACTAGCTGATACCCCAGTTGGAATAATCGCTAATTTTCAAAATAAATCATTAGTTCACAAAAGATTAATAAATACATAGAAAACGAATTTGTGAAAATTTGTGCAATTTGTGGTAAAAATAAAATAACAAGATTGCTTCTAGCCTTACTATAAAAATGGAAACAGTTCAAAATATAAAACAACGATTTGAAATTATTGGGAATGATCCGAAACTTAATCGTGCGATAGAGAAAGCCATTCAGGTTGCTCCTACCGACATTTCGGTTTTGGTAGCTGGAGAAAGTGGTGTTGGAAAAGAAAGCATCCCAAAGATAATACATTCCTTATCCCACCGTAAACACGGAAAATACATTGCTGTAAACTGCGGTGCCATTCCAGAAGGAACCATTGACAGTGAACTTTTTGGTCACGAAAAAGGAGCTTTCACAGGAGCAACCAGCACCCGTGAAGGTTATTTTGAAGTTGCTAATGGCGGAACCATTTTCCTTGATGAAGTGGGAGAATTACCGCTTACAACTCAAGTACGTTTATTGCGTGTTTTAGAAAATGGGGAATTCATAAAAGTAGGTTCATCGCAAGTTCAAAAAACGAATGTCCGAATCGTAGCAGCAACCAATGTTAATCTATTCAAAGCTATAGAAAAAGGGAAATTTCGTGAAGATTTGTATTACCGTTTAAGCACAGTAGATATTGTCCTTCCTCCGTTGCGAGAAAGAAAAGAAGACATTCACTTATTGTTTAGAAAATTTGTTGCAGATTTTGCCAACAAATACAAAATGCCTCCTTTGAGATTGGACGAAAGTGCAATTTTGCTTTTGCAAAAATTTCGTTGGAGTGGAAACATTAGACAATTGCGAAATGTAGCCGAACAAATCTCGGTTTTGGAAACCAACAGAGATATTAGTGCCACTACTTTGCAATCGTATTTACCATCTGAAGACAATAACGTTTTACCTTCAGTAATTAAAGACAAAAAAAGCGATAGCGATTTTAATACTGAAAGAGAAATTTTGTACAAAGTCCTTTTTGACATGAAAAGCGATTTGCATGATCTGAAAAAATTAACTTTGGAATTAATGCAAAATGGAAATTCGAATGTTCAGGAAACCAACAAATCATTGATCAAAAAAATATATGGTTCCAAAGAAGATGACAGCGAAATTGATTTTGAAGAAGAACCACGTAATACTTATTTGTCCAATCCAAATGTAGAGGAAAACTACGAAGAACAAGATTCTCATAACTATCTTTTGGCCGAAACCATAGAAGAGGAAGAAATTTTAAGATTGGAACAGAAAGAAATCGAAATGATCAAAAAGTCATTAGAAAAAAATAAAGGAAAACGAAAAGCTGCAGCAGATGAATTGGGAATTTCAGAAAGAACATTATATCGAAAAATCAAACAATTTAATTTGTAATAAAAACAAAACTCAAATTCTAAAAAAGATTACATTTGGAAATTCATTAAATTTCAATAGTCTTTAAATTGGAATTCATTTTAACAACATGAAAAAAACACATTTAGTATTACTATTTTTTGTTCTGATTACAGCCGTTAGCTGTTCAGTGTATAACTTTACGGGTACCGGTAAAATTGATGCCAATACGTATCAGGTGAATTTTTTCCCAAATAATTCTGATTTGGTTGAACCTGGTATAGATAGAACTTTTACGCTTACTTTACAGGATTTAATTCAAAATCAAACAAATTTGCACTTGGTAAAAAACAATGCTGATTTAACCTATGAAGGAGAAATAACAGATTACCGAATTAGCCCGATGACCGCAACTGCAGATCAAAAAGCAGCGCAAAACCGTTTGAAAATTCGAGTGAATGTTCGCTTTACAAATAAAAAACATGAGAAAGATGATTTCGAAAAATCTTTTGAATTTTATTATGATTACCCAGCAACGCAACAATTGACAGGAGCGACAAAAGATGCTGCGATCAAAGAAATTTTTGAAAGAATTACTCAAGATATTTTCAACGAATCGTTGGCCAAGTGGTAAATTAGCATTCGATTTAAATCTAAATATCAAAATCATAATACTGAACACATAAAAAATGAACATTAGTAGTTATAATTATTTACTAAACCAACCTGAAGAAATCGACGATCCTCAAACGTTGGCATTAGAAAAAGTATTGGATGAATTTCCATACTTTCAAAGTGCCCGAGCATTGCGTCTAAAGGGACTTTACAATCAAAATAGCTACAAATATAATTTTGCTTTAAAAATCGCTGCTGCTCATACAACAGACCGAAGTGTTTTATTTGATTTTATAACATCTGAATCATTTACAGCTATTCAAAGAAAAACGTATGAGAAAAAAATAGAGGAATTGCTCAATATAACTGTAGTCGATAGTAAAGTTATCACTAAAGAAGAAGAGCCAGCAAGAAAAACTCCTTTGGAAAACTCTATTTTGACTTCAATAAAAGAAGCTACAAATACTTACAGCAATTCTCTTTTTATAGACAAAATCGAAATAGATAAAAAAATTGAGCAATCGATACTTGGTTCTATTAAAGAATCAACTCCAGAAACTGACGAAAAAACAATACAAATAGAAGAAAAATTAGAAATTGGAAAACCAATAGATTTTTCAAAATCCGAGACACATTCTTTTCATCAATGGCTTCAAATTTCGAGAATACAACCTATAATTCGTGAAATCCCAAAAGAGAAGACAAGCGTACCTATAAAACCTGAACCTGTCATTGACGAGCAGAAAAAGAAAAAAGCCGAATTAATAGATAAGTTCATAGAAACCAGCCCAAAAATTCCGCCAATCAAGCCCGGAGCTGTCTTTACACCAAACTTGGATCTTAACAAAGAAGATAATTCTTATTTAATGACCGAGACTTTAGCAAAGGTTTATTTGGAGCAAAAAAAATATCAAAAAGCGATACAAGCTTATGAGATATTAATTTTGAAATATCCAGAAAAAAGTAGTTTCTTTGCAGACCGTATAAAAGATATTAAGATAATACAACAAAATAACAATTAACAATAAATAGTATGTTTTCAATTTTTTTAGTTTTAATTACAATAGTATGTTTTCTATTGATCGTAGTAATCATGGTTCAAAACCCTAAAGGTGGTGGACTTTCTTCTACAATAAGTGGTTCTCAAATGTTAGGTGGTGTTCAGAAAACAACTGATTTCTTAGACAAAAGTACTTGGACATTAGCGACTATATTAATTGCTTTAATTTTGCTTTCTGGCTTAAGTTTCACAGGAACTTTAAGCGATTCAGATTCAAAAATCATTGACAAAACTGAATCTGCAGCTCCAAAAACAAATGTACCTGCTCAAAATGTGCCAGCTACTCCTGCTCCGGCTGCTCCTGCAAAATAATCATCTACAACAAAAAATATATAGAATGCCAGCCTGTCAAAAGCTGGCATTTTTTATAAGAAAAAATGTCAGTAAATATACTATGGCATAATTTCTGAAAAGAAGAAAAACAAATTAATAATAACATAAATATAAAAAATCATGACATTAAACATTAAACCTCTTTCAGACAGAGTTCTTATCGAGCCTGTTGCAGCTGAAACGAAAACGGCGTCAGGAATTTTTATTCCAGATACAGCCAAAGAAAAACCGCAAAAAGGAACAGTAGTAGCAGTAGGAAATGGGACTAAAGACCATACCATGACTGTAAAAATTGGTGATACTGTGCTTTACGGGAAATATGCTGGAACCGAATTAAAGCTAGAAGGAAAAGATTATTTAATTATGCGTGAGGACGATATTTTAGCAATTATATAAATTGTATTAAGTCGGAAGAATTAAGTATCAAGATAAACTTAAAACTTTAAACTAATTAAACTTTAAACAGAAAAAATAAAATGGCAAAAGATATAAAATTTGATATTGAAGCACGTGACGGTTTAAAACGTGGAGTTGACGCATTAGCAAATGCAGTAAAAGTAACCCTTGGACCAAAAGGACGTAACGTTATTATTGGAAAATCTTTTGGTGGACCAAATGTAACTAAAGATGGTGTTACTGTAGCCAAAGAAGTTGAATTGAAAGACCCATTGGAAAATATGGGAGCTCAAATGGTTAAAGAAGTAGCTTCAAAAACTAATGATTTAGCTGGAGACGGAACTACAACTGCTACTGTTTTAGCACAAGCCATCGTAAAAGAAGGTTTGAAAAACGTTGCTGCTGGCGCAAACCCAATGGATTTGAAACGAGGTATCGACAAAGCTGTTGAATCAATAGTTGCTGATCTTGCAAAACAAGCTAAAGTAGTAGGAAGCGATTCTGAAAAAATTAAACAAATTGCTTCTATTTCTGCTAATAATGATGAAGTTATTGGTGAATTAATCGCTAATGCTTTCGCAAAAGTTGGAAAAGAAGGTGTAATCACTGTTGAAGAAGCCAAAGGAACGGATACGTTTGTAGATGTTGTTGAAGGTATGCAATTTGACAGAGGATATCTTTCTCCATACTTTGTAACAAACCCAGAAAAAATGGAAGCTGAACTTGAAAATCCATACATCCTTTTGTATGACAAAAAAGTTTCTTCTTTAAAAGAATTATTGCCTGTTCTTGAGCCAGTAGCGCAATCTGGAAAACCATTATTGATCATTGCTGAAGATGTTGATGGGGAAGCCTTATCAACATTGGTTGTAAACAAATTACGTGGTGCTTTGAAAATTGCAGCTGTTAAAGCTCCTGGTTTTGGTGACAGAAGAAAAGCAATGCTTGAAGATATCGCCATCTTAACTGGTGGAACTGTAATCTCTGAAGAAAGGGGTTATACTTTAGAAAATACTACTCTTGAAATGCTAGGTTCTGCAAAAAGAGTAACAATCGACAAAGACAATACAACTGTTGTAAGCGGCGCTGGAGATGCTGATATGATCAAAAATCGTGTCAACCAAATCAAAGGTCAAATGGAAACTACAACTTCTGATTATGACAAAGAAAAACTGCAAGAGCGTTTAGCTAAATTAGCTGGTGGTGTTGCTGTTCTTTATGTTGGTGCTGCTTCTGAAGTTGAAATGAAAGAGAAAAAAGACCGTGTTGATGATGCGCTTCACGCTACTCGTGCTGCTGTTGAAGAAGGAATTGTTGCTGGTGGTGGAGTAGCTTTATTAAGAGCTAAAAACAACTTAAGCTCAATTGTTTCTGACAATGCAGATGAAAAAACAGGAATCCAAATCATTTCTCGCGCAGTTGAAGCTCCTTTGAGAACTATTGTTGAAAACGCAGGTCTTGAAGGTTCTGTAGTAGTTGCTAAAGTTTCTGAAGGTACTGGAGATTTTGGATATAATGCTAAAACTGATGAGTATGTTGACATGCTTAAAGCCGGAATCATCGATCCTAAAAAAGTAACTCGTATCGCATTAGAAAATGCTGCATCTGTTGCAGGAATGATCTTGACAACTGAATGTGCATTAATCGATATTAAAGAAGATTCTGCTGGCGGAGCTCACCCAATGGGCGGAGGAATGCCAGGCATGATGTAATCTTTTTATATACAAATTATGATATTTGATATATGATGAAGTAGAGATGCACAGCAGTGCATCTCTACTGCTGTACATCTCTACTGCTGTACATCTGTACCAATTTAACATCCATAAAACCGCTTAGTTTTAAACTAGGCGGTTTTTCTGTTTTTAAAATCAAATTATTTTGCAATAAAAACATATTAGCTTAACATAGTTGTTTTCTTCAAAAAAGGTTTATTAGTATCTTTACAATTCCATTAAAATTGCACATGAGAAAACAAATTACTCAATTATTATCTATTACATTTTTTCTTCTTTGTAACCTTATACATTCGCAAACTAAAAAAGAAACTTATGTTGTATTGGTCTCTATGGATGGCTTCAGATGGGATTATGCTAAACATTTTAAACTTCCGAATCTTAATCAAATAGCTAAAGAAGGTGTGCATGCCAAATCAATGCGTCCTTCCTACCCTAGCAAAACTTTTCCAAATCATTATTCTATCGTTACTGGACTTTATCCTGATCATCACGGAATTATAAATAATGTTTTTTATGATAGTACACTAAACGAATATTTTGCATTATCCACAAAAGCGAAAAATGATTCGCGATTTTATGGCGGGAATCCGATTTGGAATGTAGCCGAACAACAAGGTGTAAAGACCGCTTCCTTTTTCTGGCCAGGATCTGATACCGATCAGAAGCGACCAAGCATTTACAAAGAATATGACGATAAAATCGCTTTCGGAACTAGAATTGACACTGTTATTAAATGGTTACAGTTACCTGAAAAACAACGTCCTCATCTAATCACCTTATATTTTGATCAACCTGATGGCACTGGACACAATTTTGGACCTCTTTCGCCTGAAAATGAAAAAGTAGTCAGAAAAATGGATTCGTTAATGGGGCAATTATCTTCTAGATTAGATCAGTTGTCTATCGGAAAAGAAATAAATTTAATCATTGTTTCAGACCACGGAATGACAGACATCAGCAATGAAAAAAAGGTTGTGATTTTAGATTATTTAAAACCAGAATGGCTAGGATATAAAGATGTTATTAATCCTATTATGAGTATTCAGGCAAGACCCGGTTGTCAGGATTCTATTGCTCGTGCCTTGAAAAAAGTGCCGCATATTAAATTCTGGAAAGCAAGCGATGTCCCAAAAAGATTTCATTTTGGAAGTAATCCGCGTGTTCATGACTTTGTTATTGAAGCCAAAAAAGGATATAGTTTAGTTAATAATTCAGCTCAAATCATAAAAGGCGGTACTCACGGCTATGATAATCGAACGAAAGACATGCAGGCTATTTTTTATGCTAAAGGTCCCAATTTTAAAGTAAACAAAGAAGTTGGTTCCTTTCAGAATGTTTCTGTTTATCCTTTAATTGCGAATCTTCTGGGATTAAAAATAGAAGAAGTTGATGGGAAATTGAGCGAAGTAGATAAGATGTTGAGAAAATAAAATTGAGTACGAGCAAGATGTCTGCATTAGTGATTGAGACGAACAGCGCATCGTTCGCTTTTCAATTTACCTATCTTGACGGCATTTTAGTAAAAGAAATTACGGAATCTAAAGTATGTAACAGTTAATGCAATTTTGTCTCGAAAACATTATGCTGACTGGATCTTAAAAAATGCTTATCCTAATTAATTATATGAAGATATATTTATTCTTAAAAGTATTGTGAATTTCACGAGATCAAAAATTATTTATGGGTAACTTTTTTCTTAATCAGTTTCAAGAAAACTGGTAAAGTCGACACCAAAATAATTCCGATTACAATTTTTTCGATATGTTCTTTTAAGTCAATATCCCATTGTTCTAAACAAAATCCGTACAAATAATGTCCAGCAAATATTAGGATGAATGACCATAGAATAGAACTCAATATGTTGTAGAACATGAATTTCTTTTTGTCCATGCTACCAATACCAGCCACAATCGGCGCAAAGGTTCTCACAATCGGCAAAAATCTTGCGTATATGATAGCTCTTCCACCATGTTTTTCAAAAAATTCTTTTGCTTGTAATAAATATTTTTTCTTAAACAAAAGGGTATCTTCTCTATTGTATAAATAATAGCCGCTTTTGGCTCCAAACCAATACCCAACCATGTTTCCAAATACACCAGATAGAGCGACCAACGAGGATAGTATAATAAGATTTATAAAATCGCTTTCTATAAAAAGAACATTCTGAATCAAATCTCTACTGTAGATTCCAGCAAGGAAAAGCAAACTATCGCCAGGAAGAAAAAAACCAGCAAAAAGACCAGTTTCGGCAAAGACAATAAACAAAACAATATATAAACCCAGTTGAACGCCACCAATTGTAAAAGTTATATAAAATTCAGGATTTACTAATTGGGTCCATTCAAAATTATTCATATATATCTATTTTTTGTTTTTATCGGTCATATGTAATTGGGCCTTTCATAAACGGTTTCTGTAACCGACTATGAGTCATGCGCATTCCATAAATATGTTGTGTTTTATTTAAAGTGTGAAAGTAATGATAATTTATATGACCTACAATACCATACATTATTTTAAAGTTTTATTAACGGTTAAAAACTGCCAAAAGCGCCAAAATACCTTGTGATTTTGACGCTTTTTTACACATTTCTAGAAAATTTACAATCGTATTTACCATACAATTGTCACTTTTCTAATCATCTTATTTTATAGAAACAGATTATAATCTATCATATTGACAACAGGTATGAAGTTTGTCATAATCTTCTTTAGTAGCTTTTATGCTATCTGTATCGTGCCCAACTTTGGCAATTGCTTTTTTTACATCGTTCATTGAGCATTTTTCTTCATTAATAACAACACTCAACTGATGAGTTCCTACATCCCAAGTAGCTGTTTTTACACCTGGAACAGAATACGCAGCTTTTTGAATTCGTTTCTGACATTGTTCACAATTTCCGTTTACTTCGGTTGTGTATTTGGCGTTTTTATTTTTTTTGTCCTGAGCTTGTGCTGTTAATCCGATGAATGTCATTAGAGTTACTGCTACTATATTTTTTACTATATTTTTCATGATGTTATATTTTATTATTTTTATTTTAACTTCAAATTATTTATGTATTCATTTATTCTTTACTCCTAATACTTAATACTTGATTCTTAATACCTAAATCAAGTCCAAATTACTTTTATTTGATCTTAAACCTCAACCCTGCGTAATACATTTGACCGAATATTGGAGCATACACATTAGTTGCGTCAAAATAAGTGCCAAAAGGATTTTGCGGATCAATTATGGCAGGTTTTTGCGTATAATTACCAATGTTCTCTCCTCCTACGTACAACTCAAAAGTATCCGAAAACACTTTTGTAACCTGAGCATTCATCAACGAATAAGCTGGTGATTTTTCAGGAAGTTGATATTCTACAGGATTTGAAGCAGTCGTTGGCATTTGTTGTTCGCCTATCCAATTGTAGGTAAAATCGAATTTCCATTGTTGTTTTTTGTCCGTCAGATTAGTTTCATACCCTAAATTTCCGAAGAAACGATGGGCTGCCTGTAAAGGTCGTTGATAGGTTCCTGACAAATAATCGGTTTTGATATCATAGTATTTGTACGCCGTACGCAATTCTAAACGTCTCGCCAATTCATAATTAAATTCTAGTTGAAAGCTATTTGCATACGAAGCACCATTCAAATTATGAAAAATCACAGATTGTGGACTTTCCATAACATCTACAACTACTTGGTTTTGAAAATCTGTTCTATAAAAATCGGCTGTTACATCCGCATTTCTATTGAATATTTTGAATGCCTGCATAAAGCTAAGACCATAATTCCAAGCAATTTCTGGATCTAAACCGTATAATTTTCCACCATCATTTATAATGCTAAAACTTCTGGAGCTGGCAAATAGATTTTGATTTTCGGCAAAAATATTAGCAGAACGTTTTCCTCTTCCTACTGAAGCACGAAAAACTCCTTTCTCCCAAGGGTTGTATTTCAAATGAACTCTTGGTGTAACAAAAACACCTAAACGATTTCCATAATCTACTCTCCCACCCAATATCAAACTGAAATTATCATGATTATCAAAAGTATATTCAAAGAAAGCTCCCACAGTATTATCAATTCTACTGTAATTGGTTGCATTCAAAAACTCCGAATAATCGTCATAAGTAAAATTCAAACCAGTAGCAAACTTGTTTCTATCATTATCAATAATAGAATTAAAAATCAAGTTCGAATAAAAACTGTTTTGTCTGATATTATAGCCATTCAAACCAAAATAAGAATCTTGATTGTAGCTTGAAAATGCATTTTGAAAACCGATACTTTGGAAAGGCATGTCTTTAAAAACGTATCCAACTTTTGAAGAAACATCGATTTTTCGAGTATCAATTTCAGAACCCCAATGATTAGTAGTTCCTTTATCAGTATCAGAATTAAAATCAACTTGACCTAATTGTTTCTTATCATCCATAAATTGAAAATTAATAAAACTTACCCAACCAGTTTCGGCATTATAATACTGATAGCGATTAATTAAATTAACTTGCTTTTGCAGAGGATTATCCAAAAATCCATCATCATTGTTATCCATTTTGGAATTTCGCATATTGCCATGAAGCAACAAACTCGTAGCCCATTTATCAGATAATTTATGATCGAAATTGGCATTCAATTCAAACCGAGAATCGGTTGAACCGTATAGATTTAATAAAAAAGGAGCTCCTGATAAAGGTTTTACCAATTCAGTATTAATTTGTCCCGAAACACTTTCGAACCCATTTATTACACTTCCTGCACCTTTGCTGATCTGAATACTTTCTATCCAGGTTCCGGGTGTAAAGGAAAGTCCATAAATCTGTGAAGCTCCTCGAACAGAAGGCACATTTTCCTGAGTCATCAATAGATAAGGACTTGTAAGTCCCAACATTTTGATTTGTTTAGTTCCTGTCAAAGCATCTGAGAAATTGACATCAATAGAAGGGTTGGTTTCAAAGCTTTCGGCCAAGTTACAACATGCCGCTTTAAGTAATTCTTTTTGGGTTACTAGCGTTGTATTTCCCGTTAAGGTATATGACTTTTGTATTCCCTTGCGTTTGGTTTGCACTTTTACTTCCTTTAAATCTTCTTGAGAATAGGAACTAAAACAAACCAGCAAGAGTAATAATACTATTATTGATTGTTTATTCATGATTTCTATTATAATAATTAATAATGTTAAACCACACAAAATGGTTTCAACCTAAATTAAAAATTATAACGTGTCGTAAAGGAGATATTGGCTGTACAGCTTGAAAAGTGGTGGTGCATTTGCATCACAATAGTACGTAAGTGAATAATCATTTTTAAAACTAGGGACAGATTTAAAAACAATAGATTTTTGTTCTGGAATTACAAAAGCATAATCAAATTGGAACGAAAAAGATTTGATGATTTTGTCATCTGCTTTTTTCTGAACGATGATTTTCTTGTCTTTGCAACAACTATCTTTTTTGCCAGCTACTTTTTCACAGCAGCCTTTTTGAGCCTGAACATTTGGTGAAGAAATATCAGAATGAAGAGTAATAGATGAAATTTTTCCGCCACAATAGTGCACGTCAAAAGCAAATCCTACATTGGAAACCAATAATAGAATCGCAAGAAAAATGCTTATGTGTTTCTTAATTTTCATTTTACAAAAATACCACTTTTATAAACTGATTTTTTCAAACGAGTGTTAAAACTTTCAAAATGAAATTTAATATTAAAAAAAGTCAAAGCTATTAAATATACATCCCAAACTTGTTATCAGATAAAGTGCCGTAATGAATTTAGACATACTTTAACTTGCATTCCTACAATTTGTCCAAGTATTTGTGGCAACAAAATATAGATTACTACTATCTTTTAAGCTTTTGAAAATAAAACGCCGGAATAAAAACAATTACAAACAAAGGCTGAATTAAAAACCGTCGCACATAAAAGAGCACTAAGTTTTCATCATTTTTAAATAAATAAAGAATAAAAAACAATGCAACTATAAGAATCAGGAACAATAAAGAATATAAAATTGAAGCAAACCAAATCATTTCTTTATCCTTAAAAAGAAAATATAAAATCCCTAACGAAAGAATTGTATTCAAAAAATAACGAAATAGCAATCCTAAAAACAACATTCCCGAATTAAATTCTGGCAACGGCAAATGCTGGTAATCACTTTTAAAATAAATCAAAAAAGGATCATAAAACAATTGGCTTTCGTAAGCTCGTACAAGCATTAACAATCCTACTGATAGAACTACACAAAAAATACGGGCTTTGTTTTGAAATATTTTATTTAGCATATTTTGAAAATTTATTAACCCAAATTATCCATAAAACAAAGACCAACCCATAGATTATAGCAGGAAACAAAATATCATGTAGTATGTGACTTTGGGCAGGAAAATTAAAAATCAGCACCACCAAAGCTGCAATACGGAGTATGTTTAAAATATAAATCAACAAACTTCCAACAACAATAAAAAGCAAAGTATTTTTTAAAGTTCCCGAAAAAGCGACAATAAATGAAATAAATAAAATAATCACACTTATTGCATTGCAACCTTCGACAATTCGAACGACATATATCCCTTGAAAAAAGACTTTGAGAAAAGGTTCATTCTCTGAGTCTAAAACCCGAATCGATTGATAGAACCATGAAATTACACTTTCTGTATTTTGGCCAACCAAGTAAGTTATGGAGTCTACTTTATTGTTTTCAAAACCCGATAAATAAAGTTGGTAAAGTAGCGTAAGCAAAATATAGCAACCAAAAAAACTAGCCAGAAAAACCAGAAAAGGTTTGTATTGAGTAAAATATTTTTTCAAAATTAAATTTTCGCCAAATTTATGCAATTAAAGAATTAGCATTAAATACTTTTGTAAAAAAATATTAGATTATGACTTTTCAAGAATTACAACCGAAAGTAACCGAAATAACAACAAACTTAACTCTTAGCAGAGACGAAAAACTTTTGGCAATTTGCCAACTATTAAGCGATTCTATTTCGTACTACAACTGGGTAGGATTTTATTTTGCCAATCACGAAACCAAAACATTACACCTTGGTCCTTATGTTGGAGCAGAAACTGACCACACCGTTATTCCGTTCGGAAAAGGAATTTGCGGACAAGTAGCGGAAAGCAATGCCAACTTTGTTGTTCCAGATGTTAGTGCACAAGACAACTATATAGCCTGTAGTTTCACAGTAAAATCAGAAATTGTGGTTCCACTTTTTGTAAATGGTCAAAACATTGGTCAAATTGATATTGACAGCCACGTGATTGATCCTTTTACAGAAGAAGACGAGCGTTTCCTGGAATTTGTGAATGGAGAGATTGCAAAATTATTTTAATCTAAAAACAATTACCAGCCAACAGGATTTTTCATCAAAATACAGTAGAGATGCACTGCAGTGCATCTCTACTTATTTTATAAAATCACACCACATCAACAAAAAAAGACAAAAAAAATCCTGAGTTTTCACTCAGGATTTTCTATAAATAGTAAACAGTTAAAGAATTAGTAAGTCATTACTTTAACAGCTTTTTGTCCATCTTCTGCTTGTACAACTACAATCCAAATTCCTGATTTCATGTCAAAATTAGTATCTGAATCGATTTCAAATGATTTTACTAACGCGCCAGTTATAGCATAAACTAAAACTTGAGATTTAGATTTCACATTCGAAACAGCAATTTTATTTTTAGAACCAAAAACATTTACTGCAGATTGTGGTTGGTATTTTTTAATTCCAAGTGATGGATCATTAGTAATTAATTGCGGAAATGGATCCCAACCGTCACTACCTTTAGTGAAATTCAATGTGGTAATAGCAGTTCCATCTGTTAAAACAGGAGTTGTTGGCTTAGTTGACCAACTTATTCTACCTGCCTGATTATTTTCCCCTGATTTTTCAATAGTTCCGTATTCATACACACTAGTTGATGATGATCCTAATGAATTATTCCATCCAGCAGCAACTATTAAAGATTGTCCTGAGAAACTTGGATTATCAGAAGTTTCAATCGTAGTATTATAAAAGACAACCTCGCCATTAGCAGACCAAGGACGACCAAAATAACCAGGTTTAGAACGAAATAAAGATGCCGTTTCTGTACCAGGAGTTG
>NZ_DATIDY010000218.1:0-15376 GCF_035456085.1 Flavobacterium sp.
AGAATCTATTGATAAACACAGGCAAAACATACATCCCAAAACTTTTACCCAATGTAGATTCTTTTAAAACAGCTTAAAAGCTTCAATCTTCTGTTAAACACCATAACTTAATTAACAATCAATCTTAAATTACTTTGACAATAGAAGTACCAATGCTTCTGTTGAATCTTTTAAAGCAAAAACAAAAGCTTTTAGATCTCAATTTAGGGGAGTCAGAAAATAGATTTCTTCTTTTGTTTAGATTATCTAATCTTTATGCATAATCCCCAACTTTTTGCACCTGATCCTTGATTTTACTAGGACTTATAGCAAAAAAAAAGACCATCATCACTGATAGTCTTTTTATTAAGCTCCCCCTCTTGGGCTCGAACCAAGGACGGTTTAACGTTGAAATCCAATAGATTGAAATCGTGTTGTTTTTTTTGGTACCGAATTGTATACCTTTTAATGTTTTTTTAAGAAGTTAATTATCCTATATAATATCCAAGGTTAGATAATCGAAATGACATTGCCTGTTCGCTTACCTTAAATTTTTTTGCAAGCTTTGATATTATTTCTGAAGCGTCATTTTCTATTAATTTGTCAATTTCACTTATAATCAAGCTTTGAGGCATTAGTATTGCGGCTGCAAAAGCATTTGCTTCCCTTTCTTTTAATACTTCTCCAGTAGAAGAGGCGTTATTTCTATACATTATTTTCGGAGGTTTATCTACAAATAATGGTTGGCTTTTAGAGTGTAGAAAAAAATGTCCTAATTCATGGGCTACTGTAAATCTTCTTCGCTCTAAGCCTTCATTTACATTATATGATATAACTACTTTTCCATTATTTATAGCTAAAAAACCTGAAATATCATCATTGAATTGTTTAGGAACAACTTCAATATTTAATTTTTTTATCAATTTAAAAATATCAAATCCTGGTGTATGAAAGTTTTCATTTTTTAAAACTTCTTCCGCCTTTTCTTCAATGTGTTTATATAACATTTTATAAATCTTTAAATAAATCGTCAATTTCTTTTTGAGTGCTTTCATCCAAATCATAATGATCGAAAAGGCTTTTAAACGAGCTTTCGTTTTCAACTTTTAACTCATTTTCAATTTCGACATATGTTGGTAAAATTGAATGCACATCTACATCCAATTCATGGCATATTTTATAAATTACAGATAGAGGTGGTTTTTGTCTGCCCTTTTCAATATTAGAAATAGAAGCTCTTCCAATATCAACTTTTTCACCTAATTCATTTTGATTCATATTGAGTTCTTCCCTGCGTGATTTGATATTTGCACCAAGAATTTGGTACAAAATCGAATTGAAACTCTTCATAGCTCTCCTTATTTTGTGCGAATATATGTTTTTTTTAATCAAAACATGTATAAATATAGTAAAAAAAATAGACAAAACAATATGTTTGTATTATAAACAATGTTTGCAATACAAACATTTGTAAAAAAACAACTTTATAATTTGCATGTTTAAATATTTTGATTACATTTGTGTTATGAATAAATGTCTTAGTGCATTTTGAAAATAAAAAAAGCCAGGGATTAGCCTGACTTGTTGAGTAATTTTGAAGGTCAGCAGTAGCCTGCTTAGCTTCTAGATATTTTTGTATGTGAGACCACAAAAGTAACTCCTTCAAAATTATTACACAAGTTTTATATGTTAATTTAATGAAATATAGCTATTTAGTGGCTTTATTCTTTCTGCAATGTGTAATTAAAATTTTAAAATAAGCAATTTACAAACTTTATTAAAGAATTGATTTTCAATTGTTGTCGCTGAAATGATAAGCGTCACGGATTATTTATTTTAAAAATTTAAAACTCATATAAGATGGAAAATAACAACGGGGGCAAAGATGCCCAAAAGGAGAAGTCATTATTAGAATTAATTATCAATAGTAAAAAATTCGAATGGAAAGAGCAGTATATATCAGGCTCTGAAGTGAGAAAGTTAGGTAATATCCCTAAAGAAGATAAGATCTTTCTTGATATAGAGAGACCGTGGGAGGATGAGATTATTTCCGACGAAACAAAGGTAGATTTAGCTCGCCCCGGAATTGAGCAGTTCTTTTCTCATAAACACGAAGGGTCTAGATTAGTTGAAATTGACATTAACACTAAGCCTTACTCTATTTCAAGAGGTAAGCATACTGTTGTGGAAATCAAAAAACTTGGAGGAGTTCCACAAGCCCATGAACTTGAAGAATTAATTAATGGGAAACTAGTTCCATTAGCTGATGATTCTTCAATATTGATTAAGGGTTGCGAAAAGTTTTTTAGTCACGTAAGAGACGGATCTTCATCTTAATTTTTTACTCAATGGACTTTTCCGAAGATCAGATTTTAGAATTAAAAAGTATAGCCCCAGACTTGAGCATTGCTCAGGATGGGGGTTATACCTATATAAGAATTGACAACCTGCAGCTTCCTGATTACTGCAAACCAAATGTTGTCAATGCATTGCTGTGTCCATCTCAAAAGGATGGATATGAATCGACCCTATTTTATTCAGCCCAAATTACTGGAACCCCAAAGGCTGGTAATTGGAACAGAATTGGTGTTAGAATTCTTGGTGAATATTGGTACGCAATCTCATGGAGAGTAAACTCAGGTTTGAGATTGTCAGAAATGTTATTAATTCATTTAGGTGCTTTGAGATGAAAAATAAAAAACAAAATTTAAAGTTTCGAATTCCTGAAGAGCTACATAAAAAAATGCTTTCAGATTTAAAACGGCCTCATCCTTTTGCCTATGAGCGGGTGGGTTTTTTATTTGCAAAAACTGTTAAATTATCTTCTGATGTGACCTTGGTAATAGCAATTGATTATTTACCAGTAAACGATAATGATTATATTAATGATGAGGAGGTTGGTGCAAAAATTAACTCGAATGCTATAAGGGTTGCTATGCAAGGTGTATTTGAAAAAGACTGTGGTTGTTTTCATGTTCATCTTCATGACCATTCAGGAAGGCCTTCCCCAAGTTTTACGGATGCAAAAAGTTTGCCCGGAATTGTAAAAAGTTTGAATAATATTGCCCAAAACATACTAATGGATTTCTCATTTTGAGTAGGGATGCATTCTATTTAAGCATAAAATCTGATTCAATAAGTGTGGTTGGCTATCCTTTTTTATTACAATATCCAAATAAAGGGTCGGTTAAAGATTTAATATTTGATAGACAATCTTTTTTGGGTGCTAATTCACAATTTTTATTTGAGAATATAAAAGTGGGGATAATCGGCTACGGAGGTGGTGGCTCTCATATTGGGCAACAATTAGCCCATTTAGGAGTTAAAAACATAACCATTTTTGATTATGACAAAATGGAGGATACAAATCTAAATCGATTAGTTGGTGGTGTGTATACAGACATTAAAAAAGCAATGTTTAAAATTGATATTGCTAAAAGAGTAATTAAAAAAATATTTCCTAAAGCAGAATTGACACTTATAGCCAAAAAGTGGCAACAGGCTCCTGAAGAATTACAAACATGTGATATAATTTTTGGAAGTGTAGATTCATATACAGAGAGGCAACAATTAGAAGCTGAATTAAGACGTTTCTTAATACCTCTGATAGATATTGGAATGGATGTTCATCATTCTGGCGGATATTCTATGAGCGGGCAGATAATTTTATCTATGCCAGGTATGCCTTGTATGAGTTGTTATGGTTTTTTGACAGAAGAAAAGCTAGCAAAAGAAGCAGCTAAATATGGAAATGTGGGAGGCAGACCACAGGTTGTATGGCCAAATGGTGTTTTGGCTTCAACAGCAGTCGGTGTTTTCGTTGATTTAGTAACTGGTTGGACTGGAAACAGTGATGGTGTTTATCTATCTTATGATGGGAATAGTGGTAAAATTACGAACCATATCCGAAAAGAATTCGCTCCAGAAAAGTGTTGCCACTTTCCAATTGAAAATGTTGGAAAACCAAATTACACTAAAATATAAACTATGACAGACTTTAATAACAGAGTTGTTTGGATATATGATTGTAATTCAAAATATCCGCAAAGGATAAAAAAGGCAGTTCTTACGAGCTGCCTTAGTTTTTTTAGATGTATTCCCAAAGGAAGCCACCTGTTTGTTCTCTTTCTTTTCGACAACACCTAGTAATACAGGTTTTGGATATTCCTGTTTTCCTTGATGCTTCGGATGCTGATTCATAGCGAGCTATTAAACCACCATCTAAAGAAAGTTGATTAACTGTTTTTTTTCTCAGATCAAGGGTTGAACTTAAATCCGATGTACTTGAATAGCTCCAATGATAACCCCTACATGTTTTGTTGGTATGCAAGCAAGCATTACTAATGCTTCTTTTGTTTGCATTGACTGCATTACCTGCACTAACTAAGTCATCGTAAGAATTGATCAATTCGCCAGTTTCAATATTATATTGATAAACTGTTTTTTTAAAGCCTCCTCCTTTGTCTGAATTATAACCATTTTGAAAACTGTCGTACATATAAATGTATTCGGTTTCCTTTTCAGCTAGTTCATTTAATGATGCGGCTGAATCAAGTTGCTTCCAAATAAACGAATCAGAACCATATGTGCCAATTGCCTGATGAAAGAGGACATTAGACCCTTTACAAGATTTCTGTAAATGATCATTTTTCCTTTGATCTAACGATTTGGTAGTTGCACCAATATAGATTTCCCCGGTAAATGCATTTTCAGATTTGTAAACAATATAATTACTCATTTTTACCTCCTTCTCCGATAGACCTGTAATATACAGAGCTATAATGCCCTCTTTCATAGCATTTAATCTTTTGATTATTAGATAATTCAGAAAGATAAGTTTTAATTTGTCTTTCTTGTAAACCAACTAAAGGCTTCAAAACATCAACTGCTTGCTTAAGAGTATAAATTACGTTTGGATTAGAATTAAAAAAGTCTTTCATGACCTCTCTCTTATCCACTGCTCTTCTCCTGTCTAATCTTTGAAGAATTTCATCCTCATCCACCTCGCCAGAATAACTAGGACAAGCATTAGCACTGATTTCAAACTCTTTAACAAATTCGTCATCGTCATTGTCGTATCTAAAAAACACATTTTTAACGTATCTGTGATTTCGGTCAGTACGATTGATTCCAATAGCGAAATCCGATTCTTGAGCAAAAACAGAACTACCTTTTATGCCGTCCATAGTTATTGGATTACCATGAAGTTTCGGAGTGTGGTGGATAGCAAAGAGAGTAATATTTAATTCCTGAGAAAGAACCCTCAATCTGGACATTATTTCTTCAGCTGTTTTACTATCCTCAAGTTTGCCATGATTCATTCTAGTGATGCTGTCAATAAAAACAACCTCAGCACCAGATCCCTCAATGGTTTGATATAGGTTTTCCCAATTTTCCTTGCTTATAACAAATTTTGGGAAGTCAATTTCTTGGACATCATAGTTTTCATCCATAAGCAACTTTTCCTCTTCTGTGAGAGTCTCATATTGCAAAATGTTTCTACCTAATCTGCTTTCAAAACTTTCTTCTAATCCTATAAAAAGGACTTTTTTGGGATTTCCATCTAAAAAATGGTTAAAATAACTCTCCCTTCCGATTGCAATTGATATCGCTAAATATTCACAGAAAATAGTTTTTCCTGATTTAGGTGGACCAAAAACCAACCCGAAAGATTTCTCTTTTACACCACTCCACAGCATTTTTTTTGGAGGCATCTCTTTGTACATCTCCCTTGCAAGAGAAAATTTTATTGTACTCATATAACATATAAGAACAACCATGCCCAAATTGTTTTAAATTAATAAAAAGATAATAGGGCACGAACACTTAAAATCAAAATACATAATGTAAAAGAACTTACGTTCTTAACCTTGATTTTTTTTATAAGTATTTATTATCCATTCTAGTTGGTCATGGATAACACTTAATTTCTCAGGAAAGAACAGTTATAAAATTAATCATTATTTTAATAAACTGCATTGAAAGTTATGAACATCTATATGCAATCAATGCAGTTAGTGCAATTATATCAGCTAATTACGTTTTCAGTGGTTTTTGATAATGGAGACCGTCTCAAAAGTTTGGTTATACAAAATACAGCATACTCCAATACAGCAAAAGGCTATATAATAATATCAAAATGGTAGTAGTAATAGGCGTCGCCATTAATCACAAAGATGGTTTTAAGCTCAGGAGTTACTTTTACCTGTTCTACCCACACTATTTCCCCTTTATAATACTCCCCGATATCGTTTCTTGTCTGAACTCTGAAAGGACAAAATACTTTTTTGAGCAAATTGTTCCAAGTTACCACGTAAATTATATTCGGAGAGCAGTATTTTAGCTGTTCAGCCAGTTGATTTTTGTTCATTTTTTCAGTTTTATTTACCTTAAAACATTCTTTATTTAGGAGGTATTGTGGTAACAAAAAGCTATTTTATTATAATGGCAAAAACCAATTGGGTTGTTCATTTTGAAGGGAATTACCAATGAAATTGATGAACTCGTATACGTTTACATTGCGCTCAAGGTTGTTATCGATATAACTGGATTTGTTGCTCTCAGTGAATAGATTGTACAGGTTCCACAAAGAGATATTATGGTTTTTATCCCTTGAAAAATTAGGGCAAGTGTAATAATCCCTGACAACCGAATTAACCTGACCATCGTTGAGCAGGAAAGTACCATATCTTTTTTGTCCCTCTTTTTCCAAATGTTGGTACATCCGAAGTTTGCCTATCAAAAATGCAAATTGGTTTTCATTGAGTGTGTATCGACTCATTTTTTCCATCATCCCCAAATGTTTTATACGGTCGTAGTTGTTGAACAGATTAACCATATTGGTTTCAAGCTCATTTACTGATGAAATGCGGACTTCATTACTGAAACCATCCGTTGAAATGCAGAGATTGGTACACACTTTGTTTTGAAATCCAATAAATATTTTGAATTTTTCAACTGACTTTTTGCTGTAAAGATTCTCTTGATTGTAGCTTCTCACTCCTCCAACGGACAATGTAAGGGTATTTCCGTTTATTACTTCTTTGACTTGGTGCAATTCGATAAGGAATGCACAACGCTCGTAATATAAGGTTTTTTCGCTGTCTAGGAGGTCTTTTGCGGGCTTTCCAATAGCTGAGGGCGTTCTGCCTTTAATCATATGAGAAACCCTGATGTCGGGCTCTTTTGGGGTGAATTCAGGGAATAAATCCCTTACTACTTCATAGGCTTTGTTTATAAATTCAAAGTGGGAAATGGTGCTTTCATTGTCTTTCGAGAACACTGGTATGATACATTCCTTATTTAGATGGTTCAAACTAACTTTTTGTGTATTCGCTTCTATGAAGCCAGACGATTTATTGATTATTTCACTTTGCTCTACGACTTGATCGTTTATACTGCTACTAATTACTAATTCCATTTGTTACTGCTGTTTGAGGTTGAATAATTTGTTCTTTGGGTAATACTTGTGAAGAAATGGCATCAAGGGTTGCTTTACGTTCCATTACAACAGGATAAAGCTCTTTGCCTAAATGTGGATATTGGGCGTATATTGATTTTAATTCTTCATCGGTTGTACAGGATTTGATTTTATTTTTAATCTCATCTATCGAAATCCCGTCGTTACTCCAATCCATTAAGCGTTTCCCTGTTGCTGAATTTATTATGAACTCTGGTTTTCCTGCAAATAATCCTGTTCTGTCTTTGGATGCTGACACTAAATGCTTATCATTTAAAAATTCAAAATTTACCGTAAGTTCGTATTCGAATCCTTCTCTTGTAATCTCTTTCATTCCCAATTTGCTCACTTTGGTTTTACCATCGGAATCTTTATCAATGCTGTAATCCACTTTTCTTCTGCTTGTTGTTATTATGTGACATTTGGAAAGTATAATGGAATCAATAAAAGCGTTGTGTCTCGGCGTGACGCGAGCCCAATCTTGGAATCTTCCACCCAATTGTTCGTGAATCTCTAAGCAACCACCCTTGCTTTGCCATTCGTGGCTAATTGAATCAATGATTATTACGGACATTTCTGCTTCTTCACAAACTTGGATTGCTTTGATATAGCGTTCAGGCGTAAATGGTTCCTCCAAGGACAGTACATTGAAATCCCCTAGATGGGAATACAGACTGGCGCTGTTATTCTCTGTGTCAATTAATGCAATCTTGCGCCAATCATTGGTCATTCCATATGCTAGTAATAGTGCCGAATATGTTTTACCAAATCCTGAAGGGCCTGATAATCCGATTCGAAGTTTGACTTGATGTCTTTTTGCTGTTTGTAGCTTCATAATTTAGATGTTTTTAAGTTAAAAAATGCATTTGGGTAAAAAAAAGGGAACCTCATTGCTGAAGCTCCCTGATTATATGCTTTGGATGCGAATTAGCGGACTAATTCTGTTTTCATAACGTTATCTTCGATAACACTATCTTCCTCACTGATATAGTCATATCTGTGGTTCAGTTCAATTACCTCTCCTGTATCAGGAATGGTATATTCGTAGGGTTCTGTGTTGACCTTTTTAATACTACCGGGGAGTGTTTCTCCCACTAGTGAATTGCACATTTCTTCAGTGAAAGTACAGGAAACTGTTGCTTTTTTTGCAGTAAAATAGGTTCTACCTGTTTCTTGGCTCTTTACTGCCTCTAGACCTCCTTGCACTACTAGTGCGTAGAATTCCTCCCCATCTTTTCTTTGATAGGTTTTGTAATCGATAATTTTTACCATAGTTTTTTAAATTTTTAAGATTAAACAAAACGGCATATTCCACTACACCTGAATCAAGCGGTTGATATTATCACTTCTCAATGTCATTGCGTGGGTCTATGCCCAAAGCTAAAAAAGAGTGGGGGTTGATGCTGGGTTACAATGCCTGTACGGTCATGAAAAAAAAATTGAAAAAAATGCAATAAAAAAACCAACCGTTTTGGTCGCTCTTTGGTTGTCCAGTTCAGAAAATTAAAAGATGGTTTTCTTAGAATATCTGAAGACTAGTTTTGTAATAAAGGAATTGATGATTTAAAAAATGTTTGTCACATGATTTTGCTTCCCGTAGCTTCGCAATGTGGCGGATAAATGAAGCCTAAACTTCCTACTAAACATTGATTTCGTAGGAAGATAACCAGATGTATTTCAAATCAATTGCCCAATCCGTTGTAGCTGTTATGCATTCGCTTAATTACTAAAATTTACTTCATTTCCATTTCTTGAAAAGAATAAAATTGCGTTTTATATTCAAGAAAGTTTATTTCTGATACATTTGTATAATTTGAAAATTTATAATAAGCTAAAATGAATAAAAAACAAGTATTAATAAAAGTTATGGCATCTTTTCTATCAATAATAACTTGTAGTTGCTTATCCAATAAGCACGAAAATAATAAGGCAAACACAGATCAAAATGCATTAGTTGAAGATTCAATAAAAGTGAAAGATGATAGTCTGTCAATAGCTATTTTATCGACCGAAGGAAAATTGATAAAACAATTAAAATATAAGCACATCGAAAAAAATAGAGATAGGCGAAACAGAATGCCAACTTATTTAAATGACATTAAAGGATATCCAAGTGCTGATACAATCCAAGGGGACTTTAATGGCGATGGGAAAAAGGAAAAAGCTTGGTTTAAAAATACAGGTTTTAAAGCTTATGAAGATTGTATAAACAATGGAACTAAAAAATCGTGTGAAGGGATAATTCAGTTTTCTGATAAATCAATTAAAGAATTAAAAATTGACTATTGTCCATTGTATATATTTAAGAACGAAGGAGATCTAAATAGTGATGGAAAAGATGAAATAGGGGTTTTACCTGGATGGGTGTCTAGTGCTTGCAGAGAGTATTCTGTTTTTACTTTAAAAAATAAACGCTGGATATTAGCTTGTCTTCCAATTTCAAACTCACTAAACATGAGAGAAGCAGGTATTGTTTTAATTGAAAAAGATCCAACCCAAGAAGGTTGGGCTATTATTAGAGAATCGGTAGATTCTTATATTAATCGTGTTGAAAAAAATAAAATTGCTGAAAAGTATATTTTAGGGAGTTCGTGTAGTTGGAGTAATGTAGTAGAGCAAAGAATAAAGCTGAATTAAATCCAAATAACCCAAAAATGAGACAATCCCACAGCGGATTAACAATCTAAAAGTATTTTGAAAATATTTGAGTTTCCTGTTGATCGACAGTATCCCTAATACCATCTAAATAAAGAATATATCCTTATTATATATAAGTACAATAAATCTATCTTTATTTAGATGTTAATGCAGTCTTCTATCCTTAGTTCAGTCTTTCAATTTCATAAAAAATTACTCCTTAACGAGTAACTCTTGTTGCAGGGTTACCCCATAGGTTTACTCCTGCATAGCTCTCAAATGCTGAGACATCGAGATTTGCGCTTTTTGCAAGATAAGCTTTAGAATACCCTGCGTACTTACCCTCTATTTCTATGAGTAAGGTAAGTTCGTCACCTTTCTCATATTCCATCAAGTCCATGAGTTTCTCATAAATCATTGTTTTACCCTTCTGTACTGAGCCATCATTTGGCATTGTAATCTTTACATTCGCCAATCGATACCCTGTAGCTTTGTCGTTATTAAGGGTTTTAATGTTTTTGCTGACGGAAATTATTTCTGCTTGAGCGAGTAGTTTGAATCTTTGATCATTTGGGTCAAGGATAATATAATCAGGTTTTTCCTTTTTTGTGGGTAAGTGATTTTGGTTGATGGGGATTCGTTTATTATTTTTTGGTAATGATTCCTTGGGATAATATAATTGCTTAATTTGATGAAATTGTTTTACAAATTGTTTCGTCAGCGATAGGTCTCCGTAGGTAATGACAACATTCTCAAAATTATTTTCTGCTTTGTAGCTCCAATTGTAAGAACCAGTAATAACGGTTGTATCATCTATAACACAGAATTTATTATGCATTAATTCCGTGTCACCATTCCCGATTTTATAAACTCTTGAATTCTCTGTATTCAATTGTTCAAAATCTATATAGGAATTCAGATTGATGCTGTCATTAGATATAATAAGCGAAACTGAACAGCCATTTTTTGACTTGTTTACTAATGCATTAAATAGAGTTCTATTTGTAAACCAAGCTACTGCAATAAAGATAGACTTTTGAGCTTTAGCAATTTCTTGTTGAATACGTTCAGCTATGTTTTCAAATACTGCTTCAGTTTGCATCTCTTTTTGGTTGGCTTTATTTACAAATTTAACCTAATTTTCGACCTATAAGTCGAATTGCAAAAAGATTTTTGATTTAACAGTTTGTTTTCTTTGTTCAATGCAAAAGCATGTTGAACAGATGGAAGTTGAACTGGTCAATAGGATTTATAAAGAATTCCTAGTGAAATTCAATGGAAATAAATCTGAGTTTGCGAAAAAAGCACTTTGCTCAGAAACTACAGTAAGGCGAGTGTTTCGAAATAAACAAAGAATGACTGTTGATTTGTTTCTTAGGTTTTGTTTTGCTTTAGACAAAGAAGTAATTGAAATTTTTGAAGGGATAAATATTTTAAACGAAAAATGAGCCTAAAACAAATAGTAATAGACTCATTTGGATTATTTTAATTTAGCTCTAAGATTTGACATTGCTTGGCTCACTTTCTTCTGCACTACCTTACCATAACTTTCCTGCGTAATAAGTATATTGGAATGTCCAAGCAATTCTGAAACAATTTCCATCGGTACATCGTTGAAAAGGAGTACAGTTGATGCAAACGTTTTTCTAGCCATATGGTGTGTGATTTTTTTGTCGACTCCTATAATTTCAGCAATTTCCTTTAAATAGCTATTTATTTTTTGGTTACTAAATTTTGGCAGTAAGCCAACGTCATCTGAATATTTTTCCAGAATTGACTGGGCTTTAGGTAAGATAGGAACTGAAATCATTTTATCCGTTTTTTCTCTTTTCATTTGAATCCACTCCATAGCATCAAATCCAATTATGATATGCTCTTTTTTTAAATTTGACATTTCTGCATAGGCTAGTCCTGTATAGCAACAAAATACAAATAGATCACGAACTACTGTTAATCTGTTTTGGGCAAATGAGTGATACTCTAACAGTTTTAATTCCTCTGGACTTAGGAATACTATTTCTTTTTTGACTTTTTTGGTTTTGTGCATTAGAAATGGGTCTCTGTCAATGATTCCTCCTGCGATTGCTGACTTGAAAGGTGTTCTAAATCTTTGAATTGTTTTGTTAATGGTAATCTGTTGGTGTTTTTTTTCTGTTTTTAGATAGTATTCAAAATCTTCCAAAAATTTCAGGTTTAGTTTTTCAACAGGATAATCCTTGGATTTAAATTTCCATTTTACAAAGCTTTCTAATTGGTTTGAAACATAACTGAATTTTTGATACGTACTCCCTTTAATTTCAATGCCAACCAATTTTTTTTGTTTTTGCAGGAATTGATTGTAAAAAGAAACGATATGGTATTTTTGCTTAGGTTCAATACCAAGATATTTTTTGTAAATATCTTCTAACGTGTATATTTCTCTTTGAAGCTGAAAGACTAATGTAATATTTTTTAGCTTGTCACTTATCGTGCTGATTTGAGTATTAATGAATGTTTCATCAGGGTCGTTTTTACTTAAAAGCTGAAGTTTATTATTCCAATTTTTAGGATTTATGAAAAGTCCAGTGGTAAACTGTTTTCTTTCATTTTCAAAGGTTAATCTGCAACTAAGAGGGCAGTAACCTTTTTTGTTTGTTTTAGATGTCATTGTGACAAATAAAATTTTGATTTGATTTTGATGCATGTCAATTGGTTTTGGTTGAACAATTGGCATATCAATTCGGTGAGAATGGGTACCTTTTTTTTATGGGTACCTTTTTGTCATTTCAAATGGGTACCTTTTTTTGACTATAAAATCATGTTTTTTGGTGCCTAAAACGAATTCAATAATTTTAAAACATCAGTAATATAAAGGGATTTCAAGAATAAAATGGGTACCTTTTAAATTTAA
The DNA here is from genome assembly GCF_035456085.1 of Flavobacterium sp. GTDB lineage: Bacteria > Bacteroidota > Bacteroidia > Flavobacteriales > Flavobacteriaceae > Flavobacterium. The sequence continues at coordinate 12,966 of NZ_DATIDY010000218.1, forward strand.
AACGGGTACCTTTTTTTAAAGTCAGTGGGAACCTTTTTTTGTTCTGATTATTCTAAAATCAATTTCTATTGAATTGTAATTTTAAATAAATAAAACCTGTAAACCCCTTTAGTTTGTTGGGTAAAACAAAAAATCCAGTCTAATAAATTAAACTGGATTTCTAAATCTTGCTCCCCCTCTTGGGCTCGAACCAAGGACCCTCTGATTAACAGTCAGATGCTCTAACCAACTGAGCTAAGGAGGAATCACCTTAAAGGTTTAATATGTTTGCTAAAAAAAGTTTGCTCCCCCTCTTGGGCTCGAACCAAGGACCCTCTGATTAACAGTCAGATGCTCTAACCAACTGAGCTAAGGAGGAAGTTGTTGCTCTTTTTAGCGAGTGCAAATATAGGACTAAATTTAAATGTAGCAAACAAAAAAAGAAAAAATATTATTCTTTTTTATCTACCAACAATCGCCTTATAAATATCATTCCCATTAGCAAAAAGCAAAAGGCTGATAAGCAATACAAAACCAACCATTTGAGCATTCTCCAAAAATTTGTCACTTGGTTTTTTTCCACTCACAATTTCAAACAATAAAAACATTACGTGACCTCCATCAAGTGCCGGAATTGGCAATAAGTTCATCACCCCAAGCATTATTGATAAAATAGCTGTAATGCTCCAAAAAAGTTCCCAACTCCATGAACTAGGGAAAATGTTATAAATAGCCGCAAAACCTCCTACTTGTTTATAAGCTTTGGTTTCTGGATTGAAAATCATTTTTAACTGTTTTCCATAACCAACCAATTGGTCTTTCCCTTTTTCAATTCCGAAAGGAATGGATTCTAAGAAACTGTATTTTTGATGCGTAATTTTGTAATAACCCAATTTCTCTAAAGAATCAAGACCTAAACCACCCAACTGAACACCAAGTTTACCTTCAGCATTTACTTTTAGATTTACAGTAGTTTGTTTTTGATCTCTCAAAACAACTGCAGGAATCGTTTTGTTTTTGTTTTGTTCCAAAATTACTTTGGCCTCATCAAGATATTTAGTAGGTTGTCCATTTAAAGAAACCAAAATATCTTTCGTTTTCAAATTCTTATTCAACGATTCATCAGGAATGTTTCCAATAACAAAAGGAATTCGAATAGTAGCCAAAGGTTCTTTTTCAACTTTAGACAATTGATCAACAAAATCATTCGGCATTTTAATGGTTTGTTCAACGCCGTTTCTTTCGATAGTAACCTCTTTTGCTACAATAATTTTACCATTAATTTCCTTGTCGAAACGTATAATTTTTTGTCCATCAACTGCAACAATTTTATCTCCAGATTTGAAACCTGCATTGATCATTGCTTGATTTTCGATCAAAAGACCATCTTTCATATCAGCATTAGCAATATAGGAATCTCCATAAACAAAGGCCATACCAATATATATAATGAATGCAAGTATAAAGTTTACCGTTACACCGCCTAGCATAATAATCAAACGTTGCCAAGCTGGTTTAGAACGAAATTCCCATGGTTGAGAAGGCAAAGCCATTTGTTCCTTGTCCATACTTTCGTCAATCATCCCGGAGATTTTTACATAACCACCAAGAGGCAACCATCCAATACCGTACACAGTTTCGCCGATTTGTTTTTTAAATAATGAATATTTAACATCAAAAAATAAGTAAAATTTTTCGACTCTCGTTTTGAATAATTTAGCAGGAATAAAATGCCCTAATTCATGAAGTATAATAAGTAATGATAAGCTCAATAAAAATTGAGAAAGCTTGATAACTATTTCCATTTGTAATTTTCGGTTCTTTAATGACGGACAAAAGTACTATTTTCTATTTTATTATTTACGCAATATTAAGAGGTATCGTTTTAAAACTTTGTTAATTAATTTGTTTAAAGCTTTTTAAAATACTAAATCAAATTCAATATCACCAAAAATGGGTATTGCGTATCTTGCTTTATTTCAGTTAGTTTGCTTTATTAAGAATCTTTTCAATGGTTTCGTTAAAAATTGTCATTTTTTTTTAAATATAAAATTTTAAAGATATGAATTTTGCTAAACATATAGAACGAATTAAAAAAGCACACCAATTGATCTATTCAGAAAAAACGGGAAAACCTGAAGCTTTTGCAGTTAAATTGCGAATAAGCCGTAGCCAGTTGTATAATGAATTGGATTTTTTTAAAAGTTTGAAAGCAGTAATAAAATATTCTAAAAAAACGGAAAGTTTTTATTATGCCGAACCGTTCGATTTAGAAATAAGCTATACCCTTAAAATTATAACTGATAAAGAAGAGCAACAAATTTTTGGAGGAATGCACTTCCGTCCAATTTTATTAGACGGAAGTGCATTTAATTTGTTTCAACAGAAAAGTTCTCGAGAAAACCTATTTGTTGGATGAATTATTAATTAAA
>NZ_DATIDY010000219.1:0-2368 GCF_035456085.1 Flavobacterium sp.
AAAATACCAACTGCAGGCGTTCCGCATTTAAAACCCCTATTGCTTAAGCTGATAGATGTGATGAAAAAGCCTAAAAAAGTTAAAATAAATTGCGCTACAAAACTTATTAAGCAAACAGTCCCGAAACTTAAATTTATACTTTCAGAAATAGCTTTTCTTCCATAAATTAATTGGAAAATTGTAGGTAGAATTATTAGTAATAATGAAAAAAGTATTAAGAAATCCATTTATGTTTTTTAAAGATTATTGCGGTAAGATCACTGCTAACGGTTTCGGGCTTTGCGTTCGGGCGGGTTTCGGAGCACAAAACTGTCAATAAGCACTGCACTTGAATAGAAGCACAAAGCTCCAAATTTGCACGTCAGCCCGCCTGACGCAAAGCCCGTGTTAGCGGTTCGTTGTTTTTCTTCGTGTTTTATTTAATGTCTATTTTTAAAAGTGAGTATAAATTCAAGTCAATAAATTTGTCATAAAGTAATTCACCTTCTCTAATAACACCTTCTCTTGTAAAGTTCAATTTTTCTGGAATTGTCTTGCTTTTAAAGTTTTCAGTTCCGCATTTTATTTCAATTCTGTTTAACTGTAAGTCAGAAAAGCAAAAGTCAATAAGCGCTTTACAAGATTTAGTTATAATACCTTTTCCTTGTAAGTTTTCTGCCAACCAATATCCAATTTCTCCGATTTTGTTTTGACCGTCAATTTTATAAACCCCAATTCTTCCAATTACTTTGTCATTTTCAATAATTACAAAAGCAAATTCATTTCCATCTTTATTTCGCTGCATTGTTCCTTTTACAAAGTTTTCAGCAAATTCAACAGTTTGCATTCTGTCAACAAACGGTAACCATTGTCTTAAATGTATCCTATTTTTGTCAACTATGTCGAAAATTGGTTGTGAGTGATTTTCGTTAATTAATTCAATTTTGATATTTTCGTCTATGTTAATTATCATTATTTATTTGGTCAATAAGTTCGTTTTTGTCGCCTTTTTCTCGTGGGTTCTGCTGTTCGGTACAATGACCGCTAACGTTCTCGCGCTACACGCAGGCTGGGATTAAGAAAGCCTAAACTTTCGGTTAAAAACTATTTTTTCAGATACAAAACCATCTTCAAATTTTGCCAATTGCCCAGCTTGCTTGTAGCGTGTGTTGGCAGACGTTATTTTATAAGTCCATTTACCTTCATTATTTCTAAAGCATCTTCAGCAATATTACTCCCATCATTTATTTTACCATCTAAATTAAAAGGTCTTTTTTTAATTTTACCATATTGATTTACATGTAGAATTTCAATTAATGAATAATCATATTTTTTTTTATCCAGATATCCCACTTTTTTGATTTTATCCTTCTTTATTAAATTGTCATTTCCAATATTTCGAAGTAAAAAAAAGCCGTACAAGAAATATAAACTTGTAATTGCTAAAACAGTAGTTATGATATAATTTTTTTGACTGAAATTATAAATTGAAAACAGTATCAGTATTGTTGGAATAATTAAATTTATATATTCATTTATTGTACTTGTTAAAGAACTAGTATTATTAGGTTTGTAGTCTTCTATTTTTCCGCTTTCGGTAAATATAATGTTTTTTGAGGGATGTAATATATGACAATATTCTGTTTTTCCTTTTATTATATTTTGTGAGATATTATGGTTTGTGATTTTTTTTTCAGCTATTAGTTTGGTATTTATCGAATATTTATACCGATAGCATTTTTCATCGGGTTGAATATTCCAAAATGATTCACCTAAGACAACTTCAATTTGGTTCCATATAATTTCGGAAGTGTCATCATCTTCAAAATCAAATTTCTCACCTTCATCTGTTAACTTTTTGTCATTAAATTGCATTATTGAACGAACCTCTTTTTCATTTTCAGTATAATTCAAATTAAAAGCCATTGATGTTTCAGATAATGTAAATGTTAAAATATTACAGTTCTGGAATTTATATGGAGTTATGCAGTCGTCCATATTTAGAAATATAAATGTTGCTTTCTCATTAAAGTAAATATCGCAAATGCCTTCTTCTTTCCAATTTTTTGAAGCTATCTCAAAATCAATTTCCTCTAAATAATCTAAATTCCATTTAAATTTTTCAGTAAGGTCTTCAAGATTATTTTTAAAATTTTTATTTATAACAATTCCTGATATATTAAATCCCATTTCAATTATAATTATGTTAAATTACTGATTTATAGTTTTCTGATGTATAATGTCTGCCAACGTTTTGGCACTACAGCGGGTTTGGGACTAAATTAAGCCCTATTTTCGGATTAGCCAAATCATCCCAAGTACAAAACCATCTTTCCATTAAGCCCAATGCCCAAATCCGTTGTAGTGGCTGTTATGTGATGCCAATTTA
>NZ_DATIDY010000220.1:0-8376 GCF_035456085.1 Flavobacterium sp.
CCGGTTTCAAATAATGTTTCAGCGACTTTATTTCCATAAAATGGATAGTCTTTATATAAAGGTTGAAGATGCATAGGCTTCCATAAAGGCCTGCATTCTATATTTGAATCCAACAAAGTCAACCGAATGGTTTCTTTATCAATTCCGTTTTTGGTTTCCGAGGGATTTACAAGTATAGAGGTAAGCCAGTAATTAGGATAATAATCTGGATCTGTTGTTGAAAAAACGGTGATCCCAGAAATATTTTCAAAAAGCGATACATAAAAATCGTGCATAGCTCTTCGTAAAGCAATATGTTTATCGAGAACTTCCATTTGACCACGCCCGATGCCAGCACAAACATTGCTCATTTGATAATTGTAGCCTAATATGCTGTGTTCGTAATGAGGAGCTTCGTCCTTAGCCTGTGACGCAAGAAATTGTACTTTTTTCTTTAATTGATGGCTGGAAGTAATTATAGCTCCGCCTCCAGAAGTTGTTATAATTTTATTTCCGTTAAAAGAAAAAACGCTGATATCTCCAAATGTGCCACATTTTTGCCCTTTATAACTGCTTCCCAAGGCTTCGGCGCTGTCTTCCAGAATTGGAATACTGTATTTGTTGGCTATAGCCTTAATTTCATCTATTTTATAAGGCACTCCATATAAATGTACTGTAATTATTGCCTTTGGGATCTGACCTTTAGAGATGGTATCAACTATAGCATTTTCCAAAGCGACCGGACACAGATTCCAAGTTTCGGGTTCACTATCAATAAAAACAGGAGTGGCTCTTAAGTAGAGTATTGGATTAGCCGATGCGGTAAACGTTAATGATTGACAAATGACCACATCTCCGGGTTTTACATCCAAAAGAATTAAGCCTAAATGAATGGCTGCCGTAGCAGAGCTTAAAGCGGTTGCAAAAAGACCTTTTGCTAAATATTTTTCTAATTGATGTTCAAATTCGGTAACGTTTGACCCAAAAGGAGCTATCCAATTTGAATCAAAAGCATCGTGTATATAGTTTATTTCAGTGCCCCCCATATGTGGTGAGGATAACCATATTTTTGGTTTGATCATTGTCTAGGATGTTGCTTATTCATTGTTAATTTGAATGAGCTATTTGTGTTTAAATATAGGTAAAAAATACTTTTATGGAAAAGCTTTTATATTAGCAATTGAAAATAAAAAGCGCTTCTTAGAATGACTAAAAAGCGCTTTTTAAAATATAGAATTTCTATTTTTTTGAAACTGAATAGATTGTGCTAATGGTTTTTTCGTCCAAAATATCATTCACCTCAGTTTGGATATAATGAAGTTTGAAAGCCATAATTGCTGAAGATAAATTTTTGGTATTATAGCCAATTATTTGTAAACCTTGTTCAGCATTAAACTCTGGTGGGGGACAAGGAAGTGGATCGTCTGGCCAAACTCCGAAGCCATTCATGGCTAACAATTTCCAAGGAAATAGAGCGCTTGGGTCTCTTTTTCTGCTTGGAGCAATATCCGCATGTCCAATAATATTTTGGGTAGGGATATTGTATTCTTTTTTTAGTTTGGTCAAAAGTGCCAATAGTGAATTAATCTGTAGGTCGGAAAAAGGTTCTGATCCATTATTATCTAGTTCTATTCCTAGTGAGCTAGAGTTTAAGTCGGTATCTTTTCCCCATGAACCATTTCCAGCATGCCAGGCTCTTAAATAATCATTGAGCATATGAATCACTTTTCCGTCTCTTCCAATCACATAATGCGCGCTGACGTTAGTTGCTTTTAAAGTGAAAGTTTTCAAAGTTTGCTGTACAGAATCCTGCGCTGTATGATGGAGAATAATAAAATTTGGCTTTCTCAAATTGAAATTAACAGTACCAACCCATTCTGAAACAATACCGTTTTGTAAAACCTTATTATCGATTTTAGAAAGAGTATCTTTATAATTAAGTAATTGATTGTTATATCGATATGCGATACTATCAATTACTACATAAGGTTCGCTTTTTAAAGGAACAGCTTCTTTTTCGGCAATGGTTTCTTTTAAGGATTTTACTTGGTCATTATAAACCTTTTCACTTGATTTATGAGGGTTTGTACCACAGGAAAATGCAAAAATAATAAGAATGATATAGTAAAAATTCTTTTTCATAGTTGGTTTTCAAAATGTTTAAAAATCTTAGTGTTTTCTAGCTTCCATTTTGCTATTTCTTTCATCAATCAAGATTTTGAATTTCTCCTTTTGATCTTTATTTAAAATTTGCTTTATTTCCATTTCTGTCATGTCAGTCAGAATCTTATATTCTTCTTTTTTTTCATCGTCACTAATTTCCTTTTTCATCAGGATTTCTTCTTTTTTTAGTGATTTTACGTAAATATTGTTTACAACAACTTCTTGTAGAGCATCCAAATTAAGTTCCTTTTTGTAAAAAGCTACTATTTTAGCAGCAGTTTCCTCTACAGGAATAACTTTAGGTTTAATTTGTTGATTATCGCCTGCCTGTGGTATTTGATTAGATCTTCCGTATCCATTTCCGTAACCGCCACCATATCCACCTCCGTAACCATTATTGTAATATTGAGCTGAAATAGTGTTGGCTGATAAAACTAAAAATGCAACTAACAGTACTGTTTTAATTGTTTTCATAAAATACAATCTTGAAATTAAAAATCTAAACTGGTTCTCCGTATAAATCAAATTCTGTTGCTTCAATAATTTTAATCATGGCAAAATCACCAGTTTTTACATAGTGTTTTGTTGCGTCAATTAAAACTTCATTGTCTACGTCTGGGCTGTCAAATTCAGTTCTACCTACAAAATGACCACCTTCTTTTCTGTCAATAATACATTTAAAAGTTTTCCCCACTTTCTCTTGATTCAAATCCCATGAGATTTGAGATTGTAATTCCATAATTTCGTTGGCGCGATTTTGTTTTACATCGGCAGGAACATCATCTTCAAGTAAGTAAGCATGTGTGTTTTCTTCATGAGAATAGGCAAAACAGCCCATTCTGTCAAATTTCATTTCCTGAACAAAGTCTTTCAAAGTATTAAAATCTTCTTCAGTTTCTCCAGGATAACCTACAATCAAAGTAGTCCTGATAGCCATGCCTGGAACCGCAGCTCTAAAATCTTTTAATAATTGTGTAGTTTTTTCTTGAGTTGTCCCGCGACGCATTGATTTCAAAACTGAATCAGCGATGTGTTGCAACGGAATATCAATATAATTACAAATCTTAGGTTCGCGTTTCATGATGTCAAGAACGTCCATTGGGAAACCAGTAGGGAAGGCGTAATGCAAACGAATCCATTCTATTCCTTCTACTTTTACCAAAGCTTCCAATAATTCGCCAAGTGCTCTTTTTTTGTATAAATCAAGGCCATAATAGGTCAAGTCCTGAGCAATCAAAATTAATTCTTTTACACCATCTCTTGCTAAACCTTCAGCTTCTTTAACTAATTTTTCGATAGTTTGAGAAACGTTTTTCCCTCTCATTAAAGGAATAGCACAAAAACTACATGGTCTGTCGCAACCTTCAGAAATTTTTAAATAAGCGTAATTTTTTGGAGTTGTTGTCAAACGTTCTCCAAGTAATTCATGTTTATAATCAGCTCCCAAAGCTTTTAATAAAGAAGGCAATTCTGTTGTTCCAAAATATTGGTCTACATTCGGAATTTCTTTTTCTAAATCAGGTCTGTATCTTTCAGATAAACATCCGGTTACAAAGACTTTGTCAACAAGTCCACGCTCTTTTTTATCAGCATATTCCAAAATCATGTTTACCGATTCTGCTTTGGCATTATCAATAAAACCACAAGTATTTATCACGATAATATTTCCTTCATCTTCGGCTTTGGCTTCATGAGTCACATCTTTTCCGCTCGCGCGAAGTTGTCCCATCAACACTTCACTATCATATACATTTTTGGAACACCCTAGCGTGATCACATTTATTTTGTTCTTTTTTAAAGACTTCGTTCTCATAATATTATTATTCCTTATAATTTAGGAATCCGCAAAATTACAATTTTTTGTGGAAACCCTGCTTCTTTCGTTTCAAAATTAGGTCTTGGCTAATAATGGCGTGGAGTTGATTTGACAATTTATTAAAAGAAAAGCTGCCAGTTATGACAGCTTCCTTGTTAAGTATTAATTATTGTTTGATGACTACATTTCAAATGTAAAAGTCATTGTGTAATTGTTTTTGTACGAATTGATTCGTGCAGCTTGTGTAAACCCTTGAGAGAAAAATTGTTCTTGTGAAGAGCTATTAACATGAACATATGAAAAGTCAAGTTTAATAAATCCTAGATTATAGCCAAGCCCTCCTGAGAAACTGTTTAAATCACCAATGGTTGTACCATTTTTATATGGACTTCCTTCAAAACGGTAGCCACCTCTCAGTTTTAAATTTTGTATTCTGTATTCGCCACCAACTCTTATTTCATTTGAACTACCCAATGTGTTTTCCAATACTCTGTTCAAATCTCTGAAATATTGATCATTTTCAGGACCATATTCCGTTTGGCTGTAATTTTTGTATTTGTAATCAATACTAAGCAATCCTGATTTTCCAAAAACATAAGCAAAACTTGCAGTTAAGCTGCTTGGAGTTTGCAGGTCATATGGAGCGTAATAATTGATAACTAAAGGATCTACTACATCTGGAGGAAGTGTGTTTGAATTGTTGTTTCTTATAGAAGAAAGTCTTTGCGAAAATTCATCTCTCAAATTATACCATGTTGGAGATTCATATGCAAAACCCAAACGAATTTGATCTGTTAATTTTGCAATTGTTCCAATTTGAAATGAAAATCCTGAGCCATAAGTATGTAAAGTATTAGAAAAGCTTAAGCTTTGAACTTCATAATTTATCCCTGGATTATTATTGTTGAATTCATAAAAATTGGAATTCTGTACATAATCAGTAAAATGCGAATTTAAATTAAGTCCAAAAAACAAGTTGTCAACCTGAAATGCACCATTGAATATCAACTTTCCATTATGACCATCTGAATAAACACTATTTTCTTGGTAATAATTTCCTCCTTGTCTAACATTAGATGTATATAAAGTATTGCTGTCTGTCTCAGAAACAGGGTTAATGACATAGCCATGATATCCCAAATAAGCTTGTTGTGCACCATGATCTAAGTCGGCATAATTGTTGTTTTGCAACAAGCCCAAAGGCACACCAGTTGCATAACTAATAAAATATTCATCTACAGAATGAATTGGGCTTACACCTGCAGAAAATGTAGAATTCTCATAATTATTACTATTCTCATAATTGATAGACATTGAAAATTTTTTCAAATGACTATTAGGATCCTGGGTTTTAAAAACAAAGACTCCACCTGCTTGATTTAGGTCAAAGTTATTCTCGCTAGTAGAAGTAGAGGAATCAAAATAATTGGAGTTGTTTTTAATATCATAAAATCCCATGGTAGTGGAAAACTGATTATTATTAAAAACGGATGATCCCGCAGGATTCACATTTATAGAAGATAAATCTCCTCCGAGTGCTCCAAAAGCACCGCTCATTGCTGTAAAACGAGCGGTTCCTTGTAGATCACTTTTAGTATAACGTACTGCGTCTTTTATTTCTTGAGAATATGTTGTAGAAAATGTTAGTCCTACTGTTAAAAACAACAAGAGGTTCTTTTTCATTGGGGGTGAGTTTAAGGTTAATAAATTTTCTTAATTAGAATTTGTTATCTTCTTCCGCCACCGCCAGACATTCTTGCACCGCCACCAGACATTCTTGCGCCACCGCTAGACATACTACTGCTGCTACCTCTGTACGAGTTGTTGCTTGGAGTATAGTTACTTGATCTTTGATAGCTTTGGCTAGAACTATTGCTGCTTCTGTTTTGAGTGTAATTACTACTGCTATTTCTATATTGGCTTTGTGTATAGCTTCTAGATGAATTATTAGTAGAATAACTATTTCTATTTGTAAAAGTCGGAGCTTGTTTATTTACAATATTATTAGCACTATTTCTATTGAAAGTATTGTTGTTGTAAATACTGTTTCTGTTAGAGATGCTGTTTCTATTGTAAGCAGTAACACTATTTCTGTTATAAGGTGTAACTCTATTGTAGTTTCCACCATACGAAGATCCTCTGCGGCTATAGTTATAAGCGTATGGAGTAGCTATTGGATGACCGTGTCCTATGTGGCCATATCCAGGGTATCCATAAATTGGATAACCATAAATTGGATAACCCCAATAAGGAGGGTAATAACCCCAACCATAATATGGGTATCCCCATCCATAGCCATAATATGGGTACCCCCATCCATAACCGAAATACCAAGAAGTATCTGGATATACAGTTACTGTTGTTTGTTCAGGAGCACTACCCCATGAAGCGTATCCTGTAGATGGTCTTTGTATAGAATCGTTTCCGGTATCGTAATTGCTGCCATAGCTATTTACGTCAGTAAATATCTCGTCAGAGTCTGTACTTTGTAAGGACTTGAAATATTGCTGATATTGAACCGAGGATGATGTTGCTTGATTATCTTTTACAACAACTTTCTCACCATTTGTGTTATATACGCCGTCATTATCATAATAGGAGCTGTTTTGATAAGAACCACAAGAGGTTAATATCAAACTCAAAAATCCGATTAAGAAATAAAGGGATGTTTTTCGAGTAATTAATGTGTTTGTTTTCATTTCGGCAGATTATTTTATTGTTGGACAATACAAAATTAGTTAGTTTTGCGTAATTAATTAGTTAAAATTTAAGAAACAAATATTATGCCAAATTATTCAATATGAGCAAGAACCTAACAACAAGAGCAGAAGATTATTCAAAATGGTACAATGAGTTGGTGGTGAAGGCCGATTTAGCTGAAAATTCAGGGGTTAGAGGATGTATGGTTATAAAGCCATATGGTTATGCGATATGGGAAAAAATGCAAGCAGAACTCGATAGAATGTTTAAGGAAACAGGACATCAAAATGCTTATTTTCCTTTGTTTGTTCCCAAAAGTATGTTTGAAGCTGAAGAGAAAAATGCAGAAGGATTCGCAAAAGAATGTGCTATTGTAACACATTATAGATTAAAAAATGACCCTGATAAAGCAGGAAAATTAATGGTTGATCCAAACGCGAAACTAGAAGAAGAGCTTATTGTTCGTCCAACTAGTGAAGCTATTATTTGGTCTACATATAAAGGTTGGGTACAATCATATAGAGATTTACCTTTATTGATAAACCAATGGGCAAATGTTGTGCGTTGGGAAATGAGAACCCGATTATTCCTTAGAACTGCTGAATTTTTATGGCAAGAAGGGCATACAGCTCACGCAACGAGAAAAGAGGCAATTGAAGAATCAGAGAAAATGATGAACGTTTATGCTGATTTTGCTGAAAATTTCATGGCAATTCCAGTTATAAAAGGATTGAAAACCGAAACAGAGCGTTTTGCAGGAGCTGAAGAAACGTATTGTATTGAAGCATTAATGCAGGATGGTAAGGCATTGCAAGCAGGAACATCACACTTTTTAGGCCAGAATTTTGCTAAAGCCTTTGATGTAAAGTTTGCAAATGCAGAAGGTAAGCAAGAACACGTTTGGGGAACTTCTTGGGGAGTTTCTACAAGATTGATGGGAGCTTTAGTTATGACTCATTCGGATGATCAAGGGTTAGTGTTACCTCCAAATTTAGCTCCGATACAAGTTGTTGTTGTTCCTATATATAAGAGTGATGAACAATTAGAAGCTATTTCAAAGGAAGTAGAGGTTTTGGTAAAAGCTTTAAGAAAGTTAAATATTACTGTAAAGTTTGATGACAGAACAACTCAGAAACCTGGGTTTAAATTCGCTGAATGGGAATTAAAAGGAGTTCCAGTTCGAATTGCTGTAGGTCCAAAAGATTTAGAAAACGGAACTTTTGAAGTTGCAAGAAGAGATACTTTGACAAAAGAAGTAGTTTCTAAAGCCGAAATCACAAATTATATTGGAGATTTATTGGAGCAAATTCAAAATGATTTATTCGAAAAAGCATTAAATTATAGAAATACGCATATCACTGAAGTAAATAGTTTTGATGAATTTAAGACAGTTCTTGATAGTGAAGGTGGCTTTGTTTCAGCACATTGGGATGGAACTGCAGCTACTGAAGAGAAGATCAAGGAATTGACAAAAGCAACGATAAGATGTATTCCCTTGGATAGGGTAGAACAGGCGGGAAGCTGTGTGTTTACTGGGAATCCTTCGATTGGAAGAGTGCTTTTTGCTAAGGCTTATTAAAAAAATAAAAAAAAATGAGCTTAGCTATTGCGCAAATAGAAAATAGTTGTATTTTTGCATCCGCATTACAGAAGTAGTGCTGTTGCAAAACAACGGTCCGTTCGTCTATCGGTTAGGACGCCAGGTTTTCATCCTGGTA
>NZ_DATIDY010000221.1:0-2955 GCF_035456085.1 Flavobacterium sp.
CTTACAAAGAAGGACATAAAAACACCAATAAATCTATTTACACATTAAAATTCACTACTAAAATCATTTTATCATAAAAAACCGTTAATGATTGCATAATTTTTGCTTTACTTCTGCTACTTTTGAAATTATTACTTAAACTTGATAACATACTGATGAAAAAAATAAAATTAACAGCATCGGCATTATTCGTGGCTTTATCTTTATGCCTTTCGGCCAATGCGCAAACATCAACTACATATACAGCCAAAAAAGGAAACCTGAGTGAATCAGAACTACAAAGATGGTCTCATCTTGATTTGGTAAAGGACAGTATTCCTGGTATGAGTGTAGACAAAGCTTATGCTGAATTACTTAAAGGCAAAAAAGGGGTCAAAGTAATTGTAGGAATTGTTGATTCTGGTGTAGATATTGATCATGAAGATCTGAAAGGAGTTGTTTGGACTAACAAAAAAGAAATTGCTGGTAACGGAAAAGATGACGATAAAAATGGATTTATAGACGATATTCACGGTTGGAATTTCCTTGGAGACGATGTGCATGAAACTTTGGAAATGACCCGAATTGTAAAAAAAGGTGATGACGGATCAGCGACTTACAAAAGCGCTTTAGCTGCCTACGAAGAAAAATACAACAAGGCACTGAAAGACAAGGAACAAGTTGATTTTTTGACAGCTACAGATAAAGCGATTCAAACACATTTGGGCAAAGAGAATTATACGCTTGATGATGTAAAAGCAATCGTTACAACAGATCCTGAATTGACCAAAAGCAAAATGATTATGAGCCGTATTTTGGCCAATGCAGGTCCAGATTTTAGATCTCAACTCAAAGAATTTAGTGATTATGTACATAGCCAGCTTGATTATAATTTAAACAAAGAACTTGATAGCCGCAAAATTGTTGGTGATAATGTCGATGATATTACAAACACTAAATATGGTAACAATGTAGTTTACGGACCAGACAAAGAAGAAGCGTTACATGGAACTCACGTTGCCGGAATTATTGCTCAGGTACGAGGTAACAATCTTGGTGGAGACGGAATTGCTGACAATGTAGAAATTATGGCTGTTAGAGCTGTTCCAGATGGTGACGAATATGATAAAGACATTGCATTGGCAATTCGTTATGCTGTTGATAATGGTGCCAAAGTAATCAATGGAAGTTTTGGAAAAAGTTTTTCACCACACAAACAATGGGTTTATGATGCAATAAAATATGCCGAAAAGAAAGACGTTTTATTTGTTCATGCAGCAGGAAATGATGGATTGAATGTAGATTTGCCAGAAAATGCAAATTTCCCAAATGATTCTGATGACAATAAAAAAGAATTTGCTGCAAATGTGCTAACAGTTGGAGCAATAAATAATGAATATGGAGAAGGAGTAATTACATCTTTTTCAAATTATGGTGCTTTCAATGTTGATGTTTACGCACCTGGTGACGAAATTTATGCAACTATTCCAAACAATAAATACAAATATTTGCAAGGAACTTCTATGGCATCACCAAATGCTGCGGGAGTTGCTGCTTTGATTCGTTCTTATTATCCAAAATTATCTGCCAAACAAGTAAAACAAATTCTGATAGATTCAGGAACGCCACTTCCGGCTGTAGTATTATTAGGCGAAAAAGAAGATGCAAAAAAGGCTGCCGAATCTTCTAAATCAGGAAAAATGGTCAATGCATATAATGCTTTATTAATGGCAGAAAAAATGTCTAAAAAATAATTTTACTTCTATATAATCAAATGGAAGAGCCAAAAACTCTTCCATTTTTATTTTTAAATACAATGCAAAAAATTCTATTATTCCTATTATTATCTGTAAGTTCCGGAAGTTTATTTGCCCAAAACCAAGGGTATTGGCAACAACGCGTCGATTACAAAATGGACGTAACAATGGATGTTAAAAATTATCAGTACAAAGGAAAACAAGAACTGATTTACACTAATAATTCTTCGGACACTCTTACAAAAGTATTTTACCATTTGTATAATAATGCTTTCCAACCAGGCAGCGAAATGGATGCCAGAATTCAAACTATCAAGGATCCTGATGCGCGTATGGCAACTAAAATCAAGGTCGATGGCAAAGAGGTAAAAGAAAGTAGAATCAAAAATTTGAAGCCAAACGAAATTGGTTATTTGAAAATTTCAAATTTCAAACAAGATGGTGTTTCTGCTGTCGCAAAAGAGGTTGGGACAATTCTTGAAGTAACCTTAGCTAAACCAATTTTACCTAATTCTAAAACAACTTTCACTCTGGATTTTGATGGTCAGGTACCTGTGCAAATTCGTCGTTCTGGAAGAAATAATGTAGAAGGTGTCGAATTATCAATGGCGCAATGGTATCCTAAAATGGCCGAATTTGATTTCGAAGGTTGGCATGCTGATCCTTATATAGCCAGAGAATTTCATGGTGTTTGGGGGAATTTTGATGTAAATATTACTATTGATAAAGACTACACTTTGGGAGGTTCAGGGTATTTGCAAAATCCTAATGAAATCGGTCACGGATATCAGGATGCAGGCGTTACTGTGGTATATCCTAAAAAAACAAAAACATTAACTTGGCATTTTATTGCTCCAAATGTCCATGACTTTACTTGGGCTGCTGACAAAAATTACCAACACGATATTGTAAAAGGACCAAATAATGTTGATTTGCATTTCCTTTTCAAAAACACGCCATCGGTGGTTGAAAATTGGAGAAAAGTTGAACCATTATTGGTAAAGGTGATGGATTTTTATAATAAAAATGTTGGCGATTATCCATACAAACAATATTCATTTATTCAAGGAGGCGATGGCGGTATGGAATATGCCATGTGTACTTTAATGTTAGGAAATGGAACACCAGATGGAATTTTAGGAACTGCAACACACGAATTAGGACATTCTTGGTTTCAACACATTTTAGCTTCAAATGAATCAAAACATCCTTGGATGGA
>NZ_DATIDY010000222.1:0-3937 GCF_035456085.1 Flavobacterium sp.
TTTTGGTCTTCCGTTTTCATCAACCGTAACAATATCGAACTGATTTACTTTTCGGGTTTCCAGCATCCCATATTTATTGAGTTCCGGCGATTTTATTCCCAGATAGGTATTGTAAGGCGAATAAGTCGTAGCCATAACATCAGTACTGAAATCGCCTCCTTCTTCATACACTTTTGTAATGAATGAAGCTTTCAACATTCCGGGCGCTTCTCCTTGAATTTTCGGATTTATGGGTGTACTTGCCTTTCCATTGGCATCTAATTTTCCAGAAAACACCGTAATTTCTTCCGTATTAAATTTTCGAACCAAATCATCAAAAACATACTTCTCATAATTCTTAAAAGTTGTTGTTTGTTGTGAAAATTTAGCCTGCATTTCTACATTCAAATTTTTGGCAACGGCTCCGTGAAGCCAAGCGACCTCTAGATTGCAAGTATTTGGGTATGAGGTCGAAAGCTGAGTTCTATTGAACGTGTTTTTAATTTTTAAACGATTAGGTTTTATGGTTTCGATTTTGATGCTTTTATAAAACTTAGCGCCACCAACACTTACCATTGCTTCCCAATTTCCTGTTGGTGCATCCATTTCGGTTGGAACAGTAAAAGCATAATGATTCCATTCATTCGATTTTTGAACAGTTTGATACGTTACTTTTCCGTTAGGATCGGCTAATCTAAATTTTATTGGATGCCCTAATGGAATTTTATTGGAAGCATCATTCAAAATAAAAGACAAATACAAATTATCACCAGGTCTCCATACACCACGCTCTCCGTAAATGAATCCTTTAAGACCTTTTTGCAAAGTTTCTCCAGAAACATTAAAATTACTAACTGATAATGAAGTCCCATCATCTAGCTTAACGTAGGTCGATTGTGTTCCGTAAGTAACAATGGCGAAATAAGCAAATTTGTCAAGTTGAAAATTGGCAATTCCCTCACTGCTTGTCGTTCCCGTTGCCAGTTTTTGTTGCTGAAAACTATACAAATCCACTCTTGCATTCGAAATTGGTTCGGTGGTTATGATATTATTTACCGCAAATAAATAGGATTTGTTTTCTCCTCTTTTGGCTATTACACCAACATCCGAAGCTAAAATATTAGTACCTATTTTGGCATTATAATAATAGGAATTCGAGCAAGGGTCTTGACTTTCTCTCCATTCGTAATCGTCATAATAATACTCATCATAAGCATTGTCGCTATAATTCACATCATTTTCATCGACTTCTTCCGCTTCTTCATTATCATTATCATCAGTATTGGAACCTTCGCATTTGTATAATGAATAAGCTTTTTTGTAAGCAAATTCGACTCTGTAAATCGCTCCTGGTTCGGGGGTGATAATTTTGGACAAATCCAAAGCAAAAGTGTTCCATTTACCAAGATTTACTAAATTATTTTCTTTTAAATTCAGTGTTGATTTAGCAATTGGCTGACCGACTTTTTTTAAATTCCTGGTACCGTTGAGTTCATTATCTTGGAGAAATTGCAGAATATTGTTTTTGTAAATTTTATAAACTTTTACGTCAACCGCAGATAAATTTACAGCTTCAAAATTAAGTTTCAGATTACTGGAACTTGGCAAAATAGTTCCGCTTTTGAGAAAACGAACATTAGGTTTTATTTCATCAAATGAAATTTTCTCTGAGTATTTTTCGTCTAATTTTTTATGATATTCGCTTTCAATTCCCTGAAAAACTTCTAATAGCAATTCTCCTGTAAGTTTTTGAGAAAAAACTGCTGGCTCGGGCTCAACAACTTCAACAATATCATTAGAAACTGCAACCGAAGCAGTATCTTGAATAACGGCTGTTGTATCAGTAGCGACTGCTGTATTGTCTTCTTCCTCTACAACTTCTGGAGTTACTACAACTGGTTTTTCGACAGGCTTTTCATTATTAAAATACACCTTTAAAACATTTCCCTGAGTAGCAAATTTCAAGCTATTGGTGTTTTGAATTGCAACCAATCCTTTAAAATCCTGACCTTTTTCTAATGGTTCCGAAAAATTTATAATTAATGATTGATTACCTTCTCCCTGTAATTCCGTTTTAATGATTTTGAATTCATTGAAAGATGTAATTGGGAAATCTATAGTCCCTTTTTGGTCTATATCATAATCGGTTCCATCGTATTCAATAGCCAAATTGGTTGCAGTGTCGATTCGCTGAATGCTGTCGATTCTAAATTTAAATTCTTTGGCAACAGCTGGAGATTTTTCGAAAACAATTTTCAAATCTTTTCCATTATGTTCAGCTTCAATTAATTTTTTAGCAGTTTCAAAATCCATGTTGTCAGCTGTCTTCAATTCACAATTCAAGTATTGATATTCTCTGCTGTAGGACTGAATATCGAGCGTATTTACAATAAAATCCTGCTTGATAGTTTTGACTGTAAAATTAAATTCGGAAAGCTCTTTGTGCTTTTCGGCAACTTTTGGATTGAGTTTATCCAAATGCAAAGTCACCTGATATTCGGTTCCCGATTCCATCTTTTTTTCAGGTATAAAAGCAATCGTATTATTGGAAAGCGCCACTACTTTTCCATGGATATTTGGAGAGATATCAAACAAATCGTCGTCTAAAACCTCGTTGGCTTTCCAATTTTTATCAAAAGCCAAAACCACACGAATGTCAGATTGCGCCGAGACTATTCCTCCCGTAAAACTGACTATATACTCTTTAAACAATGAAAAATCGGAATTAAAATCGGGGGCTGATTTTTTACTACAACCTTGAAACAAAAAAAACACACAAAACACGAAAATTAATCCTTTTGTTTTCACTTTTATTTAGAGTTAATGGGTTACAGATTAGAGAAATAATTATTTTTTACAGTTTAAGTCGCAACTATCAAAGTCCTCATTTTATCACAGTAAATGTATATTTTTATTTAATTATTTTAAGAAGAATTTTCGCGTTTTGAAAAAATATTTTTTGGGAAAATATTTTCTCTTTTAAAACAAAAAACTGTTTGAAAACTACGGTGTCCTTTTGATAAAAACATCTGCCAATTTTCAATAGATAATACGCATTAGATTGAAAATATAGGTTTGCTTTTTCTTATACTAAAATATTTTCATAAATTCGATCTTCCTAATAAATTCGTATCTAATGAACAAATCTTTTCATCCCCAACTTATACTATTTTTTCTGGTTTTATTTGCTAATGGCTATTGCCAAAACCCACTTAACTTTGGCAGTAATATACTAACAGCTGATCCGTCAGGTCATGTTTGGAAAGACGGCAAAATGTATCTATATACTTCGCACGATGAAGAATGTCAGAAAGATTTTTTCATGAAAGACTGGCATGTTTTTTCGTCCAGTGATTTAGTAAACTGGACAGATCATGGTGCTTGTTTATCTGTAAATGATCTTTCATGGGCAGATAATTTTGCTTGGGCGCCGGACTGTGCTTATAAAAATGGCAAATATTATTTTTGTTTTCCAGCAGGAAATGGTTTTAAAGACCGTACAAATCCTAAAAAAAGCACCAAATGGATGGGAATTGGAATTGCAGTAAGCGATTCGCCAACAGGACCTTTTAAAGATGCTATTGACAAACCACTCTGGACAAAACCTTATGCGAATGATCCTTGTCTTTTTGTGGATGATGATGGAAAAGGCTATATTTATTTTAATGGCGGGGGCGATTATTTGGTAGCAGAATTGACCGATGATTTTCTTAACGTTAAAGGCGATATCCAATCGATGGATATGGGCGGTTACAAGCCAAAAAGAGAAGGTCCATGGGTTTTTAAAAGAAAAGACACTTACTATTATACTATGCCCGAAGATAATAGAATCCTAACATATTATACATCAAAATCGCCAGTAGGACCTTGGAAATATCAAGGTGTAATTATGGATGCAGAAGGCGAAAGCAATAACCATCATTCTATAGTAGAATTCAAAGGAAAATGGGTTTTATTT
>NZ_DATIDY010000223.1:0-7543 GCF_035456085.1 Flavobacterium sp.
AGAGAGGCTTATCCTATCGTAATAAAAGGATTGAAGAGACTGGAATATCGTGGTTATGATAGTGCTGGTGTGATGTTGTTTGATGGAAATGATTTAGTGGTTTCAAAAACAAAGGGGAAAGTTTCTGATCTTGAGAAAAAAGCTAATGAAGAAAAGGCAATACATGGAACTATTGGAATGGGACATACACGTTGGGCAACTCATGGAGTTCCAAATGATGTGAATTCTCATCCTCATTTGTCTAATTCGGGTCGTTTAGCAATAATCCACAATGGAATTATAGAGAATTACGCTCCTCTTAAAGAAGAATTAATTAAAAGAGGATATACTTTTAAATCTGATACAGATACAGAGGTTCTTGTAAATCTTATCGAAGATGTACAAAAAAACGAAAAATTAAAATTAGGAAAAGCAGTTCAGGTTGCGTTAAACCAAGTGGTGGGAGCGTATGCTATAGCTGTTTTTGATAAAAAAAATCCCGAAGAGATTGTTGTGGCTCGTTTAGGAAGTCCATTAGCAATTGGAATTGGTGAAGACGAGTATTTTGTCGCTTCAGATGCTTCTCCATTTATTGAATATACTGCAAATGCTGTTTATTTAGAAGATGGTGAAATGGCAAATATTAGATTGCATAAACCAATGAGAGTTCGTAAAATTAAAGATGACTCTATTGTTAAGCCTTATATTCAGGAGCTTCAAATGAATTTGGAGCAAATTGAAAAAGGTGGTTACGATCATTTCATGTTAAAAGAAATTTATGAGCAACCAAATGTAATTAAAGATACTTATAGAGGAAGGTTACATGCTAATGAGGGAATTGTTCAGTTGGCAGGTGTAGAAGATAATATTGAGAAGTTTTTGAATGCTGATCGAATTATAATTGTGGCTTGTGGTACTTCGTGGCATGCAGGTTTGGTGGCAGAATATATTATAGAAGAATTTGCTAGAATTCCTGTTGAAGTAGAATATGCGTCTGAATTTAGATATAGAAACCCAATTATTAGCAGTAAAGATGTTGTAATTGCTATTTCTCAATCAGGTGAAACGGCAGATACAATGGCGGCCATAAAATTAGCAAAAGATCATGGAGCATTTGTATTTGGAGTTTGTAATGTAGTAGGTTCTTCTATTTCTAGAGAATCTCATGCAGGCGCTTACACACATGCTGGACCAGAAATTGGTGTAGCTTCTACAAAAGCTTTTACAACTCAAATCACTGTTTTGACTATGTTAGCTTTGCGTTTGGCCAAAGCGAAAGGAACTTTGAACCATTCTGATTTTCATACTTATCTTCAGGAATTAGAAGTTATTCCAGAAAAAGTAAAAGAAGCATTAGAAACGAATGCAAAATCTATGGAGATTGCAGCTGTTTTTAAAGATGCGCCAAATTGTTTATATCTTGGTCGTGGTTATAATTTCCCTGTAGCTCTTGAGGGCGCTTTAAAACTTAAAGAGATTTCATATATTCATGCTGAAGGTTATCCTGCTGCCGAAATGAAGCACGGACCAATTGCATTGATTGATGAATTGATGCCAGTAATTGTAATTGCTCCCAAACAAGGGCATTATGATAAGATTGTTAGCAATATTCAGGAAATAAAATCCAGAAGTGGTAAAATTATTGCTGTTGTTACCAAAGGAGATACCCAGGTTAGGGAATTAGCTGATTATGTTATCGAAATTCCGGAAACATCAGATGCTTTATCACCGCTAATTACAACGATACCATTACAGCTTTTGTCATATCATATTGCAGTTATGAGAGGTTGCAATGTAGATCAGCCACGAAATTTAGCTAAATCTGTTACTGTTGAATAATTAAAATATTATATAGTTTGTAAAAAAGTGAGAATTATTTCTCGCTTTTTTTTTGCTTTTAACTTAACGCAAAGCCATTGTGGTTTTTTGTGATAAATTTAATATTTTTATTAAATTGTTATGTATGCATAGTATTTAATTAATATAATTGATTGTTTTGTTGTTAATTGTGTAAATAATTAAAATATACAATTATCATTTTTTGTTATAATTTGTTGATAATAATTATAAATTTTTTTACTTATTTTAGTGATAATTAAAAAATATGTGTAATTTGGCATTATTAACCAAGAAAACTTAACCCTAATGAAATTGTATTTGCTTTTTTTAACAATGTTCATTTGTAGTTTATCTTTTGCACAAAATTCAGTCAAAGGTGTTATTACAGATGAAAATAATCAACCAATTCCAGGCGCCAATATTAATGTGGCAGGAACAAAAGAAAGAGCTGTTTCAGATTATGACGGATCTTTCGTTATAACTTCTACGCTAGCGCTTCCTTTTTCTATAGAAATTACTGCAATTGGATATACTTCATCAACTATTGCCGTCGGATCTTTGTCGCAAAAAATTATTATAAAGTTGCATTCAGAAGAAACTAAATTGAACGAAATTGTTGTTGCTGCTTCAAGAGCACCAGAAAAAGTGCTACAGTCACCAGTAACAATTGAAAGAATGGGAATTCAACAAGTTAAAAGTACGACTGCTCCAACCTTCTATGATGGTTTAGAAAATTTGAAAGAGGTGCAATTTAATACCAGCAGTATTTCATTCAAAACTGTAAACACTAGAGGTTTTGCTGCGGTAGGAAATACTCGTTTTATGCAATTAGTAGACGGAATGGATAACTCTTCTCCAGCGTTGAATTTTGTGTTGGGGAATTTAATTGGTCTTTCAGATATTGATGTGGCTAGTGTTGAGCTTTTACCTGGAGCTTCTTCTGCTTTGTATGGAGCCAATGCATTCAATGGAATATTGTTTATGAATAGCAAAAGCCCTTTTATTCACCAAGGAATTAGTTCTTATGTGAAATATGGTCAGACTTCACAGGATGTTGCTGGTACCAATGATTATTTTGATATGGGAATTAGAGCGGCTACTGCTTTTACTAAGCATTTCGCAGTTAAAGCCAATTTTAATTATATGAGAGGAACTGAATGGATTGCTGATGATAGAAGAAGTATGACAGGTGGTTCTATAGGTCACGAAAAAAATCAAAACTATGATGGGTTAAATATTTACGGTGACGAAGTGACAACTTTTATTAATAATGTTGGACAAGTAAGCAGAACTGGTTATCGTGAAAAAGATTTAAATGATAATAAAGTGAATAGTGTTAAGGCTGATTTTTCTTTGAATTTCAAGCCTTGGAATAATGACACTGAAATTATTCTTCAATATAAATTAGGTATGGGAAATACTATTTATCAAGGTGCCAATAGATATGCTTTGAATAATTTCTTTATGAGTCAAACTAAAATCGAGGTGAAGGGAAAAAACTTTTTTGCAAGAGCTTATCAATCTTCAGAAGATGCTGGTGATTCATATGATATGCGTTTTGCAGGTTGGAACGTGCAAAGATTGGCTAAATCGGATACAAACTGGTTTACTGATTATGCTACTTCTTTTCAATTATCATCTGCAGTTTTGGGTTTAAATGCTAATGAAGCTGCCAATTATGCCCGTACGTTTGCTGATACAAATGTTTCTCCAGGTTTAAATTTAGTGCCAAATACTGATCCGGCAAATCCTAATGCGCCAAGAGGGGCTCGATTTGAACCAGGTTCTCCGGAATTTACTTCTGCATTGAATACGGTAAAGAATAATCCTGATTTAACTCAAGGTGCTAAATTTACTGATCAGTCAAAAATATATCACTCAGATGTGAATTATAATTTCAGAGACTTAATCAAATTTGCTGAAATTCAAGTTGGAGGTTCTGCTCGTCAATATGAAATGAATTCTAGTGGCTCCATTTTTACAGATTATGATGGTCCAATTCGTTATAATGAATACGGAATTTATACACAAGGTTCTAAAATGTTCTTGGATGATCGTTTAAAATTGGTTGCTTCTATTCGTTATGATAAAAGCCAAAATTTTGATGGAAATATTTCTCCAAGAGTTTCTTTTGTTTATTCTGCCGGAGCACAAAAAACGCACAACTTTAGAGTTTCTTATCAGACAGGTTTTAGAAATCCAACTACACAAGATCAGTATATTGGACTTGATTTAGGGCCTTTTGCTTTAATTGGTTCTGCGCCGGAAAATTTGGTTCGTTTTTCAGAGAATTTAAATGTAAGTGCTGCGGGTCAGGCTGCTGGCGCAAGTTCAAGTGTGACTATGAATGGTAACAATGCTTATGATAATTCGTATACATTAGCTTCTGTACAAGAATTTGGGAAAGCTTTGGCGGCTAAGCCTTCTGATGTGGCCGGAGCTGCTGCTTTGTTGCAAACTGCCAATGTTAAGCTGGTTCGTCCTGAGGAAGTAAAAGCGTATGAGCTTGGGTATAGAACTGTAATTAATAATGATTTTTCTGTTGATATTAATGGATATTACAATCAATACAATCATTTTTTAAATACTTCGAGAGTGGCTGGAGTTTACTATGGAAATGTGAATTCAACAATCAATTTGTTGGATCCGTTAAGTCCCGTTTATGCTTTAGTTAGAAATGACAGAAGAATTTATCAAGTGTATAGTAACACTTCTGCTGATGTTGCTTCATTAGGTTTTGGAGTAGGGTTGTCTAAAAAAGTCTATAAAGATTTTGAATTAGGGGTAAATTATAATTATTCTCAATTAAATTTTGATCAATCTGAAGATCCAGGTTTTGTTACAGGTTTTAATACTCCAAAACACAGGGTAAAAGCATCTTTAGGAAATGCCAAATTGTTTAAAAATTTTGGATTTAATACTAATGTTAGATGGAATTCTGAATATTTATGGCAATCGTCTTTTGCTGACGGAATGATTCCATCCACAACTGTTTTCGATGCTCAAATCAATTATGCTGTTCCGCAATATAAATTATTGTTTAAAATAGGAGCAACTAATATTGGAGGTGAGGATTATATTCAGGTAATCGGTTCAGGGGCAATTGGTCAACAATGGTTTGCTTCTTTAACTATCAATCCATAATTAAAAAAGACAAGTCAAAACTTAAAAGATATAGTATGATAAAAAATTTCAAATGGCTACTGTTAGTTTCGTTAAGCTTTGTAGCATGTAATAATGATGATGAAGATTCTGCTCCTGTAGAAGTTCCGATTACTTCTGGAACTGCCTCTTTTGCAAAATATGTGGCATTAGGTGATTCTTTTGCTGCAGGATATAGTGATAGCGCCTTATTTAAAACTGCTCAGGAAACTTCTTATGTCAATTTATTAGCGCAACAATTTGTTCCTGCTGGGGGTGTAGCTATAACTATTCCTTATATGTCAGATAATATTGGAGGACTTTTGTTAGGTGGAAATGTAATAGCGGGACCACGTTTGTATTTTGATGGCAAAGCACCTGTTGCGGTACAAGGAAAACCAACTACCGAAGTAACAAATCATTTAACAGGACCATTTAATAATTTAGGGATTCCCGGAGCTAAAAGTTATCATTTAGTTGCACCGGGTTATGGAAATGTTGCAGGGGTTGCTACGGGAAAATCAAATCCTTACTATGCTCGTTTTGCAACATCGCCAACAACTACAGTTTTGGCTGATGCTTTGGCACAAACACCAAGTTTCTTTTCATTGTTTATAGGTGGAAATGATGTTTTAGGTTTTGCTACATCTGGTGGAGTTGGAGTTAATCAAACTGGGAATTTAGATCCTTCTACTTATGGTACAAATGATATTACCGATCCAAATGTTTTTGCAAGTGTATATAATGCTTTGGTAAATGGTTTAACTGCAAATGGTGCTAAGGGAGTAGTGGCAAATTTACCATATGTAACCGCATTGCCTTATTTTACAACAGTACCTTATAATCCAGTTCCTTTAACAGAGGCTTTGGCAAGTCAATTAAATGCAGGTTTTGCACAGTATAATGGTGGATTACAACAAATGGTTACTAATAAGTTATTAACTGCAGATGAAGCAGCAAGAAGAACAATAAAATTTACTGCTGGTAATAATGCAGTTGTTATAGTAGATAGTTATTTAACTGATTTATCTAAATATGGTGTTCCTTCATACCGACAAGTTACCAAAGAAGATCTTGTTGTGTTAACTGCAAGAACTTTCATAGGGACATTGGTGGGTAATGATCCAACTAAAATTAATGGAGTTTCCGTTCCATTGGCGGATCAATGGGTGCTTACAAAAGATGAAGTTAAAGAGGTAGTAACAGCAACAGATGCATATAACAAAACTATAAATTCAATTGCTGAATCTAAAGGATTAGCTCTTGTAGATACTAAAACGGCGATGACTCAATTGGCTTTAACGGGTGTGCGTTTTGGAAATTATCACATGACAGCCGCTTATGTGACAGGAGGAGCTTTTTCGTTAGATGGAGTACATCCTACGCCAAGAGGTTATGCTTTTATAGCAAATCTTTTTATTAATGCGATAAATGCCAAATATGAAGCAACTTTAAGAACAGTAAACTTAGAAGATTATCAAACATTATTTCCTGCTGTTATACAATAAATTAAAAAATATTTTTCGCTATTTCAAAAACCACCCGTATATTATTACATGGTGGTTTTTTTGTTGTTTAACACAAAATGAGCGGTTTTGACAGTTTGAAACAGCTTAATAGTTAATCCTCTAAAATTTTAGCTTTTTTTATAAAAAAAAATATTGATTTTATATTTTAAAAATTTATCTTTGCACTCTGAAAAAAGTATCCATTCGATGATTTTCGATGGGCTATATTTCACAAACCTAAATAGCTATTTAATAAACACATAAGTAATGTCAAAAGTAATAGGAAAAGTTGACCAAATCTTTGGAGCAGTAGTCGATGTGGTTTTCAACGGAAAAGATGTTGAACTTCCAAAAATTTATGATTCATTAGAAATCACAAAAAAAGACGGTACATTATTAATACTTGAAGTACAATCTCACATCGGTGAAAACACTGTTCGTACCATTTCGATGGACTCAACAGATGGTTTGAGCAGAGGTTATGAAGTAGTTGGAACAGGGAATCCTATCCAAATGCCAATCGGAGCAGATGTTTACGGTCGTTTGTTTAACGTAATTGGAGATGCCATTGATGGTTTACCTGCTTTAGCAAAAACTGGTAATGACGGAACTCCAATCCACAAAGAAGCGCCAAAATTCGAAAATTTATCTACTTCTTCTGAAGTTTTATTTACAGGTATTAAAGTAATCGATTTGATTGAGCCTTATGCAAAAGGAGGTAAAATTGGATTGTTTGGTGGTGCCGGAGTAGGTAAAACAGTATTGATTCAGGAGTTGATTAACAATATTGCAAAAGGACACGGTGGACTTTCTGTATTCGCAGGAGTAGGAGAAAGAACTCGTGAAGGGAATGACTTACTTCGTGAGATGTTAGAGTCAGGAATTATTAAATATGGTGAGGAATTCATGCACTCTATGGAAAATGGAGGATGGGATTTATCTAAAGTTGATTTGAAAGGAATGAGAGAGTCTAAAGCTACTTTCGTTTTCGGACAAATGAATGAACCTCCTGGAGCTCGTGCTCGTGTGGCACTTTCAGGATTATCTATTGCTGAGTATTTCCGTGATGGAGCAGG
>NZ_DATIDY010000224.1:0-10823 GCF_035456085.1 Flavobacterium sp.
TGAAGCTTTATTAATAAGGATACCTAACAGGTTTTGGAAACCTGTCAGGACGGGATGTCTTATATACTGTATATGTTTCTTGGGAAACCCGAAGCCCTAGCCCTGATAATAGTGGAAAGCCCGCAGAACCGATGGCTTACATTTTTTGTGCCGGCAAAGCGACCGGAGGAAGCTCTTGCCAGCACAAAAAAAATGTTGCCGACGGGACGAGGACTTGAAACGGATAGCAGGATTAAGCTACTGATTAAAAAAAGAGTGTTTCTAAATCGAAATATGGAATCCAAAATCCATTATTTTCAAACCGTTGGGCAACGGTTAGGCAAGTTTCAAAAACAAAAAACGCAAATCCTTTATTTACAAAGATTTGCGTTTTAAAAGTGCGGATAATAGGACTCGAACCTACACGCCTTGCGGCACCAGATCCTAAGTCTGGCATGTCTACCAATTTCACCATATCCGCGTAATTGTGGGTGCAAAGATAATCATATCTTCCAATATTCAAACAATTTTTATAAAAAAATATTCATTCTATTTTTTGTATTTTTGATTTTCTAAAAAAATTGATTTAATGGAAGACATAAAACAATACGTTACAAAACACAAAGATCGGTTTATCAACGAATTAATAGAACTATTAAAAATTCCATCTGTAAGTGCTGACACTGCTTTCTCTCAAGATGTTCTTGACACTGCCGAAGCTGTAAAAGAAAGTTTAGTAAAAGCTGGATGTGATTCTGTCGAAATCTGCGAAACTGCTGGCTATCCAATTGTATATGGGGAGAAAATAATTGACCCAAAATTACCCACTGTTTTGGTTTACGGACATTATGATGTTCAACCAGCTGATCCTTTAGAATTGTGGACTTCACCTCCATTTGAACCCGTTATTAAAACAACTGATATTCACCCTGAAGGCGCCATCTTTGCTAGAGGCTCTTGTGATGACAAAGGCCAAATGTATATGCACGTGAAAGCCTTCGAATATATGATTCAAACCAACACTTTACCTTGTAATGTAAAATTCATGATTGAAGGCGAAGAAGAAGTGGGAAGCGTTAATCTTAAAACATTTGTTGAAAACAATTCTGAAAAACTAAAAAATGATGTAATCCTGATTTCTGACACAGGAATGATTTCTAATCAACAACCTTCTATCACCACAGGACTTCGCGGATTAAGTTATGTAGAAGTTGAAGTTACTGGTCCTAATCGCGATTTACATTCGGGATTATATGGCGGTGCTGTAGCCAATCCAATCAATATTTTAGCTAAAATGATTGCTTCATTACATGATGAAAACAACCACATTACCATTCCTGGATTTTATGACAAGGTTGAAGAATTAACTCTTGAAGAAAGAGCGGAAATGGCCAAAGCACCTTTCAATCTTGACAATTATAAGAAAGCTTTAGACCTAAATGATATTTATGGTGAAAAAGGATACGTTACTAACGAACGCAACTCAATTCGTCCAACATTAGATGTAAACGGAATTTGGGGCGGCTATACAGGCGAAGGGGCTAAAACTGTAATTGCTAGTAAGGCTTTTGCCAAGATCTCAATGCGTTTGGTGCCAAACCAAGATTGGGAGGAAATAACAGATTTATTCACAAAACATTTCATTAGTATTGCGCCAGCTGGTGTTACAGTAAAAGTCAACCCTCATCATGGGGGGCAAGGATACGTGACCCCAATAGACAGCATTGGCTACAAAGCAGCAAATATGGCTTATACCGAAACCTTTGGAATTCCAGCAATTCCTGTACGCTCTGGCGGAAGTATCCCTATTGTTGCTTTGTTTGAAAAGGAACTAAAAAGCAAAACGATATTAATGGGATTTGGTCTCGACAGCGATGCTATTCACTCACCAAACGAACATTTCGGAATTTTTAATTATTTGAAAGGAATTGAAACTATTCCGTTGTTTTACAAATATTTTGTAGAACTTTCAAAATAATTTCAGCATAAATAAAATTCACAATCCGTTTCAGCAATGAGCGGATTGTTTTATTTAAATTTCAACCATTCTAAAATTGCAGCTATAAAACTCAATCATTTTTTGAAAAATAAAAACATAAATCATGAAAAAAATAGAACATATTGGAATCGCAGTAAAGAGTTTGGAAGTATCCAATGTGCTATTCGAAAAACTATTTGGCGTACCAGCCTACAAGCAAGAAGAAGTTTCGAGCGAAGGCGTAAAAACCTCCTTTTTTATGAATGGACCAAACAAAATTGAACTTTTGGAAGCTACCAATTCTGAAAGTCCAATTGCCAAATTTCTCGAAAAAAAAGGCGAAGGAGTCCATCACA
The DNA here is from genome assembly GCF_035456085.1 of Flavobacterium sp. Taxonomy (GTDB): domain Bacteria; phylum Bacteroidota; class Bacteroidia; order Flavobacteriales; family Flavobacteriaceae; genus Flavobacterium. The sequence goes on from NZ_DATIDY010000224.1 coordinate 2,314, forward strand.
TCGCTTTTGATGTCGAAGATATTGCTTCCGAAATCGAGCGCCTCAAATCTGAAGGTTTTACTATCCTAAATGAAATCCCAAAGAAAGGAGCGGATAATAAATTAGTCGCTTTTCTGCATCCCAAAGGTACTAATGGCGTATTAATTGAGCTATGTCAAGAAATAGAATAAAATTTAGTCAATTCATAATCAGCTTCTTTTAAAGGATATCAAATTAATTAGAGAAATGATTCGAAAAACTATCCCAAAAATATTTGTGACAAATGAAAAAATGTAGTAATATTGCAAACTCTTAACCGGTCCTATAGCTCAGCTGGTTAGAGCACCTGACTCATAATCAGGTGGTCCCTGGTTCGAGCCCAGGTGGGACCACTAGTAAAATCAAGCCTTTCAAGAAATTGAGAGGCTTTTTTGTTTCTATCAGTACAACATTAGTACAACAAATTGTTGAACAGCAAAGATAGTAAACATTTCATTCTGTTTCAATTAGCTTTATTTTTAGTATTTTTATTCTTCAATTGAAAATAACCCAGAATTATGGCAAGAATAATTGAAAAATCTTTTTTCTTCCTTCATCGACAGATACAAAAGATAAATTCTATAACAACCGCCAAGAAGGTTACACTAATTTTTGTTCCGCTATTACCTATTTTGGCAGTTATCATCAGTATTTTTCAGATATACAATGGTAATTTTATTTTATTCTATTCGATAATTCTAATTTTAGGAGTTATTTTTTCATTTTTGCTTACCGTAGCATCTATCTTTTTTTTTAAAAATGATAATATTTTTAATCGATATAATAGAGAAAAATCAAATAGTAATTTATCTCAATTCCAAAAATCATCCAAATCTTCTGATGTTATTTCTGATAAAAAAATTACGGAGCTATTAGACTTAAATAAGGAGGTCATTAATCATTATTATATTGAATTTAGAAAAATTGAACTCTTTAATGATGACACATCATTAATAGACTTTCAAAGTTTGATTGCTAATTGCTTAAAAAAATCTAATAACAATCATGTTTTTAGATTAGAAATTAGTGCTCAAGAAACGTACGGTTTTATCAATGAATTTATGATTCCTTTCTTGACAAAATTAGATTCAAAGAGTGCAATTGAAAAAAAAAGGATAGCTTCAGTACTACAATATAAGAAGGCAGGCAAGTATATTCCTGTAAATGAAAAAGCATCATCAGATAAAACGAGAATAGCTACTACACTTTATCAAAGAAAAATATACGAAAGCCTTCAAAAAATGTGAATTCTCCGAATTATTATGTGGGCAAGTCGCAACTCCACGTTTCATCTAGTTTCATTCCGGTAGTTTAGCCTCATAATTCTAAAAACTTAAATTATGAACCCACAAAAAATTACTGAACAGTTAAATGAAATTAAGATGATGATTATCAAGGGTAATCAGTTTCAAAAAGAGATCTTTACTATTAAAGACTTGATGGCCTATACTGGTTTTTCAGATAGTACTATCCACAAATTATCTGCTAAAAAATTAATCCCACATAACAAACCGACAAATGGGGCTTTATTCTTCGATAGAGTTGAGATAGTTGCATGGATCAGGGAGCATAAAGTCTATTCTGATGAGGAAGTTTTGTCTAAATTTTCCAAGCAATTAAAAAAATAAGCGTTCAAAAATCCACTTTTGAACGCTTAGAAATTTTTTATGTTACTAAAAAAAGTATATGCAAATATAGGCATTATACTCATTCATCAATTATCTATTTATGGAAGAAATAAGCGTATATGATGTGTCATCACGCAAGGATTCTGTTTATGACAAAATTCAGGAAGAATTATCTAAGTATTTTAAAATCAAGTTTAATGAAATTGCATTGGAATACGAAATTTTTGACGTAAACTCTGCCTGTAAAATTGATTTTAATGAATCCTCTCTGTTAATACATCTTCATAGAGAAAAATTAAATGTTAGTCCACAAGTTTTTAAAACATATTTGAAGTCGCATTTTGTGGAACGTATCAATCCACTGGTTGAGTATTTTAAAAGCTTACCACCTTGGAATGGCAAAGATCATGTCAAAAGATACGCTAGCTATGTTAATACAGACGATAACGAATTGTTTTACCTCCATCTCCTTAAATGGGCTGTTCGTGCTGTTAAAACGGTATTTCTGAAGGAGGCGATAAATAAACACGTATTGGTGTTAGAAGGAGGTCAGAGTTTTGGTAAATCATATTTTTTAAATTTTCTATGTCCAACTCAACTTGAAAAATATTTATATACAAATTTGGGAGTAGGAAGAGATGAACGTATCAAGTTGGCTAAATCTTTGATTATTAATGTTGAGGAATTAGATGTAATGGGAAAATATGATATCAATGCTATTAAAGCACTGATAAGTCAAGTTTCTGTTAATGAGCGTTTACCATATGCAGATAAATCAACTTTACTCTATCGGACTTGTTCATTTTTAGCGTCAACAAATCGTGCGGAATTTTTATGTGATGATTCAGGTTCTGTAAGGTGGATTATTTTTAGTGTCATTGAGAAAATTGATTTCTCCTATAGCAAAGAGTTTAATATAGATGATTTTTGGTCACAAGCGTACCATATTTTTAAGTGCCAAAAAGACTTTAAATCCGATTTAACTCAGGAAGAAATAAAAGTCAATGAATTGAGAAATGAACGTTTTACTATACAAACAGTAGAGAATGAATTTGTTTTAAAATACTATTCAACTAGTGATAATCTTTCAGATTTTAGGACACCATCAGAAATAGTAACAGAACTACAGGTTATGGGTCATAGATTAAATGCTCAGAAAGTTGGTTCAGCACTAAAAAAATACAATTTTACCAGAATCAAGCATGCAAAACGCCAAGTATATGGATATTTAGCAAAAACCAAATTTAGGGATTCGCCTTGGGGATTTACAGATTCTTAAATATACTTACCTAGTTACCTGATTTTAGTTTAATTAACTGAATTTAAGTGATTTATTTAGGTAGGTAACCTGTGATAATCAATACTTGACTTACCTTAATTAGGTAAACTAGGTAAATCAAAAATAAAGCCCTTTTTTTCTAATATGCTTAGTATAGCTGTCCAATTTCTTTAGGTAGCTAGGTAGGCAAAAATTCAAATTATAGTGAACGATATAGAGAAATTAAGAAAAATTCCAATGATCAATATTTTGAAAAGATTAAATATTGAAGCGGTTGAAAAGAAAAAAGAACAGTTTTGGTTTAAATCTAATTGGAGAGATGAGCAAACGGCTTCTGTAAAATGTGAGCATAATCTTTTTTATGACTTTGGTGAAGGTTTTGGAGGTAATACTGTGGACTTTATTATGAAGTATTTTTCCATTGGTTTTTTGCAAGCAGTTAGGTGGCTACAAAGTGAGGATGCTATTTTTTCTTTTGACCAGCCTAAACAAAATGTTTTTCTAGAGGTGAAAAAAGAAAAGTCATATCGTGTGGAAAGAATTCAACTTTTACAAAACAAGATTTTAATTGATTATTTAAATACACGAAAATTGAACATCGAAATATGTAAAAGGTATTTGGATGAAGTCTATTATACAATAAATGGGAAGAAATATTTTGGAGTGGGATTTAAGAATGATAAGAATCAATATGAAATTCGAAATAAATATGCCAAGTTATGTTTGGGAATAAAATGGTTTACATGGATTAACAAAAGCCGTAAGTCTTTAGTGATCTTAGAATCATGGTCGGATTTTATTTCATTGTTGACATTGTATCCAAAATGCGAAAAGTCAAAAGATTTCTTGATTTTAAATTCTCTATCAATGCTTTCGAAAGTAGATCAAGTATTAAATGTTTATTCTGAACTTTTGTTTGCGTTGGACAACGATGTTGCAGGTTCGACTGCAACAGAAAACTGTTTAAAGAAGTGGAATTCATCGGGAACAAGATGTAAAGATATTAGGTATCTGTTTCATGGCTCAAAAGATATAAATGATTATTTGATTTTAAATACTAATGCAGGTGTTTAGGCTTGTGTATTTAGTAGCAAGTAGGACAGGGGCGGAAAACCCCTATCCTACTTGCTCTGCGAGGCTAGAGCCTTGAAAATAAGGCTTTCTTTAAGAATGAAGTTTATAAGATTTTATAATTTAAATATAATTAAACGCATAACTATCTGATTAACAGTTTTAAAAATTATAATTATGACTAAAAAAAGTATCATTATAGATGAAAAAGCGCATGCAGAACTTGGAAAATTATCTGAAAGTTTGCGAATGAACTTGGGTACTCTTATACAAGAAATGATTTATTATTTCAAAAAAACAGGTATCGATCCTAAAGATGCTGTAAACAAAGATCCTTCTTTAATGGTTGCCGCTTTAGATAAAAGGATAGTCTCTTTTTTAAAAGTTCAAGAAAGAGATATTTTGAAACCATTAAGACAAGATGTTTTTAATTATCAAAATGCTCAAAAGGAAGAAATCTCGAAATTAATTATTTCGATAAATAAACTCTTGGATCAACATTCAGAAAGAGCAACTGAAATAAAAAAGGCTCATTTCGAGAATCTGAATAAAATAAATAGCAATGATGTAGAAAGGACTAAAATGGTAATTTCTGAATTACAGAAAAACAGACAAGCCATTTTGCTTATCTGTCAACTATTAGACGACAAAAATAAATCCGGCACTTTGGGTAAAATTAAATCTCTTTTTTCATAATGCCAATTTCTAAACCACATAGTACACTTGGAGCTGACAATAAAGGAAGTTGTTCCAACTTGGCCATTTACTTAGAAAAGGAAAATGAAGAATTAGATAAAATTATCAAAAAGTCTTCTTCATTGGATGAAATAACTCAGCTAGAAAGTAGGAAACAAGGTTTCTTTACAGCTTCAGAGGTTAATGTCAGCACGATAGATGTTATTAATACTATTGATAATAATAAAAGAAAATTAGGAGCAAATGATGCTAAATATTTTGCTCCAACAATTAGTTTCAGCGAGAATGAGTTGAGTCATATTGCTTTTCTTGCTACCGGAAAAAGAGAAGTTACAAGTGTTTTGGACTTAAATTTACCGGAATTAGAACAATTTAATAGTCTTATTAGAGAGTATGGGCGCAAAGTAATGGATAACTATGCTTTGAATTTTAATCGTCAAGACAAAGGAATTAAAACCGGAGATGATTTAGTTTATTTTGCAAAAATTGAGCATTTTAGAAAATACAAGGGTACAGATAAAGTGGTTATTACTGGAAAAGAAATTTCAGGAGAGTATAAAAAAGGGCTGCAATCTCATATTCACATAATTGTTTCCAGAAAAGATAAAACACAAATATTAAAATTAAGTCCTACTTGTAATGAAAAACAAACCAATAGAAAAATTGGCAATAACGAATATCAGGTGGGATTTGATAGGATGAAATGGATCAATTCAAACGAAAAAACTTTTGATGAACATTTTAATTATAAACGAAAAGAGCTTGATAAATTTCAAAACCAAAATATTTTAAAAAATGGAAATCCACAAGACAAACATGAAATCAATAAAAAAATAGAAATTGAATCGATTAATAGGGATGATATAAAAAACCAAATTAAGAATGCTCATTTCAATGTTTTGATGACAAAACCAAACAATTTAAAAGAGTATCAGCAACGCATGATGAAATTTGCAATTCAAGTTTTACCAACAATAAATAAAAATGGTTTTATCCAAGAGAACCACTTTTTTCACGAACAATCAGGGATAAATTTCAAAGGAAGTGAAGTTGATCAAAACTTAAAACTCCATGAATTATTTAGTGCTGATAGTAAAACAACGAGACAAGTGCAACAAACTGAACCGTCATTAGAGGACTGGAAGATTAACACTGAAAAATTAACATCCATTTTATCATCTCTTCTTTTTGAAACTGCTCCAGATGTTGATTATGAATTTCCAAAAAGAAGGAGAAAAAAAGCGTTAAGACGATGATTCAATATAAAAATACAATAGTATAAGAAATCAAATAAGGGAACTATTTCAATTATTTATTGATTAATTCTTCAAGCATTGCCATCATTTCATCTTTTTCTTTCAGTATGCGATCAAATTTGATTGTGAAACAAAAGATAAGAGGTAAACGGGTTGTTGTAGTTATATTTCGTATCCATATTATCAGGTTAAACCTGACAATATAGCTATAATACGCAATTTTAGTGTGTCAGAATAAATATAAGTATCGGATAAATTAAATCCCTTTTGAGGGATTTTTTAATATCTTAGCAATTAAAATATCAGATTTTAATCAAAATCGCATTCCACAAAAATTGTAACATAATGTACGTATGAACATTGCCCAAATAGAACAAAATCTTCATGACTTGATTCTGGATTTCAATATTCCCGCCGCTAGTAATTATAACACAGTTGAATATGACCGTGCTATAAAAGGTTATGAATATAATTCTAAAAGAACTTTCTTAAATTCTTACGAAGTACTTATCGATACTTTTAGATTGTGCAAAAAAAGAGGATCGTTAAGATAACCCTTTTGAAAGCGACTAAGAACAACTGCAATATCTTTTCAAATTGTATGAAAAGATGATTTTGGAAGAAAAAGAAAAAGTGACCTTATTTCAAGAAGAGAAGAAAGTTAAAAAGCAAAAAACAGTAAAAAATGAGTGAAGTAAATTTGTTTGATTTGGAATACAAAAAATGGATTTCGGAATTGAAAACCAAAATCCGTTCTACCCAGATAAAAGCGGCAATAGCTGTAAATACCGCTTTGATTCATTTTTATTGGGATTTAGGTAAAATGATTTCAGAGAAACAGACCGCTTATGGAACCTCATTTTTAGAACAAGTTTCTAAAGACCTAAAAGGAGAATTCCCTGAAATGAATGGTTTTTCGGTGACCAATCTCAGGTATTGTAAGCTGTTTTATAACTATTTGGCAAATCATCCCCAAATTGGGGATGAAAGCGATATTGTAAATCATCCCCAACTTGGGGACGATTTAAAAGAGAATTTAATTTTTCAATTACCTTGGGGACATATAAAACTTCTTATCGATAAAATAAAAAATACAGCAGAATCTAATTTTTATATACAGGAATCTATTGCCAATAACTGGAGCAGGGATGTTTTGGCTCTGCAAATAAAAACCGATTTATACAAACGACAAGGTGGTGCTATTACTAATTTTGCCCATACCTTGCCAAATCCTTTTTCTGATTTGGCACAACAAACATTAAAGGATCCTTATGTTTTTGATTTTATGACAATGTCAAAACCATTCCAAGAGAAAGATATCGAGAAGCAATTGGTTGCACACATTACGAAGTTTTTGTTAGAATTAGGCAAAGGATTTGCATTTGTAGGACAACAATTTCATATAGAAATTGCCGAAAATGACTATTATATCGATTTGCTTTTTTACCATATAAAACTGAAATGCTATGTGGTAATCGAATTAAAAAACACCAAGTTTATCCCCGAATATGCAGGTAAGCTCAATTTTTATTTATCAGCAGTAGATAGTATGATAAAACAAGAGGAGGACAAACCCACAATAGGGATTTTACTATGTCGTGATAAAAACAACATCGAAGCCGAATTTGCTTTGCGAGACATCAATAAACCAATGGGAATAAGCGAATTTCAGTTTACCGAAATACTGCCGGATAATTTAAAAAGCAGTTTACCAACCATTGAAGAGATTGAATCCGAGTTGAAAAACTTGGAAGAGTAGTAGTTTTTTGAGAGCGATTAGAAAAGGCTGATATTTCTTTCCAAATTATACGAGAAAATGATAGTCGAGGAAATGGCAGTCAATATAATTGAGAACTCTAGAAGTAGGATAAAGCCTAAATGGGTCATTGTGAAAAATATTAAATAAACATTAAAAATATTAAATAAATCAATCCACAAATCACGTTAAGGCCTGGTATACAAAGGCTTGTTGATTTTTATTAATTAATTAAAGTATTTAAAATTATTAAAAAAAAACACTGTTTTATCCAAGAGAATCACTTTTTTTACGAAAGATCAGGAATAGATTTTAAAGTGGGTGAACTTAATCAAAACTTAAAACTCCATGAATTATTTTCAATAATACAACCATGATATAAAATAAGAAATAATGCAAAATTTTTAAAATCAAAATTACGTTACCCTCCTTACCCAATGTTTTTGAGCAATAATTCTATATTTTCTTTCAGTTTATGACTTTACACGTTTTTCATTCCATTGCTTTTTTGTATTAATGTAGATTATGTGAATAATTGAGTAAAAAACAAATATTATTTTACATTCCATTATCTTATTCAGCTGTATAAAATTCTCATTTAGTCCAAGGAATCCTAGGTTCAAGTCTTTGTTTGCTTCATATCTCTAGATACATTCCTAATCAAGAAGCACATTTTTCGTTCATAGTTAAAATAATGAAAAATCATTTTTCAACTTTCTATAATTATCTAACACATAATACAAAAGCTAACGTTGTATATTTTAACACGGTGTTAATAATCAATCAATAAATTTTAATTAATTTTG
>NZ_DATIDY010000225.1:0-17370 GCF_035456085.1 Flavobacterium sp.
GCTGAAGTGCATATTCTGGAACTTTCTTTTGAAAGTGCACAATCTACAGTTGATGAAATAACAGCAAATGGAGATAAAGTGTTTGCTCATTCGTGCAATGTGGCTAATCAGCAGGAAGTAATCGCAACATTCGAGAAAATAGGGAATATTGATATCCTTGTAAATAATGCCGGAATTGCCCATGTGGGTAAAGTCGATACAACTTCCGAAACAGATTTTGACCGTATCATGAATGTAAATGTAAAAGGAGTCTACAATTGCCTTCATGCTTCGATACCACAATTCAGAAAATCAGGAGGAGGAGTAATCCTTAATCTGGCTTCGATTGCTTGTTGGGTTGGAATTCCAGACCGATTTGCCTATTCAACTGCCAAAGGAGCGGTAATGGCCATGACTTTATCTGTAGCTAAAGATTATATTAATGAAAATATTCGTTGCAATTCGATTTCCCCGGCAAGAGTTCATACTCCTTTTGTTGATGGATTTATAAATAAAAATTACCCAGGAAACGAAGCAGAAATTTTCGAAAAATTATCCAAATCCCAACCAATTGGGCGTATGGGAAAACCAGAAGAAGTTGCAACACTTGCTCTGTTTTTGTGTAGTGATGAATCGTCTTTTATCACAGGATCGGATTATCCCATTGATGGTGGTTTTATTAAACTGAATAATTGAAACCAAATGCTAAGAATCTAAGCTGCTAAGTTGCTGACATTTTTAGTTAAAAAAAACTTAGAAACTTAGACACTCATAAATTCATAAACTTAAAAAATAAAATAATGAAACTAATACGATTTGGAGAAGCAGGAAAAGAAAAACCAGGTCTTTTAATTAATGATAAACGGATTGATGTTTCGTCAATTGTTACCGATTATAATGAGTCTTTTTTCGAAAATGATGGAATTGAAAAACTGAAACAAGCTTTAAAAAACAACACTTCATTTCCAGAGGTAAGTGATGAGGTTCGTTTAGGTTCACCTGTGGCAAGGCCTTCAAAAATTATTTGCATTGGACTGAATTATGTGGATCATTGCGAAGAAACTGGAGCAGCTATTCCGGATGAACCGATAATCTTTTTTAAATCAACAACTTCTTTGTGTGGCCCTGATGACAATTTGATAATTCCAAAAGACAGTCAAAAAACAGATTGGGAAGTAGAATTGGCTTTTGTAATTGGCAAAAAAGCAAGTTATGTATCCGAAGCTGATGCTATGGATTATGTAGCCGGTTATTGTTTACTTAACGATTACAGCGAAAGAGCTTATCAGTTAGAGCGCGGCGGACAATGGTCAAAAGGAAAAGGAAGCGATACTTTTGCGCCTCTTGGACCAGTTTTGGCTACTCCAGATGAGGTTGCCGATGTCAATAACTTATCGATGTGGTTAACGGTGAATGGGAAGAAATACCAAAACAGTAATACTTCAAACCTGATTTTCAAAATCCCATTTTTGGTGCATTATCTGAGTCAGTTTATGACTCTTTTACCTGGCGATGTGATCAGCACAGGAACGCCTCCGGGAGTTGGCTTAGGAATCAAACCAGAACCCGTTTATATCAAAGCCGGCGATGTCATCGAATTAGGCATTGAAGGTTTGGGGACTAGCAAACAAGTCGCTGTTGCTTATTCTTAAATTGAGTCAATTGTAAGTTTGAGACCTAAGAGGTTTTTAAAACCTGTTAGGTCTATAAAAAATCGAATTAATGAAAATCGATAGCCATGTACATTTTTGGAAATATCATCCAGTGAAAGAAGCCTGGATTACTGACGATATGAAGGTAATTCAACGCGATTTTTTGCCTGAAGATGTTGCTCCAATTTTGAAAGCGAATGCTGTCGATGGTTGTATTGCGGTTCAAGCCGATCAGAGCGAAAATGAAACTCACTTTCTGCTGCAATTGGCTGAAGAATTTGATTTTATAAAAGGCGTGGTCGGCTGGATCGATTTCAAAGCACCAAATTTGGAAGAGCGTTTGGATTATTTTTGTCAATTTAAAAAACTAAAGGGCTTTAGACATATAGTCGAAGCAGAGTCAGATTCCAAATTTTTATTAAATACCGATTTTTGTAACGGTATCGGTAAATTATCAAAAAGCAATTATACTTATGATATTTTGGTGTCTCCCTCTCAATTGAAAACAGTGGCGACATTTGTAGAGAAATTTCCAAAACAAGCATTTGTTATTGATCATTTGGCAAAACCAAATATCAAAAATGCTGATTTTTTGGTTTGGGAAAATGAAATAAAAAAAATAGCAACTTGCCCTAATGTTTATTGCAAAGTATCTGGATTGGTCACTCAAGCCGATTGGAATCATTGGAAGAAAAGCGATTTTACCTATTGTTTAGATATAATTACAAGTGCTTTTGGAATTGAACGTTTGCTCTTTGGCAGTGATTGGCCCGTTTGTTTGTTGGCAGCATCATATAGCGACGCAACAGCTATCGTTAGCGAGTATTATGACCGTTTTTCTCCGAAACAGCAACAAGCTTTTTGGAGTGATAATGCAATTAGTTTCTATAATTTATTTTAGAATTTTTATTACGAGAAATAAATTATTGTCAAAAGATCTTTTTCCGGTATTCAAAAGCAAGACCGCCTGACTTCTGATGCATTACAATTGATTTCAGTTTTATGATTTATAAATAAAAAATATTTCTTATTTTTTTGTGGAATTAAAATAATAGCCGTACACTTGTAGTCAGATTAACCATAAGTGAATAATTTGTGATTTTAGGATGTTGCATTATTTTAAATGGTTGAAAATTAATTGTTAAGTATAAAAAGTCTGCATTTTGCTTAAGTGCAAAATGATATGATAAATGATTCGATCAAGAAATTGAAAGAATGATAAGATTTTTAAAGAGAGTTTTTGGTTAGTTTAAAAAACTCTGACCCGATAGCCTGATTAACTATCGGGTCTTTTTATTTAAAAAAAGAAAATCTTAGATTAAGCGAGAGAAATGATTTGGGGAGATCAAAACTCAAAGTTAAAGCCTTTTTGAGTTAACTTATCATAGATTTCAGAGTCAAATTTATATAATGTTGCCGCTCGGTGCGAAACATCTTGTTGTTTTTCGTCTAATGCAACCAATAATTTCATGTGAAGAATTTTTCTGCGAAAATTGGATTTGTCCAAATCAATACCTAAAATTTCTTCATACAAATGCATCAGTTGTAATAGCGTAAATTTTTCAGGTAATAAATTAAAACCTATAGGAGCCTGACGAACTTTGTTTTGTAAATGTTTTAAACTAAAATCCAAAATTTCGTTATGGTCAAAGATTAAATCTGGAACATCCTTAATTTTATGCCACTTGGCTTCTCTTACTGTTAAACTAGCTTTTATATTGTAGTCTTCCCGATTTATCAAAGTATAATAGCCAATAGTAACTACTCTTCTTTCAATTACACGTTTTGGATTGGTAAAAGCTTTAAGCTGTTCAAGATAAATATTGTCCATACTGGTAAGTTCGTACAAAATTCGTTGAGCCGCATCATCAGAGCTTTCTTCTTTGTGCATGTAACCTCCAAGGAGTCCCCACTTACCAATACTTTCTCCTTCGGCATGTTGTACCAGAAGAACTTCCAGGTTTCCATTATTGAATCCAAATATTACGCAATCGATTGTGATGCCATCAACTGTGTATTCTTTAAGTTCTATATTTTTTTGGGACTTCAATTTATCTTTTGGTTTATTTAGGTTGTAAAAATGAATTTTTTCTTTTAAAAAACAAAATTAAAATTCAAAATTAAAGCCTTTTTCAGTAAGCTTATCGTAAATTTCTGAATCAAACTTGTATAATTGGGCAGCGCGATGCGAGACGTCTTTTTGTTTTTCGTCTAAGGCTACTAACAATTTCATATGGAGAATCTTTCGGCGAAAATTAGATTTATCCATTTCGATTCCCAGTATTTCTTCATACAAATGCATCAATTGCAATAGCGTAAATTTTTCTGGTAAAAGATTAAATCCTATTGGTGCCTGACGTACCCTGTTGCGAAGGTTTTTTATGCTGTAATCCAGAATTTCATTGTGGTCATAAATTAACTTTGGAATTTCGTTGATTTTATACCATTTAGCATCCGAAGCAGTAAAACCGGCCTTAATGTTGTAGTCTTCTCTTTTTACCAACGCATAATATCCAATAGTGATAACTCTTCTGGTTGGGAAGCGGTCTGGTTCACCAAAAGCTTTCATTTGTTCCAGATAAATATTGTCCATTCCTGTAAGTTCGGCTAGCAAACGATGAGCTGCATTATCTGTGCTTTCTTTCTTTTTTATCCAACCTCCAGGTAATCCCCATTTTCCTTTACTAATACCTTCACCATGTTCTACCAAAAGAATCTCTAAAATACCATTATCAAAACCAAATATTACACAGTCAATCGAAATGGCATTCATCGAAGATTCTGCGGTATGTATTAAATTCTGATCGTTATTTTTTTCTTCCATGGGTAAAATTTGGTACTAAATTAATTTTTTTTTTAAAAGTTATGCTGTTTACATGATAAAACTTAAAAAAAATATAATTATATGTTAAAAGAATTACTATGTTTTTGAATGAATCCTTGATTAAAACTCGATTAAAATAAGTAATACGTTAAATCTGTGTGCTAAACGTAGTTATGTATCTTATGATGAATGCTTTTTTCAAGAATTATATTGATAAATATTGATTGTGTTTTTTGAAAATAATAAATATTTAATGTCAATTTTTTGTTAATATCAAAAAAACGCGTATACTTGTAGTCAAATTAACCATAACGATATGGTTTGATTGACCAAAAGTACGAAAAGCAATATAAAGTATTCATTTTAGTGTTAAAAAAATATGTTTTTTTTAGGAATCGATTTAGGAAGTTCTTCAATAAAATTATCAGTTTTTGATGCTGATAAATCTCAAACGATTGAGTCAATCACTGTTCCAGAATTTGAGATGGATATTGTAGCTCTTCAATTTGGATGGGCCGAGCAAGATCCAAATAAATGGTGGGAATATGTAAAAAATGGTATTCAGTCACTTGGAACCAAACACCAAATCGATTTAAAAAAAATTGTCGGAATTGGAATTGCCTATCAAATGCATGGTTTGGTATTGACCGATGAAAATTTAAATCCTGTTCGTTCGTCTATCATTTGGTGTGATAGTAGAGCGGCAAATATTGGGAATGCTGCGTATGACAAAATAGGACACGATTCTTGTCAACAACAAATTCTTGGGAGCCCTGGAAATTTTACGGCTTCCAAATTAAAATGGGTTCAGGCTAATGAACCGGAGATTTTTCAAAAAGCGGTTTACATGATGCTTCCAGGAGATTTCATAGCTGCAAGACTTTCTGGAAAGGCACAAATAAGCACTTCGGGCTTATCGGAAGCCGCTTTATGGAATTTCTCTAAAGGGACTTTTGCAACTGATGTGTTACAGGCAATGGAACTTCCAGTTGAAATGATTCCTGAAATTGTACCAAGTTTTGGTTATCAGGCAACAGTTCATCCTACCGTTGCCTTTGAGTTGGGATTAAATCCGGATGTTAAAATTACGTATCGAGCAGGAGATCAGCCAAATAATGCTTTGTCACTGAATGTTTTAAAACCGGGAGAGATTGCAACTACAGCCGGAACATCGGCAGTGATTTATGCAGTAACTGATCAGGATGTTTATGACAAAGAAAGTCGCATCAATACTTTTTTACACGTCAATAATACCGAAACTCAAAAGAATAATGGTGTGTTATTATGCATCAATGGTTCGGGAATTTTATACCAGTGGTTGCGTAAAATTATGTCTGTCGACAGAAGTAATTTAATCGCTTATGATGCTCTTAATGCCGAAGCTGCAAAAGTAGCAGCAGGAAGTAATGGCTTGCGTTTTTATCCTTTTGGAAATGGTGTTGAACGCATTTTTAATAATAAAACTGTCGATGCCGGAATTCAAAATCTAAACTTTAATATTCATCAGTCGGGGCATCTTATCCGTTCGGCTTGTGAAGGAATCGTGTTTGCAATGAATTATGGTTTTGATGTTATGAAATCGGTTGGAGTCTCTGGTGAGGTTGTCAGAGCTGGTAATGCCAATCTTTTTTTAAGTCCTGTTTTTAGAGAAATTTTTACCAATACAACACAAACTACATTAGAATTATACAATACCTCAGGATCTGAAGGTGCCGCGAGAGGAGCAGCATACGGCTTTGGTTATTATGCTTCTTTGGAACAAGCTTTTGAAGGATTAAAATGCATAGAAAGAGTAGAGCCAAGCCAGATCCTTACTTCTCAATATCAGGAAATATACCAAGAGTGGAAAAACAACATTAAACTAGAATTATAAAAATGAGTACACTAACCAAACAATCGTATTTTAAAAATATCGATACCATAAAATTTGAAGGAAGGGATAGTACCAATCCTTTGGCTTTCAAATGGTATGATGAAAATCGTATAGTTGCTGGTAAGACCTTAAAAGAACATTTACGTTTTTCTATGGCTTATTGGCATACACTATGCAATACAGGAGGAGATCCATTTGGGTCTGGAACTGAAACATTTGAATGGAATAAAAGTGAAGATGTTATTCAACGTGCCAAAGATAAAATGGATGCTGCGTTTGAGTTTATGTCTAAACTTGGTATTCCTTATTACTGTTTCCATGATGTAGATATGGTAGATGATGCCCCTACTTTGGAAGAATTTGAGCAAAGAGTTCAAGCTTTGGTTGCCTATGCTAAAATCAAACAGGAAGAAACTGGTATCAAATTGCTATGGGGAACTTCAAACTTGTTTAGCAATCCTCGCTATATGAATGGAGCTTCTACAAATCCAAATTTTGATGTAGTGGCTTATGCAGCAGCTCAAGCAAAAATTGCAATTGATGCAACAATCGCTTTAGGTGGTGAAAACTATGTGTTTTGGGGAGGTAGAGAGGGCTACATGAGTCTTTTGAACACCGACATGAAAAGAGAATTAGATCACATGGCGCGTTTCCTGACAATCTGTAGAGATTATGCTCGTAAACAAGGGTTCAAAGGAACTTTCCTAATCGAGCCAAAACCTATGGAACCTATGAAACATCAATATGATTTTGATGCGGCTACAACTCTTGGATTTCTTCATAAACATGGACTTCAGGATGATTTTAAATTGAATTTAGAAGTAAATCACGCAACACTTGCAGGACATTCTTTCGAGCATGAATTACAAGTAGCTGTTGATGCTGGTATGTTAGGAAGCATTGATGCCAATCGCGGAGATTACCAAAACGGTTGGGATACAGATCAATTCCCTGTTGATGTCTATGAAATTACTCAGGCTATGTTGGTTATCCTGCAAGGTGGAGGAATTCAGGGTGGCGGAATAAACTTTGATGCTAAAGTGAGAAGAAACTCAATCGATATCGAAGATAAATTTATTGCCCATATCTCAGGAATGGATGTTTTTGCCAGAGGACTTATCTGTGCTGATAAGATTTTGAAGAATACAAATTATAAAGAATTACGTACACAACGTTATAGTTCGTTTGACGCAGGAAATGGTGCTAAGTACGAAAAAGGACAACTAACCCTTGAAGATCTTAGTGCTATTGCGCGTGCTAACGGTGAGCCCAAACCTATTAGTGGTAAACAAGAATTATTTGAACAGATTATTTCGAATGCGTATTAATTAGATTACAAATTACTAACAAACAAATTTAACCAAATTATTAATTATTATGAAAAGAAAATATTGTACATCGACAATGCTTCCCTTTTGTATGTCACTACTTTTCAGTGTATTTATGCTGCAAACAGGTTTTGCACAACAGAAAACTATTTCTGTAACTGGAAAAGTAACCTCCGCAGGTGACAACATGGGTATACCTGGAGCCAATATTACAGAGGAAGGCGGTACAGCAAGCACTTCAACGGATTTTGATGGAACTTTTAAAATTAATGTGAGTCCAGATGCCCAATTGAAATTTACTGTTATAGGTTTTAGAACTCAAAAGATTACTGTTGCAAATCGTTCAGTTATTAATGTTACGTTACAAAGTGAAACTTCAGATCTTAAAGAAGTTGTCGTTATTGGATATGGTTCTGCGAAGAAAGCATTAATGACAAATGCTGTTACTCAAGTTAGTGGAGAAAACTTGGCCAGAACGAATACTACAAATGCAATTCAGGCATTACAAGGACAGGCACCTGGACTTCAAATTACTTCTACTTCAGGTCAACCGGGTGAGAATTTAAATGTAGTTATCAGAGGTTTGGGATCGACTTCAGGAAGTGGGCCACTTTATGTTGTGGATGGAGTGCAAACAGGTGATATTTTATATTTAAACAATTCAGATATTGAATCTATTTCTGTTTTAAAAGATGCTGCTTCTGCGGCTATTTATGGCTCTCAAGCTTCGAATGGGGTTATTTTGGTAACAACCAAAAAAGGTAAAAAAGGTTCCACAGGAAAAATTACTTTCGATCAATATTATGGTCTACAATCTGTAGCTAGAAAAGTGGATTTATTAAATGCTACTGAATATGCGACTATCTTAAATGAAGCTGCTGTAAATTCAGGTAAAAATCCTTATTTCACAAATGCACAAATTGCTGCAATGGGTAAAGGAACCGATTGGATGGATCAAATGTTAGTTGACAATGCCGCTACTCAAAATTACTCAGTTGGTGTTTCTGGAGGTTCGGATAGTTCTGTTTACTCTTCGTCTTTGTCTTATTTAGGACAAGAAGGAGTTGTAGGAGGTAAAGATTTGTCAAACTATGAACGTTATAATTTCAGATTCAATTCAGAACATAAATTGTACAAAGACGTAGTTACATTTGGTGAAAATTTAAGCTTTGCTTATGTAAATAAAAATGGTATTGGAGTAGGGAACCAATATAATAATTCATTAAGAAGTGCTTTCCAAGCCTCTCCTTTATTGCCAATGTATGATGATAAGGGAAATTATTTTGATACTACTCATTCTACTGAGCTTTGGTTGCAAGGCATGGCAAATCCTTATGCGTCAATGGTTTATAACAATCAAAATGAAAGCAATACTCAAAAATTATTAGGGAATGTTTATTTGCAAATTGAGCCAATAAAAAATTTAACATTTAAAACTACTTTAGGTCTTGATTATTATGCTGGTGAAGGACATTCTTATTCTCCTATCTATCAATTATCTACTTATGCTTTCAGAACTGTAGATGATGTTAATCAAAACATGAATAAAGGGAAAACTATCACTTGGGATAATTTAGTAACATATAAATTTAATGTTGCCGAAGATCACCATTTAGAAACTATGTTGGGTACATCTTCTATCAATTATGATGGGACTTCTATGTCAACTACAAATTCAGATTCATTTTTTAATGATTTAGATCACGCTTGGTTAGATACTACAACTAATCACGATGGAAGTAAAACATCATTTAGTGGGAAAAAAGAAGAAACCAAAAGGATGTCATATTTTGGAAGACTAAATTACAACTTTAAAGAAACCTATCTAATCAATGCTACTTTTAGAATGGATGGATCATCTGTTTTTTCTAATGAAAATCAATGGGGTTATTTCCCATCAGTATCTGCTGGTTGGGTTGCATCTAATGAAGACTTCTTGAAAGATTCAAAAGTGATTAACTTTCTAAAAATAAGAGCAAGCTGGGGGCAAGTTGGAAATCAAAATGCAAGAGCTTTCCAATATTTGTCAACAATAAAATCAAATAATACTAACTATATTTTTGGCGATACTGAAGGTGTTCTTACACCTGGCTCTTATCCAGACAGATTGTCAAATCTTGACTTAAAATGGGAGACTTCAGAGCAAATCGACCTTGGTTTTGACGCAAGATTTTTAGATAATGCATTGACTGTTACTTTTGATGCTTACCAAAAAAAGAATAAAGATTGGTTAATTTTAGCGCCAATTTTGGCAACTGCTGGTGCAGATGCACCATACATTAATGGTGGTGATGTAACTAATAAAGGTTTGGAATTGTCTTTACAATATCAAAATAAAATTGGAGATTTTAATTATAGCATAAGTGCAAACGGAGCTTATAATGAAAATAAAGTGGGTCAAATTCCTAATGCAGATGGTATCATTCATGGATTAACTGGTGAACTTTATGATAATTCTCCAGAGTTTTATAGAGCACAAAATGGATATCCTTTAGGTTATTTTTGGGGATATAAAACAGGAGGTGTTTTCCAAAATCAAGCACAAATTGACAACTACAAATCTGCAAACGGGGTAGTATTGCAACCAAGTGCAGCTCCTGGTGATATTATTTATGTAAATGCTAACGGAGATGATAAAATTGACGTTAATGATAAAACTGAAATTGGAAATCCAAATCCAGACTTTACATATGGTTTCTCTTTATCAGGTAGTTACAAAGCTTTTGATTTTTCGGCTATGGCAAATGGTGTAGCAGGAAATCAAATTGTACAATCTTATAGAAATCAATCAGGTGCTTATGGAAATTATACATCAGCTATATTAGACCGTTGGCATGGTGAGGGTTCTTCAAATACAACGCCAAGGGTAACAGAAGACAATAGAAATTTTACACAATTTTCAGATTTATATATTCATGATGGAGATTTCCTAAGAATTAGTACGGTAACTTTAGGATATGATTTTGCAAAAATGAATACTTCAAAAACATTTTTCGCTAGTCAATTTAGATTATACTTCTCAGTATTAAATCTTTATACCTTTACGAAATACAATGGTATGGATCCTGAAATTGGATTTGGTTCCTCAAACAATGATCAAAAATTTTCTTCAGGTGTTGACGTAGGTTTCTACCCAAGACCAAGAACATTCATGTTGGGATTAAATGTTAAACTTTAATAAATTAAAAGATGAAAAATAAATATTTATATATTTTCTGTTTGAGTTTATTGTCTCTAGGCTCTTGTAGTTTAGAAACAGAACCTTTGACGCAACAAACAGATACAAATTTTTACAAAACAACAGATGATGCTAATGCAGCATTGGTAGGTTGTTATGATGGATTACAAGTTGCAACTGGAGCATCTGGCATTGGAATTCCCGTGATGACAGAAATAATGTCTGATGATTGTTTTGGAGGAACTGGTGCTTCAGATGGTTACAATTATGCAGCAATCGATGAATTCGATATTAGCCGTTCTCCTGCAGATGTAGATTTGTTAAACTTGAATTGGATAGCCTATTATAAAGCTATCTACCGTTGTAATATTTTCTTAAGCAAAATGGATCAAATTGACTGGAAAGGCGATACTGCTAAAAGGAATGCTTATGAAGCGGAAACTAAATTTATTAGAGCTTATATTTATTTTGAAATGACTCGTTTGTGGGGTAGTGTACCATTGTTAACGACTGCATCATCTGAAAATGTTCCGCAAGCAACTCCAGACGAGATTTATAAAGTAATTGCTGAAGATTTAGTATTTGCTGCAAACAATCTGCCTAATGTAGCATATGCTCCTTCGGAAAATGGACATGTTACAAGATGGGCTGCAAAATCTTTATTAGGTCGTGTATTTTTATATTATACTGGATATTATGGAAAATCTGACTTGGTAGGTGTAGTGTCAAAATCACAAGCTTTAGGACACTTAGAAGATGTTATTGCTTCTAGCGGACATGGTCTGGTTGATGATTTTTCTACTTTATGGCCAGCTGCTTCGGTTGATAAATATGCAGGAGAAACAAATAAAGAAATAGTATTTTCTATAAAATATACTTACACTAGTGATTATAATGGAAATACTGATGGTAACGCTTGGATGGTAATGTTCGGAATGAGAGAGTTTTCATCTTATCCTTACGCTCATGGATGGGGAGTTACTGTAAACAAAAAATTATGGGATGCTTACAGTGATAACGACACAAGACGTGGTGCAACTGTAATCGGTATCAAAGAAGAAAATATTCCGTTTGATAAAATAAACAGCCAAAGAGAATATACTGGGTACTATAACAAAAAATATTCTCCAATGATTGATAAAAATGGAGTAGAACTTCCTATTGTAAAGGGAAGCAAGTTCTGGGATATAAGTCAATTCCAAGATTATGTTGCAATCCGTTACGCTGATGTTTTATTAATGGCAGCAGAATTAGGAAGCGGTAGTGCTCAAACTTATTTTGATCAAGTTAGACAAAGAGCTTATAAAGCTAGTTTTACCTCTTTACCAGTGAATCAGGCTAACATTATGAATGAAAGACATTTAGAGTTTGCACTTGAAGGAATCAGATATTGGGATTTATTACGTCAAGGTATTAGTAAAGCTTCTTCTACTATTGCTGAAACTACCACTTTGCCAAGTGGAGGAGTTCCTACAGTTAAAACAATTTCGGCCGGAAATATTCAAAAAACTAATGGACTGACACAAATTCCTAACACTCAAATTACATTGTCTAATGGAGTTTTGAAGCAAAATGCAGGTTGGTAACTTAACTAAAAATTAAACAAAATGAAAAAGACTAAAATATTAATTGCATCATTTTTGATGATAATGGTACTGTTCTTAGTATCATCTTGTTCGCCTGATACGTATTCATTAGACGGGCCAACAAATAAATCGGATATTGATTTCTCTGTTACTCAGGATTTAGTTGCAGATCCAGGAGGGAATACAGTGATAATGAAAAACCTTACTCCAGGAGTGGTATTGAACTGGGATTACGAAACTGGAAAATCCAACAAAGCCACAGAAGTAGTGAAATATGCTTTTAAAGGAGATTATACCATCAAGACTATGGCAGTTACTGGAGGAGGACTTGTAGAATTAGATCCTGTTACAGTTACAGTTACTAAAGACAACTTAAATTATGTAAATGACCCTCTTTGGAATATGCTTTCTGGCGGTGTAGGAAAATCTAAAACCTGGGTTTTAGATTTAGACGCAAATGGAGTTTCTAAATATTTTGTTGGACCTATGTACTTCGCTGGTACCGATAACGGATGGTCAGAAGGAGGAGATAAAGGATGTTATGGTACAGATTGTTGGGCTTGGAATGCAGAGTGGAAAGGCAACCAGTGGATTGCTGCGAAAGGTGATTATGGTACAATGACTTTTAGTTTAAATGGTGGTCCATTTTTAACAACAAATCATTTAATGATGCCAAGCTATGGTCAGGAATCGGGTACCTACTTTTTGGATACTAATGCAAAAACATTAAACACTACAAATGCAACTATTTTGCACACTAATGAATATGAAAACTGTGTAGATAATTGGAAATCAATGAAAATTATTTCTATTACCGAAAACACATTACAACTTGGTGTTTTAAGAAAAGGTAGTTGTGATGGTGCAGCAACATTAGTTTATAATTTTATATCTAAAGAGTATAGCGATAATTGGGTTCCAAAAGCTGCTGCAGATCCCAATCCTGCTATTGACTTAAATGGAGGATCAGTAGGTGATTTATTATCAACTACAACTGCAACAACTAAAACTTGGCATTTAAGCGCAGATAGTCCTTTTAACTGGACTAATTTGAGCGGAGAGTTTCTAAACAATTGGAATTCTGTTGATGATTATGTAGCTGCTGGTTGGACAGGATATGTGCCTGCAGATCAGGCTACTGTTGTTAAAAACAAAATAAGTTTCTCAAACGATGGTAAAATAACAACTGTAGATAGTAATGGTGTTACAGCATCAGGAACTTATACTAGTACTACTGATGGTACTAATGTGATAACTTTTAAAGATATTACTCCATCATTTCCAATAGGAAGTTCATGGGCAACAGTTTCTACTACTGCTGATAATCAATGGAAAATTGTAAAAACAGCGAAAACAGGAAACGTCGTTACTGACATTTGGTTTGGAAAAAGAGATCCGAATAAGAGCGAGTATATGGTTTTCCATTTTGTTTTAAATTAGATCTTTGCAATTAAAAAGTGTATGTAAAAAAACACTTTTTTGAAAATTATTTAATGTATCGGTAAGTGGTGTTATTCAAACACTTATCGATACATTTATACTGCTTTAAAAAAAAATTAGCATTTTAATAAAAAAATGAAATATTTAAACAATTTTATTCAAACGTTAGCAATACTAGGAATTACCGTCCTGGTTGTGTCATGCAATGGAAATAAAACGGACTTTAGTTCTAGAAAAGTAACATTCAATAACGATTGGAGTTTTCATTTGAATGATAGTTTAAATGACAAAGATACCATTGGGACTTCAACAAAATGGCGTACATTAAACGTTCCTCACGATTGGAGTATCGAAGGTAAATTTGATGAAAAAAGCCCTGCAGGTTATGGAGGCGGATCATTAACCGGAGGTTTAGGCTGGTACAAAAAAACATTTAAAGTAGCTGCCGCTGACAGCAGTAAAGTAACATCAATTGTTTTTGATGGAGTTTACAAAAACAGCGAAGTATGGATTAACGGGTATTATTTAGGTAAGCGTCCAAATGGATATATTGGTTTTCAATATGATATGTCGCCATATTTGAATTATGGAGACAAAAACAACGAAATAATTGTTAAGGTTGACAATTCAAAACAACCGAACTCCCGTTGGTATTCTGGTTCTGGAATTTTCAGAAATGTTTGGATAGAAACCACTGATAGATTACATGTTGGACAATGGGGAACTTATGTTACAACGCCAAAAGTTACTGCCGAAAAAGCATCGGTAAATCTTGAAACTACGATTCAAAATCAAAATGCAGTTTCAAAAAATGCAATAGTAACCACTACTATTTTTAAAGATGACACTAAAGTAACTTCGGTTACTCAAAATATAACAATTGCTGCGAATGCAAATCAAACCATTAAGCAGAATGCTCAAGTTGATTCGCCTGTTTTATGGTCTGTTGAAAAACCAGAATTATACACAGCAGTTACTGAAATCACTGTCGATGATAAAATTGTAGACCAATACAAAACCAATTTCGGAATCAGAGATTTTAAATTTGATTTTAACAAAGGTTTTATTTTAAATGGAAAACAAGTTAAAATAAAAGGAGTTTGTATGCATCATGATTTAGGTCCATTGGGTTCAGCAATCAATACACGAGCGATCGAGCGTCAATTGGAGATTTTGAAGGAAATGGGTGTAAACGGAATCAGAACTTCTCACAATCCACCAGCTCCTGAGCTTTTGGATCTTTGCGATAAAATGGGTTTCATTGTCATGGATGAAGCCTTTGATATGTGGAAACAAACCAAAACCAAATACGATTATGGTAATGATTGGGACAAATGGCACAAAAAAGATTTAATAGACCAATTGCTTCGTGATAGAAATCATCCCAGTATTTTTGTTTGGAGTATTGGTAATGAAATACCTGAACAATGGAGTGATGCTGGTGTAACAATTGCTAAAGAATTGGCAGCTATTACACGTCAATACGATAAAACTAGACCTCTTACTGCTGCGATGAATCCACCAGTAAATATGAATATTGATGCGGTAACGCTACAATTTGATAAGGCCAAAACGTATTTTAATGCAATTGCAAAATCTGGTGTTTTAGACCTGATTGGTTACAATTATGCGCATCAAACGTATGAATATCATCAAAAGAATTTCCCAAACACACCTTTCATTGCAACCGAAACTACTTCTGCTTTGGAAACTCGTGGACATTATGATGCTAAGTCGGACGAAATTAAAAAATGGCCAGTAAGATGGGATCTTAAGTTTACCGAAGGAAATCCAGGTAATACAGTTTCAGCTTACGATCAAGTGCAAGCGCCTTGGGGTTCTACACACGAAGCAACTTGGAAAGTAATCAAAAAACATGATTTTCTTTCTGGAATGTACATCTGGACTGGTTTCGATTACATCGGTGAACCAACTCCTTATGAGTGGCCGTCTGTTAGTTCCTATTTCGGAATTGTAGATTTGGCGGGCTTCCCAAAAGATGTATATTATATGTACCAAAGTGAATGGACTGACAAAACTGTTCTTCATATTTTCCCGCATTGGAATTGGAAAGTAGGACAAACAGTTGATGTTTGGGCATACTATAATAATGCAGATGAGGTAGAACTTTTCTTAAACGGAAAATCGGTTGGTGTTAGAAGCAAAAAACAGGATGATTTACATGTGATGTGGAGAATCCCTTATCAGCATGGAACTTTAAAAGCTATTTCCCGCAAAAACGGAAAAACAGTCCTCGAATCTGAAATCAAAACAGCAGGAAACCCAGCAGCTCTTAAGTTAACAGCAGATAGAAGTACAATCAAAGCAGATGGAAATGATTTGTCATTTGTAACTGTAGATATTTTAGATGCAAATGGAACTTTGGTGCCTACAGCCAATAATGAAATCAATTTTTCGATAAGTGGAAACGGAAAAATAGTCGGAGTTTGTAGCGGAGATCCAGTAAGTCACGAGCCGTACAAAGGTTCAAAACATACTGCCCTTAACGGAAAATGCTTGGTTATTGTTCAATCTGATAACAAAGGTGGAAGAATAGAATTAACAGCTCAGGCAAACGGGTTAAAATCAAATACAATTGTAATTACAGCAGAATAAAAACATTAACTAAACTAAAATAAACACAATGAAAAAAATACAGATAGCTTCCTTATCGCTTTTTATGGGTTTTGGTTTGTTGCTTTCGCCAAAAGCATCGGCGCAGATTCAAAACGCTGATGTGTTAAACGCACCAATTGATATCAGCAAGGATTTTCAGAATTATTTGAATACCTTTTATTTCGCTGATGAGTTAGCAAGTTTCGATCCTGCAACAGGGAAAGGAACGATTAAATATTTGCGTTACAATTACCAAACACGCCAGGCTTTCAACAATATGATGATGAAACCAGGTGTAGTTCCCGCTAATGAATTTCCAACTACAGAATATGAAGTTTCTCCTGTGTTGCCTTTTGAAATTCAGTTTGTGTCTGACAGATCAATCCGAATCAAAACCACTTCAGGGCCGCAATTTCACCCAGAAAAAGAATCTTTGATGTTGATAAATGGTGTAGCACCAAACCACCCAGAATTATGGAAATCTTCTAAAATTGAAGGTGGATATCAATACACAAGCAAACACGGTCGAGTTGAAATTTTGTCAAAGCCATGGCACATCAAAATCTATGATGAAAAAGGTAAATTATTGACAAGTACGCTTCACGATTCCGATTTTAAAAACACTTATACACCAACACTTCCGTTCTCGTATGTTCGTAGAAACAGCGATTATTCAAGAAGCATGGGAGCAGCTTTTAGCTTGGAACCAGACGAAAAAATATTTGGTTGTGGAGAGTCATTCACACAATTCAACAAACGTGGTCAAAAAGTAGTTTTATGGACAGATGATGCCAATGGTATTCAAAACGAAACAATGTACAAACCGGTTCCATTTTATATGAGTAGCCGTGGTTACGGAGTTTTCATGCACCATTCAACACCAATCACAGTTGA
>NZ_DATIDY010000226.1:0-2092 GCF_035456085.1 Flavobacterium sp.
ATGCAATGAAACTACCCGAATTTTGTTATGGAAAGTCACCGAATCCGTGGAGGAATTAGCATCAAAAGTAGTTTTAAAAGAAAAAACTCAACTTCGATTAAATAGAATGAAATCAGAATTGCACCAGCGCGCTTTTTTGAGTGTCCGAATGCTAATTCAGGAAATGGGTTTTACCGACCGAAATTTGCATTATGATAAATTTGGAAAACCATATTTAGACTGTCATCGTTATATTTCTATTACTCATTCTTATAATTTTGCGGCAATTATTGTCAGCGAAGAAACCGTGGGAATAGACATGGAATTGCAGCGTGAAAAAATAATCCGCATCGCCGATAAGTTTATAATTTCTGAATTCGACTTTTTACAATCTGAACCAATTGAAGAATACATCAAAAAACTCACAGTTATTTGGGGCGCCAAAGAAGCCATTTTCAAGATCAGAAACGAAAAAGGAATTAGTTTCAAAGATCACATTCAAGTAGCTCCTTTTTCATTAGATAAAAACCAAACCCAAGCCTGTCTTCTTTTTGATAATTTGGAAAAAAAGTTCGAAGTAAACTATCTTGAAATCGAAAACTTCACTTTGGTTTATGCTTTCGAAAAATAAAATTGTCACTGATTTAAAGAGGATTTGTTCAGATACTTGAAAAGGAATTGCTAACCTTTGAAAGCAATAGCAATAAAGCTTGTTTTCACGCAGATTTGGAAGATTTAGCCGATGTAAAAATTTGCTATATCTGCTATTTCTGCGTGCAATTTTATCTTTGACCATCTTCTTAATTATGCTGGCTAAATATTTTTTGTGCATCTTTGCGTTGCCTTTGCACCTCAGTGAAATAGCTTTTTGCAAAATAGTTTATGATGAAATTCTACAACCAAATCCTTCAATCCAAAAAGGAAAACCAAAAATTACTCGCTATTCTTTTAGATCCAGATAAAATCGTTTTGGATAATTTAAAATATCTAATCGAAAAAATCAATCAATCACCTGCAACCCATATTTTTATCGGTGGAAGCCATGTTCGCAACAATATTTTGGATGATTTGATTATTGCTTTAAAAGAAAAAATAAAATTACCAATCATTCTTTTTCCTGGGAATCCTTCTCAGATTTCAGACCAAGCAGATGCTATTTTGTTTTTATCGTTAATTTCAGGAAGAAACCCAGACTATTTGATAGAACATCAGGTAAATGCAGCACCCATTTTAAAGAAAACCCAACTCGAAATCATCTCAACGGGCTATATGCTTGTCGAAAGCGGTGGAGAAACTGCTGTAGAACGCATCAGTAAAACCAAACCTTTATGTCGAAAAGACCTAAACTTTGCTCTTGCTACAGCTCAAGCTGGTGAAATGATGGGAAATAAATTATTGTATCTTGAAGCTGGTAGTGGAGCAAAAAATGCGGTTCCGTTAGAAATGATAAAAAGCATTTCCAACAATATTGAAATTCCATTAATTGTAGGTGGAGGGATTATAGATTTACAAGGAATTCAAAAAGCATATACTGCAGGAGCTGATTTAGTCGTTATAGGTACAGCATTCGAAAACAACGCCGAATTTTTTAATTCATAAAAAACTAAATATATATGTTTGATTATTTATTCTCACAATATAGAGATTATCCTTTACATGAAGTATATTTAGAATTAATCGCTGTTTTTTTTGGATTGCTTAGCGTTTGGTACGCTAAGAAAGATAATATTTTGGTTTTTCCTACAGGACTTATTAGTACATCAATTTATGCTTATTTGTTATGGCAATGGAGCTTATTGGGAGATTCAATGATTAATGTATATTATTTTGTAATGAGCATTTATGGATGGTATCATTGGACAAGAAAAAAAGATAATATCGACGAATTCCCAATTTCTTCGATGATTGTCAAAGAACAAGTGATTTCACTTATTATTTTTGTGTTAACTGTAGTATTTGTAGTGATTGTTTACATTTATTTTAATAAATTTACAACATGGTACTCTTATTTAGATACTTTATTGACCGCAATTTTCTTTGTTGGAATGTGGTTAATGGCAAAAAGAAAAATTGAAAACTGGATTTTTTGGATTGTAGGAGATTTACTTTCAAT
>NZ_DATIDY010000227.1:0-3134 GCF_035456085.1 Flavobacterium sp.
GCAGAAATATTCTCAAAAAAGTGCATATAAAATCATCCTACAAAGAAAATGAAGAAAATTATTTTATTAATCCTAATAATTACATTTCAATTAGGCTATTCAAAAGAAATAAATGAAACTGAAAAACTATCTAGTTTATGCAAAGTATGGGGTTTTTTAAAATATTATCACCCTAATGTTTCCAAAGGAGATTATAATTGGGATGAGCAATTGCTAATTATTTTACCTAAAGTTGAAGAAGCTAAAAACCGAGAAGAATTATCTAAAGTATATTTGGAATGGATAGAAAACTTAGGAGTAGTAAAGATTTGTAAGTCCTGTAATGACGCCAGTAAAAACGAATATTTTGACAAGAATTTTGACCTTTCTTGGACACGAAACACAGAAATGTTTACGGATGAACTTACACAAAAACTGAAGTATATTGAAATTAATAGATTCCAAGGAACGAATCATTATGTGAAATCTTCTAATGTTGGAAATGTTGAAATAACAAATGAAACTGAATATAAAGATTTTAATTATCCAAATGAAAATTATCGTTTATTAAGCATATTTAAATTTTGGAATATTATCGAATATTTTTCACCTTACAAATATAAAACAGACCAAAATTGGAATGATGTTTTATATGAAATGATTCCTAAATTTAAAAATGCAAAAAACGAAGAAGATTATCATTTAGCAATGTTGGAATTATCAATAAAGATTGACGACACTCATAGTAATTTGGTAACCAAAACAACAAACAACTTTTTTGGACTTAAATGGATTCCCTCAAATTTTAAAATTATTGATAACAAAGTAATTCTAACAAATTTTTATAATGATTCATTAGCAAAATTAAATGATTTAAGAATCGGGGACATCATTGAAAAAGTGGATAATAAAAGCATAAATCAAATTATGTTAGAAAAAATTAAATATATAAATGGTTCCAACTATAATACTAAACTAAGAAATTTTGAGTATGGTATTTTTAATGGTTTAACCGATTCAGTTAATGTTTTTTTAAATAGAAATGGAAAAATTATTAATAAAAATATTGGGCGATATTTATGGAAAACTCTTAATGTAAAACAAAAGCCTAAAGAAAAATATAAAATTTTAGATGGGAATATTGGATATGTCGATATGGGAGAAATTGAGCGCAAAGATGTTGACAAAATGATGAATGAACTTAAAAAGACTAAAGCAATAATTTTTGACATTCGAAATTACCCAAAAGGAACGATTTATATGGTTAGTAAATATCTAAATGAAACTCCAAAAGATTTTGTAACTATCACAAAACCTGATTTAACTTATCCAGGGAAATTCCTTTGGGCAAAAAATTTAAAATGCGGGAATAACAACAAAGATTTTTATAAAGGGAAAACAGTAATATTAGTTAATGAAGAAACACAAAGCCATGCAGAATTTACAACTATGGCATTTCAAACTGCTAATAATGCCACAACAATTGGAAGTCAAACAGCTGGAGCAGATGGAGATATATGTAAAGTTGAATTTATAGGTGGTTATAAATTATATATGACAGGTATTGGGATTTTTTATCCTGATAAATCAGAAACTCAAAGAACAGGCATCAAAATAGATTTAGAAATCAAACCAACAATTAAAGGAATTCAAGAGGGGAAAGATGAAGTTTTAGAAAAAGCAATTGAAATAATAGAGGCCGAAAAATAAATACTTCTGCCAACAGCTACTACAACGGATTTGGGCAATTGGCTTAATGGAAAGATGGTTTTGTATTTGGAATGATTTGGCAAATCCGAAGAATGGGCTTAATTTAGTCCCAAACCCGCTGTAGTACCAGAACGTTGGCAGAAAGCATTAACCGAAATCAAGACTTATGAGAATTACATTTATCGTTATTTTATTACTCTTTTCAATTTTGGATTGTAAAGCACAACAAATGACAGATTCAGATATAGAAATAGAATTAAATAATTTACATTTTAAAATTAATGCTGTTCGAGATTCTGTAAACAAATTAATGAAAGTATGTAATGAGGAAATTAAGAAAACAAGCGATTTAAAAAAACGGGGAAGTCTTGCTATTTATGAAGATAGTTTGTATAATGTTTCTGACAGAAATGATATAGAAGAACTGAAAATAAATTTGAATTACGCCAAACAACATCCTTCATCACTTTATTGTTTAAAATTGGTACAACAGCAAATTTCCAGACAACCTGGAAAGGATTTTTATGATGATTTTGAAGCGATTTACAACAATGCTTCTCCCGAAGTCAAGCAAAGTTCTTATGGAATAAAAATGTCCGAACAACTAATCTATTTCAAACAGAGCAAGGTGGGAAGTATCGCTCCAATTTTTCTCGGGAAAGATATGAACGGAAAAGAACTAACGCTTGAAGATTACAAAGGCAAAAAATATGTATTAATTGATTTTTGGGCTAGTTGGTGTGGTCCGTGCCGTGGAGAATTACCCTATATTAAAGATTTATACGAGAAATACAAAGATTTGGGATTTGAAATAGTGAGTGTATCAAGAGATACGGATTTAGATAATTGGCGCACAGCAATATTAAAAGAAGGTATTCAGAATTGGAAACATTTCTCTGTAATCGAAAATAATTGCACCGTAGAAAAAAATTATTTTGTGAATGGAATTCCACATAAAGTTTTAATAGATACGAATGGAACTATTATTGGAAAATGGAAAGGTAGTGGAGAACTCAACAGAAAATCTTTAGAAAATCAATTAAAACATATATTTAACAGATAACCATGCCATCTGCCAACAGCTACTACAACGGATTTGGTCAATAGGCTTAATGGAAAGATGGTCTTGTATTTGGAAGATTTGGCAAATCCGAAGAATGGGCTTAATTTAGTCCTAAACCGCTGTAGTGCCAGAACGTTGGGAGAGATTCCAAAAAAATCCGTAATAACTTGAAAAGTTACCATTTTTTGGTAACTTAGCTAAAAAAATTATGGGACGAAATACTTCTATATCGCTGGGCGACCATTTTGAAAGTTTTATTGAACACAGTATTATTGATGGAAGATTTAATAATGCAAGTGAAGTTGTTAGAGCTGGACTTCGTCTTTTAGAGGATGAGGAAAATAAAATAATTGCGCTGAGAAAGGCGATTAATGAAGGAATT
>NZ_DATIDY010000228.1:0-13848 GCF_035456085.1 Flavobacterium sp.
CAAATGCTGTTACTTTCTTTAATCAAACGGAAAAAGCAGAACCCAAAAACACGTTGTATTACAGAGCATTAGCCTACATTGCAGGAATAGAATATCAGCAAAAGCATTATACAAAATCCAATTATCTCTACAGTCAGGTTTTTGACAAATGCCCGGCATTGCGAGTAGTTTCGGCCTATTGTTTTCACCCTCAAGGAGAAAAAGACTGGAAACAGTCCTTGACAATGGCTAAAAAAGAGGATGAAAAAGCTGCTCTTTGGGCTATTCAAGGGTATTATAACGACGAAGAAAAAGCTATTGCCGAGATTTATAAACTGCAACCCAAAAACCAGCATATCGATTATTTATTGACTCGTTTAATCAATAATCAGGAAAATAAAATCGACAGGTCCTTCAAAGACAAAACCGTTCTTGATAACAAAAAGACCACCAAAGACAGTATCCGAAAATCGACTATCAGTCTGGTAACCAAAATTGCGGAGTCTGATAAAACCGCAAAACCTTACTTATGGAGAATAGCCGCAGGATATCTGGAAACTTTAAATGGAAATTTCAAACAAGCCGACAAAAATTTTGATGAAGCCGAAAGCAAAATGCCAAAAACCGATTTGGCAACCAGTCATTTGCGATTATTGCGATTTGTAAATAATCTTAGCAAAATAAATCAGCTAAATTCGGAAAATGAAAAGACGATTCTTGCCGATTTGTCTTGGTTATACTTAGAATTGCCCAAAAAACCAATTGAAAATTTCCGATATCAAAATGCTACTTCATGGAGTCAAAATTATCTGGCGGCTTTGTATCGTTCACAAAAAAATACTGTTATGGCAGAGGTTTTTAATCATGAGAGTAGTTTCTATGACAATGAAAAACAACTTCTCGACATGAAAGCATTTTTGTCAAAAGAAAACAAAACCGAAATCGAGAAAATAGGAGCTGCAATTTATTCCATAAAATTAGGTGACATAAATTATTTTGAAGGCGTACAGGCTACTTTTCAAAACAAAATTCCTGAAGCAATTGCCTTTTTCAAGCAAGCAGGAGGACTCGAAAACACCGTTTTTTACGGGAATCCATTCCTAGGCAACATCAAGGATTGTCACGATTGTGACCATCAGGCCCCTCAAAAAAAGAAATACACCATGATGGATTTTCTTACCATTATCCAAAAAATGCAGGATAATGTAAACAAACAAGTCGATGTTTATAACAACAGTCTTTTGCTTGGAAATGCCTTTTATAATATCACTCATTTTGGGAACGGCCGCCTATTTCATGAAGGAAATATTGCAGGGCAAGGTAGTACCCCGGATTTTTTCAGAGAACCCATTCGGGTTATGATTACCAACTGTTCTTTGGCCAAAGCCTACTATCAAAAAGCTTTTTCTGCTGCAAAAAATAACGAACAAAGAGCCAAGACACAATATTTAATTGCCAAGTGCGAACGTAACGATTATTACAACAAAAAATACTATTCGCTCAATTTGTCACCATGGGATATTCAGGATGACCAGGTCAATTTTATAGCTTGGGCAGGATTCAAGAATTTAAAAGCCAATTATTCTAAAACCAAATATTATAAGGAAGTTATTAATGAATGTGGGTATTTTAGAACCTACGTGCGAAAATAATTATTGAGCTTATTTGGTTGTGTCTTCATTGAGGAAAAAACAAAAGTATCCGGAAGAAGACAGTAAGTATTTTGTTGTTTTTTTGCCGTCCTGTTTTGTCATTCCGGAGGAATCTCACGCTAGTTATTCACTTTGCATAGATTCTCCAGAACGACAAAATTGGGTAAAAACACCTAAACAGATTGAAAAAACAACTATTAATCAAGTTTATATTGTTAGTGCAAATTTTCATCACGAATGTGCCATCGCCATGCAAACAATACTAATTTTTGCACCCGGAATTTTTAGTAATGCTTTCGAGCAGGCTTCAAGAGTGGCTCCGGTTGTTAGTACATCATCAACCAGCAGAAAATGTTTATTACTGCATTCTGCCCCAAAAGTGACATCAAAAACAGTTTCGATTCCTTCCATTCTTCCCAAAAGGTTTTTCTTGGACTGGGTTTTAGAATATACTTTCCGTTTCAAAATAGATTCATTCAAAGGAATTTTTAAATTCTCTGACAATGCCTGTCCAAAATTTGTAACCTGATTATAACCTCTTTCTTTTAGTCGTTTTTTATGCAAAGGAACCGGAATTATGACGTCAGCATTCTTCAAAACTTCACAATTTTCTAAATCAGATGCATACCATTCGCCCAAAAAAGTCCCAATTTCCTCATGCCCTTTGTATTTGAGGCTATGAATCATTTCTTGAACCATTCCCTTTTTATGGAAATATAAAAATGTCGAAACATACTCTACGGGAACTCTTCCGTAAAATTTCTTGAAAGCTTCATTTTCTGTGTTTAAATGATGATTCGTCAAAGGCAATTCATGGCGACAAACGGTACAGATTACAGATTCATTACTACCCATAAATGATTTACAGCCAGCGCAAACTTTCGGAAAAAATAAATTAATCAAGGAATTAAGCATAGAAAAATTGATTTATTTATAAAAATAACAAAAACACCATTTCTAATTCCATTTTTTTCTTTTTTTAAACTCACTTTTTATATTTTTGCACCACTATGGCAAAACAAGAAGATATATTTAAAAATGTCATTTCGCATGCAAAAGAATACGGATTTATTTTTCCGTCAAGCGAAGTGTACGATGGTTTAAGTGCGGTATATGATTACGCACAAAACGGAGTAGAATTAAAAAAGAACATACGCGAATATTGGTGGAAGTCGATGGTTCAAATGAACGAAAATATCGTTGGATTGGACGCTGCAATTTTAATGCACCCAACGACTTGGAAAGCTTCAGGTCACGTAGATGCTTTCAACGATCCATTGATAGACAATAAAGATTCCAAAAGAAGATACAGAGCCGATGTTTTGATTGAAGAATATGCTGAGAAGCTAAATCAAAAAGCAATCAAAGAAATCGAAAAAGCTAAAGTTCGTTTTGGTGATGCTTTCAATGAACAAGAATTTGTAACCACAAACGCAAGAGTTGTGGAATACAAAGCAAAAGAAAGAGAAATTCTGGAAAGAATGGCTCGCTCTCTTGGTAATGAAGATTTAGATGATGTAAAAGCATTAATCGAAGAATTAGAAATTGCGTGCCCAGAATCAGGTTCTAGAAATTGGACTGAAGTGCGTCAATTCAACTTGATGTTCGGTACCAAATTAGGAGCTTCTGCAGATACAGCAATGGATTTATATTTGCGTCCAGAAACCGCTCAGGGGATTTTTGTTAACTTCTTGAATGTTCAAAAATCGGGAAGAATGAAAGTTCCCTTTGGAATCGCTCAAACAGGAAAAGCGTTCAGAAATGAAATCGTTGCAAGACAATTCATTTTCCGCATGCGTGAGTTTGAACAAATGGAAATGCAATTTTTTGTACGTCCAGGTGAAGAAATGCAATGGTACGAACATTGGAAAAACACCCGTCTGAAATGGCATTTATCACTAGGTTTAGGAAAAGAAAAATATCGTTTTCACGATCATGAAAAATTGGCACACTATGCAAATGCTGCAGCTGATATTGAGTTCGATTTCCCATTTGGCTTTAAGGAATTAGAAGGAATTCACTCAAGAACAGATTTTGACTTAAAAGCGCACGAACAATATTCAGGTAGAAAATTGCAATATTTTGATGCTGAATTGAATCAAAATTATGTTCCTTATGTAGTAGAAACTTCTGTTGGTTTGGATAGAATGTTCTTGGCTATTTTCTCTACTTCGTTAAAAGAAGAAACATTAGAAGATGGTTCAACAAGAACAGTTCTAAAATTACCAGCGGTTTTAGCACCAACAAAAGCAGCAGTTTTACCATTAGTTAAAAAAGATGGTCTACCAGAAATTTCTAAAAAAATCATTGAAGATTTAAAATGGGATTTTAATGTTTCATATGATGAGAAAGACGCTGTTGGGAGACGTTACAGAAGACAAGATGCTTTGGGAACTCCTTTCTGTATTACTGTTGATCATCAAACCATAGAAGATCAAACGGTAACGATTCGTCATAGAGACACCATGAAACAAGATCGTGTTGCAATTGCTGACTTGAAATCAATTATTGAAAATGAGGTTGCGATGAAAAATTGGTTGATGAAAATGTAAAACAGTTTTAAATATTATAAAAGCTTCTCGTATGAGAAGCTTTTTTTTTGCTTTAAATTTAAAAATAGAATTGTTTGGTATAGGATTGTTTTACAGTGTTTTAATGTTTTTGAATGTCATAAATTGAATTTTATTGATTTATTCCAAAAAAAGAATAACTTTGAGAGTTTTCATTTAATTAGGCCCCCTAATTATCAAATCTTTTGAGATAATTGTTTTTAACAGAAAACTTATATTAAAATAAATAGTAATTTTAAAATTAAGTCCTCAAATGAATTATACCTATATTATAATAGACGACGATCCGGAAAGCGTTTTGAAAACAAAAGCAATTGCCAGTGAATTTTGCGAATTAAATTTCCTTGCTTCTGCTAACAATTATTCAGATGGAGTCAATCTTATTCTGAAACACATGCCAAGGCTGATATTTTTAGAGATAGATCCTAAAGACAAAAGCAGTAATTTATCGCTGCAGTTAATCAACGGATTATTGATGTATTTAAAAGAGTTACCCAAAATTGTTATTACAACCAATAAAAAAGATTTTGCTTTCGATTGTATTAAATATGAAGTTACAGATTATTTGTTAAAACCATTGTTAGTCATTGATTTTGTAAAATTGATTCATAAATTAAATAAAATAAGTACAGAAGATGAGGTGCTTCTTGTTCAGAATCCTAATCCAAAGGAAAAACAAAATACAGGAAAGACCGATTATAAAAACGGAAAAAAATCCTTCATCTTATGTGTTAAATCTTATGGTGATCACCGCTATCTTGATTCGGATGATATTTGCTATTTTCAGGCAGATAATAATTCGACCGATATTCATCTAAAAAATGGTGAGATGATTACAGCGTTCAAAACCCTGAAACATTTTGAAACCGTTCTGACAAATCCATTTATTAGAATACATAATAGTTATATTGTAAATCGAAATTATATTTCCAGAATTCACACAGGAAACTCTCTCTGTTACATTAAAAAAACGACTATAAAACTTCCTTTTTCTAAGTCTTACAAAACAAATATAGATTTTATAATAAGTGAGTTTGCAAATGAAAATTATATTGAAACTTAAAAAAAACGGGCATTCTCTCGAATTTGATATGCATTCACTATCAAACGAATGCCATTGACTATAAACGACTCTTTTTGAATTGTTTATTAAGGCTTACTGTTTAGTTTTACAAAAGAATTCCAACGCAAATGGAATCATAAAACGTAAAAAAATAACAATAACATAAGCCTTTAAATCATGAAAAAAGCTCTTTTAACATTCGGATTATTTACATTAGTATTAGCATCAACTTCTTTCGCTACACCTACAAGCTCAACTTCTCCAATTGCTGACAATGCAGTTATAACAACTTTAAATATTGATGGAGGACAATCCTCTGGAGGGAACAGAAAATTAGATTATAATGGAGAAAATTCTAAAATCAACAATACAATTACTAGTATCGATGGAGGGCAATCATCAGGGGGTAATAGAAAATTAGATTAAGATTTTTAAAATATATATAAAAGGCTATCAAATATTGGTAGCCTTTTTTTATGTTAAAAGATTTAGTATTTTTGAAACAATTCAAATTTTACTATTGAAAAAAAAGCACATCATATTATTGTTTCTTTTGATGTTTTTTATTGCTTGTACCAATAAAAAAGAATCAAAACAAAAAGATACATCCGCAGCAGATAGTCTATCTACCTACTTATCATTGGCTAATGATGTTCAGCTACCTCTTCAATTCAAGCAAAAGTATAATCGAAAAGCTTTTGATATAATTATCACTCAAAAAGACGATTCCATCAATAAAGTTAATCTTTTTAAAATAGCCAATCGTTATTATAATATGAATGATTGGAAAGGATACTTTGAAATTTCTAAATTAATTTTGCAACGTTCAAAAAAAAGTAAAGATACAGTCAATACGGCAAAAGCATATATTTATTTAGGGGATTACTATAGTAGAAAATCAATTTCTGATAGTGCGTTTTATTGTTATTATAAAGCAGAAAAATTATACCTCCATCTTAATGATTATTACAATTTAGCAAAGACACAGATTAGTAAAGCCAACTTACAGTTTACAGAAAATGAATATTTTGATAGTGAAATAGGGGTTTTCAAAGCTTTACGAAATATAAAACAAATACAGGCAAATGATTTATTATATGATTCCTATAATCTTTTAGGAATTTTATATAATGAGCGTGATGAATATGAAAAAGCTTTAGAATTTCACAACAAAGCATTGTCTATTATAAAAAATAAATCTTTGCCACCAGAGTATCAATCCAAAGCCACTTCTTTAAACAATATTGGTTATGTGTATTTAAACCTAAAAGATT
This sequence comes from Flavobacterium sp., assembly GCF_035456085.1. Lineage (GTDB taxonomy): Bacteria > Bacteroidota > Bacteroidia > Flavobacteriales > Flavobacteriaceae > Flavobacterium. The sequence continues at coordinate 6,539 of NZ_DATIDY010000228.1, forward strand.
ATAACCAAGCTCGAAACTACTTCGCTGAAGGATTAAAACAAGAAAATCTTTTTGAAAATAAACCATCATTATATGCTATGTTATTAGATAATTTGGCTTATTCCAAACTCAAAAGTAACGATATAGATAGTTTACCAGATCTTTTTTATAAATCACTTAAAATCAGAGATAGTTTGCATCTTACTTCAGGGATCATTATCAATAAAATCCATTTGTCCGAATATTTTTATTATAGAAAAGATACATTAAAAGCTTTCCAATATGCTAAGCAAGCACTTAATTTATCGCGTAGTACGAACCGACTGCGCAGTATTCTGGAAGTACTCAAACAAATTGGGATTGTAGATCCTAAAAATGCTTCGATTTATTCTAATGAATATATTCTAATCAATGATCAGTTACAAAAAGCTGAACGTAAAATGGGCGAGAAATTTTCAAGAATTGAATATGAAACAGATGAAATTAAAGTAGAAAACACTAACCTGGAAGGTCAAAATAAGAAACTTTTGTTAATATTTTCAATTTTTGTTATTCTGGCAGTGTTGTTGTATACTATTAAAAATCAAAAAGTTAAACAAAGAGAGTTGTTATTTAAACAACAACAACAACAAGCTAATGCCGAGATTTATAATTTATTAATTAATCAACAAAATACTATTGAAATTAATAATATAAAAGAGAAAAAAAGGGTAGCACGAGAATTGCATGATGGCGTACTTGGACGAATGTTTGGAGTACGAATAAATCTTGAAGGTCTAAACAAAATTAAAGATGATTCCGGAGTAGAATTGCGATTAAATTATTTGAATGAATTAAAAAATATAGAACAGGATATCAGAGAAATATCGCATAATTTAAACAGAGAAAAATCGGAATTAATTAATAACTTCGTTGCCATTGTTACCAATTTATTTGAAGAACAGAAAAAAACATATCCGACAAAATTTCTAGCCCATATAGATCCTGCTATAAAATGGGATTCAATTGATAATATTGTAAAAATCAATATTTACCGTATTCTTCAAGAGTCACTCCAAAACTGTAACAAATATGCTAATGCCTCAAAGATAAAAGTTGAATTCAAAAAACAAAATGATAATTTAGTATTAAAAGTCAGTGATGATGGTATTGGTTATAATATTAATAGAGCGAAAAAAGGAATAGGCCTCCAGAATATAAAAACAAGAACAACGGAGTGCGAAGGAACTCTTGAGATTAAATCAAATAAAGGCGAAGGAACTTCAATTATAATAGTAATTCCAATCAACAAAAACACAAAACCTACAACGTAATGGCAATTGATTTAAATGAAGAAAGATTGATAAATAAAAATATTTTGATTGTTGATGATCATCCTTTTATAATTGATGGGTACAAAAATGCAATTACACGTTACAAACCAGATCTTTATAAATATACATTTACTCAAGGTAAAGATTGTGAAACAGGTTATAAAATAGTTACAGACCCAAAGACTTCTCCTTTTGATGTTGCTTTTTTAGATATTAGTATGCCAGTATATGAAGAAAAAGGCATACAATCTGGTGAAGATTTAGCAAAAGTAATTATGGAATACATGCCGAATTGCAAAATAATTTTGCTAACCATGTATACCGAATTGCTCAAACTAAAAAATATAATAGATACTATAAATCCTGCTGGATTGGTTATCAAAAATGATTTAACTTTTGATGAATTGCTTTTTGGTTTTGACATAATTTTGAAAAACGAAATTTATTATAGCCATTCGGTTATCAAAATGGCAAATCAAAACAATAACGATATGGACGGAATTGATCAGTTTGACAAATTAATTTTGTTTCATATTTCGAAAGGAACAAAAACAAAAGATATTCCCCAATACATTCCAATATCCTTACATGCTATTGAATCCAGAAAAGAAAATCTTAAAGTATTGTTTAAAATAAAAGATGGAAGCGATATTGATTTAATCCGAGAAGCTAAAAATTGTGGAATTATATTTTAACAAACGAATCATAAACAAAAAAACGATACTGCTGAGGTATCGTTTTTTATTTAATATTTCCAAATAAATTATTCGCTTATCGCATCCCAACCTCTCGCTTTCAAAGGGATTTTAGTGTTGGCGCGAGTTATCAAATGTATTCCTTCACTTTCTTGTGTCATATGACCAATAATGGTAAAATTTGGATTTCCTTTAATTTTGTCAAAATCCTGTATCGAAATGGTAAACAGCAATTCATAATCTTCACCTCCATTGATCGCTACAGTAGTACTATCGATATTAAACTCTTCGCAAGTTGAAATAAATTGAGGATCGATAGGCAGTTTATCTTCATACAAATTACAACCAACTCCAGATTGCTTACACAAATGCATAATCTCCGAAGATAAGCCATCAGAAATGTCAATCATTGCTGTTGGGTTGATTTCCAATGCGTGTAATAGCGTTCGAACATCTGTACGGGCTTCTGGTTTTAATTGTCTTTCAATTAAATAAGTATAAGCGTCTAAATCTGGTTGTGAATTAGGGTTTACCTTAAAAACCTGTTTCTCTCTTTCTAAAACTTGCAATCCCATATAAGCAGCTCCAATATCTCCAGTAACTACCAATAAATCGGTTTGTTTGGCTCCGTTTCTATATACGATTTCGTTTTCATCGGCTTCGCCAAAAGCAGTAATGCTGATGATTAAACCTTTTTGAGAAGAAGTAGTGTCACCTCCAATTACATCTATTTTATATTCCTTAGCAGCTCGTTCAATTCCTTCATATAATTCTTCCAAAGCTTCTAATGGAAAACGATTAGATACCGCTATAGAAACTGTGATTTGCGTTGGTTTGGCGTTCATCGCACAAATATCAGATACATTCACAACAACTGATTTGTATCCTAAATGTTTTAAAGGCACATAAGCCAAATCAAAATGCACACCTTCAATCAATAAATCGGTAGAAACCACTACTTTTTTTTCTTTGAAATCCAATACAGCAGCATCATCACCAATTCCTTTTAGTGTGGAAGACTGTGTGATTTCAAAGTTTTTGGTCAAATGGTCTATTAAGCCAAATTCTCCCAGTTGGGCTATGCTGGTGCGTTGCGGGTTTTTATCTTCAATCATGATTATTGTGAGGAATGAGATAGAGAAGCACTGCTGTGCGTCTCTTCATTATTATTGATTTTACAAAATTTTAAGATTGCAAATATACAAAGAAATTTTCGCCTTCAATTCGATGCATTTTGATCATTTTTTTGCATCTTTAATATTCTAAACTTCACAAAATGAGCACATACGATATAGTTACTCTTACAGTAAATCCAGCTTTGGACAAAAGCACCCATTTTAAAGGTTTAATTGCCGAACAAAAAATACGCTGTTCAGAACCTCGTTTTGATGCAGGTGGTGGCGGAATAAATGTTTCCAAAGCTATTTCGCGATTAGGCGGCAGTTCATTGGCTGTATTCACATCGGGTGGGCCTTTGGGAAAAATGTTAGAAGAACTAGTTTCCAAAGAGTCCATCGCCTTTCAAGCCATCCCCATTCAAACTTGGACTAGGGAAAGTTTTGTCGCAGTAGATGACAACACCAATTCTCAGTACCGTTTTGGTTTTACCGGAGGAGAAGTCACCGATGAGGAAGAGCTAGTTGTACTGGAAGCCATCGACAAGTTAAAACCAAAATTTTTGGTTGGCAGCGGTAGCCTAAGCGAAGGTATATCATCGGATTTCTATCAAAAGGTAGCCGAAATTGCTAAAAAATCTAATTCAAAATTAATTGTCGACACTTCAGGGGAAGCTTTGCAAAAAGTATTGGAAACTGGAGCTTATTTAATCAAACCCAATGTTGGAGAATTGGCTAAATTAATCGGTGTTGAACGGTTGGAAATGGAAGAAGTCAATGAAGCCGCCAAACAAATAATTGCTAAAGGTGGCGCCGAAATTGTTGTTGTTTCCCTCGGTCCACAAGGAGCTGTTTTGGTTACCAAAGACAGTTATGAGTTTGTTCCAGCCCCGAATGTAGCCAAAAGAAGTACCGTTGGTGCAGGTGATAGTATGGTGGGCGGAATGGTTTGGGCACTTTCGCAAAATAAAAGTCTGAAAGAAGTAATACGGTGGGGAGTTGCCTGCGGATCGGCAGCGACGATGAACGAAGGAACCCAATTGTTTAAAGGTGAAGATGCTCAACGATTATTTGATTGGCTGAGGGGTAAATAAATATTGTATAAATACGTTTTGTAATGTGTAGAGGCGCACTGCAGTGCGCCTCTACACATTCGTATTACAAAAATAAAAAAACAAAAAACCTGATTATTTTTTACGTCATCAGGTTTTGTCTTTCTTCTTTGCTCTTTTTTCTATCCTCTAGAAAAAATAAAATCCTACTGACAAACTGTTGTCACCAGCCCAATATAATTTTGAAGTATTAAATAAAAAACTTTAAAATTATGAAAACACTAACAGCACAAGTTATCACCCCAGAAGATTTACTTAAACATTGGCAAGGACATCGTGCCTTAACACGTCGCGTGATTGAATTGTTTCCTGATAAAGATTTTTTTGAATTTTCAATTGGCGGCATGAGACCTTTTTCAAAACTAGTCGATGAACTTCTAGCAATTGGATCTCCCGCGCTTAAAGGGATTGTAAATCGAGAAATTAAGCCTTATAATCCAGAAGAAGGAAAATTAATTTTCAAAGCGCAATATCTCGAAAAATGGGATGAAGCTACAGTAGAAATTAATGAAAATTGGCAAAAATTAACGATCGAAGATTTTAACGAATCCTTTAATTTATTTGGGCAATATGAGTTTCCTATCATTCACAATATTTTCTATTTTATTGATAATGAAGTTCATCATCGCGGTCAGGGATATGTGTATTTGAGAGCTTTAGGAATTGAACCTCCATTTTTCTGGGAAAGATAAATTATTAAAAGCTCTTAAGATGAATTTCATTTTAGGAGCTTTTTTCTAGAATACGTTGCTTGTTTAATTCCAATAATTCCAAAATTCTTGTTTTTAAACTTTCAGGTTCTAATATGGTGGCATAATCGCCAAACATCAAGTACCAACGTGAAAAACCTTCCAGAGAATCATTTGACATAAAAGTCATTTCGATTTTATCATCAACTTCCTGTTCCGAAACAAAGCCGTGATATTTCCTTTCGTATGCTAAATAATGAGCTATTTTTTTGTCAATGAGAATTCTGATTTTGGTAGTCGAAACAGTTTTGTTTTTATTCAGATAAGTTTCCAATGAATTATGTTCTAATGAAAAAGGAACTTGTGTTTTTTTGATTTCATGAATACGATCAGCGCGGAACTGTCTGTAATCTTTGCGTAAATGACAATATCCTAAAAAATACCAATTGTTATTATCATGAAAAACACCAACAGGTTCAATATGTCGTACCGTAATTCCGTCCGACTGAATCGCTTCATACGAAAGAATAACTTGTGTTTTTTCGGCAATACTTTCAAATAGAGTTGCTAAAGTATTTGGCGATTTATCATTAAAAAGCTTTCCAGAAGATTGCATCAAGATACTAGATTCAATACTCGAAACCCAATCTTTATCATCGCTCCTTAGAACCGCTTTCAATTTATACATCGCCGATGCATAATGATTCCCCAAAGTTGCATCGGTAAATTTCTGCATTAATTTTTCGGCTGCAATAAAACTACTGGCTTCTTCTCGGGTAAACATCACAGGTGGTAAACGGTAGCCATCCATTAGAGCATAACCTACACCAGCTTCACTGTAAATAGGAACTCCTGAAGCTTCCAATGTGCGAATGTCACGGTAAATAGTTCGTAAACTCACGTCGAAACGATCGGCCAATTCCTGTGCTTTTACAATCTTTTTGGATTGCAATTGAATAAGAATAGCAACAATTCGGTCAAATCGTTTTGGGGTTTCGTCCATTTTTGAAGTTTTTCTGAGTTTGAAAGGCTCTAAGTTACTAAGTTTAAGGATATCTGAAATTGAATTAAAAACAAAAAACCTGACAATTTTCATCATCAGGTTTTCTCTTTCTTCTTTGCTCTTTCTTCTATTATCTAAAAAAGACCAATTATTCTTTGGATTGTCTAATTTTCAAGTAAAATCAAATCTAATTCTTCAATCTTATTGAATCCTTTATCCGAAGTTATCAAAGGAATTTGAAAAATAATGCACGTTGAGGCAATTATCGCATCGGGCAATTTAATGTTATGTTTTTGTTTAAGTTTTATATCTTCATTAAAGTTAAAAACAAAACTATCCTTTAATAATTCTTTTAATAATTTTTCGTCGTTTTCAGAAATGTTTTTATGACCCAATAACTCTATTTCTGAAATAAAAGAAATACCAAAATTATAATTCAAAAACGGCTCAATAAAAGATTTTCCTTCGTGTAGATAAATTAAAAAATTAGTGTCAGCTAAAAAATCAATCTTCATTTTTTCTAATTTCCAATTGATATTCTAAACCGTCTATGTTTCTTTTTAATTTGCCAAAATGTTTTGACAAATTTCCTTCCGAATCAGATTTCTCATTCTTTTTCAAAAGATTATCAATGTCTTTTTTAGTCTCTTTCTTTTTAATGATCAGAACCATACCTAGTATTTTTTTATAAAGTTATAAAATTTAATCACCTCAAATAAAAAAACCTGATAATTTTCATCATCAGGTTTGTATATCAAATCGTGTAGAGACGTTGCACTGCAACGTCTCTACCGCAATGTGTTAATCATTCAATTTCAAAACAGCCATAAACGCTTCTTGCGGAATCTCAACGTTTCCTACTTGGCGCATACGTTTTTTACCTTTTTTCTGTTTTTCCAATAATTTACGTTTACGAGAAATATCTCCACCGTAACATTTGGCAGTAACGTCTTTACGTAAAGCTTTAATCGTTTCGCGGGCAATGATTTTAGCACCAATCGCCGCCTGAATCGGAATATCAAACTGTTGTCTCGGAATCAACTCACGCAATTTCTCGGTCATTTTTTTACCAATGTTGTAAGCGTTGCTTTCGTGGATTAGAGCTGATAGTGCATCCACCTGATTAGCGTTCAATAATACATCCAATTTAACCAATTTAGAAGTACGCATTCCAATAGGCGAATAATCAAACGAAGCATAACCTTTGGAAACCGTTTTCAATCGGTCGTAAAAATCAAATACAATTTCGGCCAATGGCATATCAAAATTCAATTCCACTCTTTCCGTGGTCAAATAAGTTTGATTGGTAATTACACCACGTTTTTCGATACACAAACTCATTACGTTACCCACAAAATCAGCTTTGGTAATAATAGTTGCTTTGATAAAAGGCTCTTCAACACG
>NZ_DATIDY010000229.1:0-46656 GCF_035456085.1 Flavobacterium sp.
GAGACATAGTTTTGCTGTGCTTTCAAAGGTTTTATAGAAGTTGAAAACTTTTACATAGCTATGTTTTCTATAAAAAATGAAATGCCTTTTTAGTGCAAAGTGCCCCGAGCGATAGAGATAGTAAATCAATCTAAGTCTCTATGTGGTTATTTTTTTTCAGAACATAAAGCAAAAAACTTATATGTCCTTATATCAATTATAGGTTCAAAATGAAATTGTTATTTTCTACTTAGCGAGAAAAAAAGAAAGTAAATCTTTTTGAACCTGAGCCGTATTTTCCTGAACCAACCAGTGTCCAGAACCCGCAATTTTCGATTCGCTAACATTTTCGGCAACCAATTTGGAATGATCTTTTAGGAAAGCAGCTGCGAAATATTCTCCGCCCATTGCCAACAATGGCATTTTTAATTTCTTTTTCATAAAAATTAAGTTGTCTTTTCCGTCTTGCGGAAATGCGCCAAACCATTTGAACGTTGCAGTAGTTGCTCCTGCAGTAGAGTAAGCCCTAATAAACTCTGCAGATTCTTCAGCAGTAAAAGGATCTTTTACGTGTCCAACCATTGGCCAGAAATTAGTTAGAAATTCTTTTTCTTTTCCTTTCACAATATCACCTGATGCTGGCCATCCAAAAAAGCCAAACCACCAAGCTGATGCTGAAACTTTAGACCAAACAGGTTCTATTCCAGGTAATAAGGCATCTAGAAGAGCAATTTTAGTTACATTTTCTCCGTATTGAGCAGCATAAGCGTACGCCACCATAAGTCCGATATCATGTCCAACCAAATTGATTTTTTTATAGCCAAGCTGATTCACCAATTCGTGAATATCAGTCGCCATAGTTTTTTTGTCGTAGCCGCTTTCAGGTTTATCAGATTCGCCAACACCTCTCAAATCGGGAGCGATTACGGTAAAATGTTTAGAAAGTTCTGGTAAAAGTCTATTCCACATATACCAATTTTGACCAAAACCATGGATTAATACTAGTGGATCGCCTTTTCCGCCGATTACATAATGAATTTTGATTCCGTTTACAGTTGCAGTTGCGTGTTTAAAATTCTCAGGAGGATTTGCAGGAGCGATTGGAGCAGCTTCTGTTTCTACTGGTTTCACTTCGGTTACAGGAGCTGCTTCTTCTGCTTTTTTATTACAAGATAATAGGGTTACTAATAAAAGTCCGAACGCAAAAAAGCTAAATGTTTTTGTTTTGAAATTGTCGGGATAAAATAAAAGAGTTTTCATAATTTAAATTTTTAGTTAATTGATTAAAATGTTGTTGTTTTTTATAAAATGTTATAGCTCAGAATTGGCGGGTAGCTTTATGATCCAATTGTGTATGTACGTTGCAATTTCCTGCCAGCCAGGTTGTCCCAAGACAAAATGATTTCTTCCTTGGAATACCTTAAATTCTGTGATCGAATTTTTATCACTATATTTTTTATAGTTGGATAAATTCAATGATTCGGGAATTGTATGATCGGTAGATCCAGCAACAAGTAATAAAGGTTTGTGGGGTGCAGTAAAATCTACCTTGGCAACGGCGGTTATGGTGTCCCGAACAATCAATTTCGATTCAGGAATTGCATAAGCACAATAGGCCGTTTCCTGCCATTCCTCAGGCATTCCATTGGTAAAAGCATATTGCCACTGGCTAAAACTCATCAGGAATGTTTTCTTGGTCGAAGTAAAAAAGCCAAGTGGTCCCCAGCCAGCTTTTAGAAATGAAAATTTAAAAGTCATTATTCCTTGTGGAGGAACCGAATGGATCGCAATTGCAGAGGAAACCAAATTGCGTTGCAGCAAAATTTGAGCAACAAGTCCACCAATGGAATGACCGATGACAATTGGTTTCTGAGGTAACTTTTGAACAATGTTCTCAAAATACTGAATCAATTGAGCTAATCGTAAACTAGCAACTTGTGGGTCAGGGTGGCGTTCGCGAAGTACTTGAGCAGGGGCATCTTTGTAGGGCCATGGTGGAGCTGAGGTTTTAAATCCTTTACTTTCAAAAAATGTTGCCCATTCGTCCCAACATTTATTGCTTACAAACGCACCAGTTATAAAAAGAATCGTTGTTGGATTTTCGGTTTGCATAATACATGATTTAGTGTTATGCCAAAGAGTTTTACGAAAATCAAACCAAATAACTAACTATTTGATTTTTAGTTAGTTATATTTTATTGTAAATTTTTAAAAGACTATATTTCGTTGGAAAACGAAATTTAAACGACTGAATATCGTTTTTTATAAGTTTGAATTTCAGGTTGTTAATAGTGATAAGTGATAAAAAAGAAGAGAAAAAAAGGGAGTTGAGTTTTTCTCAGAGATTGGAAACAAACTAAATTTTGTTTTTTTGGGATGAAACTAGCAATATCAAAAGCAGTTATAGTATGCGGTTTGATTAAAGTTTTGGACTTTTTAAGGTTTTAATACATGTTCAATTAGCCATTTTTTATCAATCTTTTTAAAACAACAAGTAAATCGTTTCCAATAATTAATTTTTTGCTGACTTTTCATTGTTACATTCAGTTGGAGGAAACAATATCAAATGCACCATTTTAACTGAAGTTATTCTTTGTCTTGTGGCTCATAATAAAGAACAATTGCACCTGAAACAAGTTCTTTTGTTTTTAAAAGTTTGAGAAGGATTCTGTCGTTTATATTTTTAAATAAAGGCAAACCCTTTCCTAATATTACGGGATGAACACAAAGTTGGTATTCATCAACTAAGTTTAATTTCGTCAAGGTAGCAATTAAACTCGGGCTGCCGATGAAAATGTCTTTACCTGTTTGTTGTCTAAGTTCTAAAATTTCTTCTTTAATGTCTTTAGTTGCTAGTTTTGCGCTTTCCCAATCAATATTTTTCAGCGTATTCGAAAAAACAATTTTTGGAATTTTATCTATCATTACAGCAAAGTCATCTTGTGACTTGTTGCCAGTGGGATTTTTCAATACTGTTCTCCAATATTCCATAAGTTGGTATGTGGTTCTTCCATATAAAATGACTCCTGCCTCGCTTAGCAGTTCACTGTAGTGTTGATGGAGTTGATCATCGGCAATTCCTGCGGTGTGGTCACAAAACCCGTCAAGTGTAATATTGATTGCTGCTATTACTTTTCTCATATGCTCTTTAATTATTTATGAATATCTTTCGTGGCAATGATTAATACTATCTAAAGGTAAATATTTTTTATAAATAGCTGAAAATCAATTGTTTTTAGATTTGATAATCTTCAAAAAATAATTAATTCAAAAAAGCGTAGTTTTATTAACGACGAAATATCGTTGGTAACGTAAATGAAGTAATCTTAGAGAATAATTAATCCTGCTGCTTATTTTCGATTTCTGCAATTACTACTTTTTCTTTTTTAATAGCTTGTCTTAATAAAGCTAAAAGACTCATGTAGATATTGGCTATAAAAACCAAAGCAAATCCAGCAATAATGAAGCCTTTCCAATCGGGTAACAATAATTTGTAATCAGTAATAATCAAGAAAAAAAGGGTCACGTAATGACTGAAACAGTATTCGCAGGTAAATAGGTAAAAGAATTTTCTTTGAATTAAAGTTTTTTTGTTTTGTGAACATTTGACACACCATTCTCTGGCTTCTCTAAAAACTTCTTCGTGTGTAACAGTCCAGCTGATACAAGAAATAGGCACGGCTAGAACAAAAAGCCAAATCAATTGCAAACTTATTTCCATCATAAGAATTCTAGTTTTAAGGTAAGGTTTTTAAAGTTACGCATTACTTCTAAGCATCATCTTATATAATTCATCAAATGTTTTATAGAGTTTCAATAATGGCAATTCTTAAAAGCTAAGATTTAAATATTGTAAGAATTTGAATTAATTCTGTAAAATCAAGCTACGTATTAAGTTCTAGCTTTGGAATTCTTAAAACATTAAATAACAATCATTTAATAAAAAAAATATTTAGTATATGAAAGGCAACAAACTAGTAACTGTTATTTTATTCTTTCTTACTTTTTTAATATTCACTTATTGCAGCACTATTCCCGATGGCGTAACAGCTGTTGCACCATTTGCAAAAGATAAATATTTAGGAAAATGGTATGAAATAGCCCGTTTGGATTTTAAATATGAAAAGGATTTAAATAACACCACGGCAAACTATTCTATCGGTGATGATGGAACAACTATAAAAGTTGTAAATCGTGGCTATAACGAAAAAAAAAAGCAGTGGGAAGAATCTACAGGAAAGGCAAAATTTATTGATAATGAAAAAGTTGCAATGCTAAAGGTGTCGTTTTTCGGACCTTTTTATTCAGGCTATAATGTTATTGCAATCGATCCGGATTATAAATATGCTTTGGTTGCAGGGGAAAGTTTAAAATACTTATGGATTTTGTCCCGCGAGAAAGCAATTCCTAATGATGTTAAAGAAAAATATCTGAAAGTTGCCCAAGAAGTTGGATACGATACCTCAGAATTAATATGGGTTGAACATACGAAGGACTAAAAATGACTATCAATAAAATACATTCACAGTAAACTTTTTAAAAGAATTTAACAATGAAAAATGACAATCTCAATCCAGACAACGCAAAACAGGACGATTTAGAATTGAATAAATCCAATGCCGAAGATCAATTTCTAACCACCAATCAAGGTGTTAAAATTAATGACAATAATAATTCCCTAAAGGCAGGAGAACGAGGACCTTCTTTGTTGGAAGACTTTATTTTAAGAGAAAAAATTACCCATTTTGACCACGAAAGAATTCCAGAAAGAATCGTTCACGCCAGAGGTTCTGCTGCCCACGGTTATTTTGAACTTTATAAACCGTTAGAAAAATATACCAAAGCTGGTTTTTTAAACGATACTTCTATCAAAACTCCTGTTTTTGTTAGATTTTCGACTGTTGCAGGTTCTCGAGGTTCTACAGATTTGGCTCGTGACGTTCGTGGATTTGCAGTTAAGTTTTATACACAAGAAGGAGTGTATGATTTAGTTGGAAATAATATACCTGTATTTTTCATTCAGGATGCGATGAAATTTCCTGATTTAGTTCATGCCGTAAAACCTGAACCACATCACGAAATGCCGCAAGCTGCTTCTGCTCATGATACTTTTTGGGACTTTATTTCGCTTATGCCAGAGTCAATGCACATGATTATGTGGGTTATGAGTGACCGCGCTATTCCAAGAAGTTATCGAATGATGGAAGGTTTTGGTGTTCATACTTTCCGATTTATTAATAAAAACAATGAATCTCATTTTGTAAAATTTCACTGGAAACCAAAATTAGGAACTCATGCTGTAGTTTGGGACGAAGCTCAAAAGATATCTGGTAAAAATTCAGATTTTCATAGACAGGATTTGTGGGAGGCTATCGAATCTGGTAATTTCCCGGAATGGGAACTAGGAGTGCAAATTATTCCGGAAAGTGACGAACATAAATTTGATTTTGATTTACTTGATCCAACTAAAATTGTTCCGGAAGAATTAGTTCCTGTAACGATCATTGGAAAAATAGTTTTGAACAAAAATCCTGATAACTTTTTTGCAGAAACAGAGCAAGTTGCTTTTCATCCGGGACATGTGGTTCCAGGAATTGATTTTACAAATGATCCCTTACTGCAGGGAAGATTATTTTCATACACCGACACTCAATTATCAAGATTAGGAAGCCCAAATTTTCATGAAATTCCTATCAACCGCACTATTGCGCCAATGCACAACAACCAACGCGATGGACATATGCGTCAGGAAATTGCTGTTGGTAGAGTGAGTTACCACCCTAATTCATTAGGTGGTGGTTGTCCTTTCCAAGCCAAAATTGATGAAGGAGGTTTTGCAAGTTATAACGAAAGAATAGATGCGCACAAGGTTAGAGAACGCAGCGAGAGTTTTTCGGATCATTTTGGGCAGGCACGACTTTTTTATAATAGCCAGACTCCAACAGAACAAGAACATATTATTAAAGCGCTTCGTTTTGAATTAGGTAAAGTGGAAACATTTGCCGTTCGTGACAGAATGCTTGGGTTATTGTCAAAAATAGATAAAATTCTGGCAAGCAAAGTAGCAAAAGGTTTAGGAATGACCGTTCCGGGTGAATTAGAAAAACCAATTAATCACGGAGTAGGAGCAGATGATGATCACAGCAAACATGAACCAAAAACGGTAAAACAATCTGTTGAAACATCAGATGCATTGAGTATGTTGAAAAACCCAACGGTTACCAATACAATCGCGACCCGACAAATAGCTTTCTTAGCTGCTGATGGTGTGAGCGAAGCTTCTATCAAATCGATGAGAAAGGCATTGGTAGATGCTGGCGCAGTGGTCAAAATTATAGCACCACATTTAGGAACTATTTTATCTGAAGAAGGAAATGAAATTCATGTAGATCAAAGTTATTTAATTGCATCTTCAGTGTTGTTTGATGGTGCTTTTGTACCTGCCGGAAAAGGAATTTCAGATTTGAAGAAACTAAAAGAGGTAAAAGAATTTATTACAGATTCTTATAAACACTGCAAATTTATCGCTGCAGAGGGTGAAGGTAAAGGTGTTCTTATTTCTATAATTAACAGAGAAGATCATCTTGATAAAGATGGAGGAATACTGATAAGCGACGATGCTGCCAATAATGATTTGGCATCTTCATTTGTTGAAGCTTTAGGTCAACACCGTTTCTGGGAAAGAGAAGCAAATTTGGAATAAGATAATAGTAAATAAATATTTAAAGCAAAGCCAATCAAATTGATTGGCTTTGCTGTTTACGGAATTTTTTATACCTAAAAATGATCAATTGATCTTAATTTAACGCGTTGGGTGAATTATTTTTGAACACATAGAAATATACACTTTATAGTTTTTTTTAAAAGAGCTAGGTAACCGTTTCACTCCTCACATAACAGTCTATGTGACCCGAGACCGAAGGGCGAACTGACGAAGTAAAAATAGTGCTATTTCTATTCATTCTTTTCAGATTAGTTATAAAATCTATGTCTCTATGTGGTTCATTTTTGTTCAAACAGAATTTCACCCAACGGTTAATTTATCAAGTAATAACTTCCTAATCCGTTTTTTTAAATTTAATAATGAAAATCATGATACTTTTTATTTGTATTTTATAAAATAAAAATTTGAATTTTTCGTAAATTTATTACGAGTTTGAAATATTTTTAATAATTATTTTTAATAATTAAAATATAACATATGAAAAAGTATTTGTTAATACTAGGATCCACGGTTTGTATATTAGGATTGATTTATTCTTGTGCCCAAAATCCATTTACTGGAAAAAAGAGTCTCAATTTTGTGTCTAACAGTGAATTGTTTCCATCTTCATTTCAACAATATGATGCTTTCCTCAAAGAAAATAAAGTTATTACAGGTACTCAAGATGCACAACGTGTTGAAAACGTTGGAATAAAAATAAAATCTGCAGCAGAACGTTGGCTAAAGGCTAATGGCTATTCAGACTACCTAAATGGGTATCAATGGGAATATAAATTAGTAGAAAATAAAGAAGTAAACGCTTGGTGTATGCCAGGAGGCAAAATCGTAGTTTATTTTGGGATTTTACCGGTAACTCAAGATGATTCAGGTTTAGCAACAGTTTTGGGACATGAAGTATCACACGCACTTGCCAATCATGGTGCGCAAAGAATGAGTGCTTCCGAATTGCAACAACTTGGAGCAGTGGGAGTCGCTGTTGCAACCGGTGGTAAAAGTGCCGAACAACAACAAATGTGGCAACAATATTATGGAATTGGTTCTGAGGTTGGGGTGATGCTTCCTTTTAGCAGAAGTTTTGAAAATGAAGCGGATAAAATTGGTTTAACCCTCATGGCAATCGCTGGTTATAATCCGGAATCGGCTATAACTTTTTGGCAAAGAATGGCTGCAAATAGTGGCGGCAATAAGCCACCAGAATTTCTAAGCACACACCCTGCTGATGCGACAAGAATTGCAAATTTGAAAAAATTAATTCCAGAAGCTAAAGCTGAAGCTGCAAAATTTGGTGTGGTTTATAAATAGTTGACATATTCTTTATTAAATACTAAGGAGAAAATCTTAATTGACTTTCTCCTTTTTTTTGATCTATGATTTTTAAATTTCATTTATAAAAAAAAATGTGTATCATGCTGTTAATTATGTAATTACAGGTTCTAATTCTATAATATGTTGTATGCCTTTCTGTCTAATTTTGGAATTATTAATCATTAAAATTAAAAAACCATGAGTGCAACAAATGCAAAAGACAGCAAAAAAGCGGACGATAAAAAAACTACAAAAAAAGCCGCTTCTGATAAAAGTTCAGAAAAAGATACTACTAAAGCAGCAAAAAAAACTACTGCTAAAAAGTAATTATAAAATACCCTGGCGGTTCTGCCTCTGGGGTATTAATACTTTCAATTACAATTCAGAAAAAGTCATATATAATAATTAAAAACGAATAACATGGAAGATAATAAAAACCGTAATTATGATCAGGAAAATCGTGATTACACAGATACAAATACTGTAAATGCAGATTTTAAAAAAGATACTAATAATTCAAATTATCAGAAAAATCCTCAGCAATTTGAAGAGTTTTCCAGCGATAGCCAAAACGTTTATGACGATAATAATGATCCAAATAGTAATTCTAATAAAGATCGTCAACTAAACTGGAAAAACGAGTCTGAATTAGACCTAAACAGATCTAATATTAACAATAATTCTGATCCTACTACACCATCGTATAACCCAAATGAAAATTTTGAAAACGGTGACAGAGATGAGTCAAATTATAACGATGATGATGAAATTGATCCTGATGACGAGGATTTGGAAGAAGAAAGCAATCTGGATCAGGCATTTGATGAGACTGACTTAAATGATGAACCAAGTGTTTCAGAGCCTTTCCCAGATGATGAAACCGAAATTGATTATGAAGGAGATGAAGACGATGAAGATGATGATGACTTCGACGAGGATGATTTAGAAGACGAAGATGACGATGAAGAAGATCTTGACGACGACGACGATGATAATGAAAAATCAAATGTTGATGATGATTGGATCAATCGTGAAATTTAATTGCTTTTCAGCTAAATAAAATATCCCAACTCTAGTTTTTAGAATTGGGATATTTTTTATGTATAAAAAAACAATACTATCTTAAACTTGCACCAAGCTCAGTTTCAAAACTTTTTTGCAGTTTATTCATGATTTTGTCAATCTGAGCATCTTCGAGAGTTTTGGTCGCATCCTGAATAATAAAACTCAATGCGTACGATTTTTTGCCTTCTGGTAAATTTTTACCTTCATAAACATCAAACAAATTAATGTCTTTCAATAACGATTTTTCAGTTTGTCTGGCAATGGTATAAATTGCATCGTACGTTACTTCTTGATCTACTAATAGAGCCAAATCTCTTCGCACTTCAGGATATTTTGGAATTTCTGTGAATTTAATTTTACTTGACATTGATTTTAAAACAGTTGCCCAATTAAAATCAGCATAGAAAACTTCTTGTTTGATTCCAAAATGCTTAAGAACTGATTTTTTTACAACTCCAAATTCAACCAAAGTAGCACTTCCTTGGCCAAGCGCAATTCCTTCAGAAAACACATCCGAATTTACCGCTACACTTTTTGTATTAGTAATACCCAATCTTGAAAGTACAGCTTCAATATATCCTTTAAACAAAAAGAAATCTGAAGGTTTTTGAGCATTTGTCCAGCTCTCTTGATTTCTCTGTCCAGTTTGGAATAATGATAAATGCTTCACTTCTTCGTATCCATTAAGGAATTTGTGATATGATTTTCCGAATTCAAATAATTTTAAATCCGAATTTTTACGGTTAATATTATATGAAATAGCTTCTAATCCTGAAAATAATAATGACTGACGCAAAGTTGCCAAATCACTACTCAACGGATTTAACATGGTTACATTATAATCTTCTTTTAATGTTTGTGAAAGCTGAATATAAGATGCTGTTGTCAATGAATTGGCCATCATTTCATTAAATCCTTGAGAATTCAATTGACTTGCAACAATATTCTGAATTTTATAATCTTCGTTTCTTGGAGAATTTGATACAGTCGCATTCAATTTTTTAGAGAATTCAATATTATTATATCCATACACTCTCAAAATTTCCTCTATAACATCAATTTCTCTTTGTACATCAACTCTGTAAGCAGGAATTGTTAATCCTAAACCAGCATCAGAAACACTATTAATTTTTATTTCTAAAGAAGCCAAAATTTGCTTAATAGTATCTTTTGGCAATTGCTGACCAATAATTCTTGAAACATTTTCGAAATTCAGAAACACAGGAAAATCTTCAATTTTCTTTTGATAAATTTCAACGATGTCAGATGTAATTTCACCTCCAGCTACTTCCTGTATCAACAAAGCCGCTCTTTTTAGAGCATATTCTGTAATTGTTGGATCGATTCCTCTTTCAAATCTAAAAGAAGCATCTGTATTCAATTGATGTCTTTTGGCCGATTTGCGGATGCTAACCGGATTGAAATAAGCACTTTCCAGGAAAATAGAAGTTGTTCTTTCTGTAACGCCTGATTTTTTTCCTCCAAAAACACCAGCAATACACAAAGGTCCTTTTTCGTCACAAATCATTAAATCTTCTTCATGTAACGTTCTTTCGATATCGTCCAAAGTAGTAAACTTAGTTCCGGCAGGAAGAGTTTGCACGATAATTTTTCCGTTAATCATTGCAGCATCAAAAGCATGAAGTGGTTGTCCTAAATCATGCAATACATAATTAGTAACGTCAACAATATTATTTTTTGGATTGATTCCAATGGCTTTTAATCTGTTTTTCAACCATTCTGGAGATTCTTTTACTGTAAGTCCTGAAATAGTAACACCACAATATCTTGGTGCTAGTTGAGTATTTTTTACGTCAACATCAATTTTTAAAGTTCTTTTATCAACTCTAAAATTACTTACTGGCGGCGTAATCAATTCAACATTCACTCCAGTCTGAATCAAACCAGCTCTTAAATCGCGTGCAGTACCTAAATGACTCATAGCATCAGCGCGATTAGGTGTCAAACCGATTTCAAAAACTTCGTCATTTTCTATTTTAAAAACTGTTGATGCAGGTGTTCCAGCAGGAATAGACTCTTCCAAGATCATGATTCCGTCATGACTTTCGCCAAGACCCAATTCATCTTCGGCACAAATCATTCCGTGGCTTTCCTGACCGCGAATTTTTCCTTTTTTTATTGTAAATGAATTTCCTTCTTTATCATACAAAACTGTTCCGATGGTTGCTACTGGTACTTTTTGTCCAGCATCAACATTGGTAGCTCCGCAAACAATTTGTACAGGAATACCGTCTCCAAGATCTACTGTAGTAACTTTCAAGCGGTCAGCATCTGGATGTGGCACACAAGTCAATACATGCCCCACAACAATACCTTCTAATCCGCCTTTAATGGATTGATATTTTTCAACAATTTCTACTTCAAGTCCTAAATCAGTAAGTAGTGCTGATGTTTCCTCTGATTTCCAATCTATTTTTATGAACTGTTTTAACCAGTTGTAAGATATTTTCATTTTGCTTTTTTTTCAAGATTGCAAATATAATCAATGTTTCGTGAGGGGCAAAGTTAGTTTGTTGTAAAATTTGAAAAGTAATTAGTGATTAGTGATTGCAGAATGCTCATAGCCCATAGCTCATAGCCCATAGCCCATAGCCCATAGCCCATAGCTCACAGCAGATAGCTGATTAAACTAAATCAATTCCTCAATATGCTTTTTAATATTTTGAGAGATTTTTGTTGTTGGTAAATCATTGTCGTCGTAACCGAAAGGTTCTTCGATTTCTTCAGAAATTAATTCGATACTTGCCAAAACATAAAAGACAAACGATACTACGGGAACAACATAATATCCTAAAGTAAAAACATAAGCATAAGGCAATGTCAATACAAAAAGAAAAATGAATTTTTTTATAAAAGTACTGTAAGAATAGGGGATAGGCGTATTTTTGATCCTTTCACAAGCACCACAAATATCTGTGAAAGATTGAATTTCGCTATTCAAAATAATCAGTTGATCTCCTGTTATTTTATGAGAAATATACAAATCATTAATTTTTTGAAAAAGCATTTTGGCAATTTGATTAGGTCTGTGCTTGTGATGATTTATAACCAAATCTACATCTTCAAATAGCGACATAGTTATTTCCTCATCTTTCAAATGTTTATTTAACATCGATGCATAAGCCGGAATTAATTTTCGGAAATATGCAAAATCCTTTTCGTCTTTTAAAATAACCGAAAGTTTAATGGCTAGATTTCGGCTATTATTAACTAATGATCCCCATAATTTGCGGCCTTCCCACCAACGATCATATGCCGAATTGATTCGATAAGCCAGCAATAAAGAGATTACAAATCCCAATGTAGTATGAATTATTGAAAGGTTTCTAACATGACTGTTTTCTTCGAGTTCAAAATATTCTATTTCCAAATAGGCAATGATACCTGAATAGGCAGCAATTAAAAGTACAAAAGGAAAAAGTTTCCGAAAAGAATCAGCTCGATGAAAAGTAAAAATATAAGTAATCCAAATTCTGGGATTGTATGGTACCATTCTTTTTTTATTAAAAATACTTAAAAATTAAGATTACCAGCTAATTCTCTCAGGGTTATTTCAGATAATTTGGCTTGAAATTGTGCGCTGCTTAAACGAATTCTGGAATTGATATAATTTAATTGTGCGGCTCTAAACTCAACAGATGTAATGGTTCCAATTTTGAATTTTTCAGCTGTTATTTCTAGGTTTTGTCTGGAAATGGCTGTATTATTTTCTTCTAAATCAATTAAATCCAAATTAGTCAAATACACTTGAAAAGCCACTGTCAAATCACTTCTTAACTGAATTAATTGCTGATCAATTGCCAGTTTCGAATTATCAATTTGCATTTTGGCAATCTTCTCATTTCTGTTTTGAGAATTTCCATCGAATAAGTTCATTGAAGCCGAAAAACCATAATTTAAACCACGAGCCGAAGATTGCGAAGTGAAACCAAGACTGGATTTAGAATCATTAAAATTATAACCTGTATTTAATTGAATCGTTGGATAACGTTCCCCTTTGATTTGTTTTAAATCCAATTCGGCTATTCTGTTGTTAATGATTTGCATTATCAATTCAGGATTTTGCTTTTCTGCCAATGTTGTTAATTCATCCAGTTTTAATTGTCGGTCAACATGAATTCCATCGGTAACTTTAAAGTCAGTTTTCAAATCTCGCGCCAACAACTGATTCAGCAGTGTTTTTGCATTAGCATACGTTTGTTTTTCTCTTACTAAATTTCCAAGATCGGTATTCAAATCGACTTGGGCATTTAGAACATCCAGCTTAGAATTTTTTCCGATAGTGTAGCGGTTCTGAGTAAATTCAAGTCTTTTTTTGGAAATAACGATTGTTGAATCTAAGTCAGATAATTTTTGTTGCTCTTGTACCAAATCATAATAGACATTGTTTACGCTACTTATTTTATCCAGAATAGTCAATTTCATCTGAGCTTCGCTCATGTTTTGAAATTCCTTTAATTGATCATATTTGGCAAACATTTTTAAACCGTCAAAAATGGTCCAACCGAGATTTACACCATAATTTAAACTACTATTTTTGGCATTATCCAAAGAGGTTGTAGTTCCATCCTGACGCGTTTGAGATGAATTTTTAATGCCATTATCATCAACGATCGAAGCTGTTGCGCTAGGAAGCATCCCAGCATTTCCAAGAGCCACATTAGTTTCACTAATCTTTAAATTGTTTTTGGAAATTTTTATTTCAAAGTTATTTTCTAAAGCTATTCTTATGGCATCCTCAAGAGTTAATACTTCTTGTGCATTTGTTTTTGCAATGCAAAAGATAAACAGAATTAGAGTTTTTACTATATTTTTAGTTTTCATATGTTATTTTGTTGGCAATTATTTTTTCAAATTACTGCTTATATTTATTCGGAATCAAATAGTATTCAAACTATTTATACTACATTTTGCCTTAGTTTTTTTCCACAGATTATTAAATTCAAATTTAAAATCTACGATTTGCTTTCCTTTTCATATTCATCGATACGATCAAATTCAGGGTAATGTTTTCTGGCCTTAGACCACATCATATAAATCGCAGGAATTACAAAAAGGGTTAATGCTAAAGAAAAAATTGTTCCACCAACGATTACAACTCCCATTCCAATTCTACTGGTCGAGGCTGCTCCTAACGACATTGCAATTGGTAACGCTCCTAAAGCAATAGCCAAACTCGTCATTAAAATTGGGCGTAAACGAGCTTCTGCGGCTTCCATAATAGCTTCGTATTTTGGTTTTCCTTGTTCTCTCAATTGATTCGCAAATTCGACTATCAAAATACCATTCTTGGTTACCAAACCAATGAGCATTACGGTTCCAATCTGGCTAAAAATATTCCAAGTTTGATTAAACAACCAAAGCGAGAATAAAGCTCCTGCAACCGCCATTGGCACGGTCAAAATGATAATAAAAGGATCAATAAAACTTTCAAATTGAGCCGCAAGAATCAGGAAAATCAACAATAAAGCCAGACCAAAAGCGAAAGAAGTATTCGAGCTACTTTCGACAAAATCTCGTGATTCTCCACCTAAATCGGTTGTAAAAGAATCGTCAAGCACTTTGGCCTTAATTTCATTCATTACATCAATACCATCGCTAATACTTTTTCCAGGTGCCAAACCAGCCGAAACTGTAGCAGACATATATCTGTTATTATGATACAATTGTGGCGGATTACTTTGTTCTTCTACCTTGACAACGTTATCCATCTGAATCAATTCACCTTTGTTGTTTTTTACGAACATCGAAGTTAAATCCAATGGTTTGGAACGGTCTTTTTGATCAAATTGACCAATTACCTGGTATTGTTTTCCGTTTTTAATAAAATAACCAAAACGCTGGCCACTTAACGAAAGTTGCAAAGTTTGGGCAATATCCATAATTGATATTCCAAGACTTTCAGCTTTTGCACGGTCAATACTAACGTTGATTTCCGGTTTATTAAATTTTAAATTCACATCAGTAATTGAAAAGACATCACTTTTGTTTACTTCATCCATAAAAACTGGAATTTTTTCGCGAAGTTTTTCAAAGTTTGGAGCTTGAATAATATATTGAATGGGCAAACCACCACGTCTGTTTACTGCAATTGTAGCTTGTTGCAACACTGATGTTTTTGCATCCGGATATTTTTTTGTCCATTTAGATAATTGATCGGCGATATCTTTTTGAGATTTCTTTCTCTGATCAGGTTCTACAAGCGAAAGTCTAACAAAACCAGTATTCGTTGCCGATGCTCCAAAACCTGGAGCAGTAATAACCAAACTTACTTTTTTCTCAGGAATAGAATCATCAACCAATTTTGAAATCTCTTGCATAAAACGATCCGTGTATTCATAAGAAGAACCTTCAGGTGTTGTCATACGCATTGTTACCGAACTACGGTCATCATAAGGCGCTGTTTCTTTTGGAAGAATGGTGAAAAATAAATAAATCAACCCAAAACAAGCGATTAAAATAGGGAAACTAATCCATTTTTTATTCATGAAACGCTGCAAATAATCAGCATAACCGCTATTTAAACTTTGAAAAAATGGCTCAGTTTTAACGTAGAATTTTGATTTTTTCTGTTCGCCACCTTTCATCAAATACGCATTCAACATTGGTGTTAAAGTCAATGACACAAATGCCGAAATTAATACCGCAGCACCGATAACAACCCCAAATTCCCTAAAGAGTCGGCCGACAAAACCTTCTAAGAATATAACCGGTAAAAATACCGCTGCCAACGTAACCGAAATAGAAATTACAGCGTAGAAAATCTCGTTAGAACCTTTGATGGCTGCTTCAATTGGTGTCATTCCTTCTTCCACTTTTTTGAAGATATTTTCGGTCACAACGATTCCATCATCCACCACCAGACCTGTTGCCAATACAATCGCCAAAAGTGTTAATACATTGATGGAAAATCCAAAAAGCCACATAATAAAAAAAGTAGCAATCAACGAAACAGGAATATCAATTAAAGGTCTGAAGGCGATCGCCCAGTCTCTAAAAAACAGGTAAATAATAATGATTACCAAAAGAATTGAAATTCCTAAAGTTTCCGCTACTTCGAGTACCGATTTCTTTACGAAAATCGTATTATCCAAAGCAATATTAAGTTTGATATCCTTTGGTAAATCTCTTTTTAATGCTTCGTACTTTTTATAAAATTCTTTTGAAATATCTAAGTAATTCGCACCAGGCATTGGCACAATTGCCAAACCTATTAATGGTAATCCAGATTGTGTTAGTTGTGTTTCAATATTTTCAGGGCCTAAAGTAGCATTTCCTACATCACTAAAACGAACAATTTTATCTCCATCTGTTCGAATGATAATATTGTTGAATTCTTCAGGTTTTGATAAATTTCCGATTGTTTTTACAGTAAGTTCAGTATTGTTACCAGTCAGTTTTCCAGAAGGCAATTCGACATTTTGAGCATTTAGAGCAGCACGAACTTCGGCAACGGTACAGCCATAAGCAGCGAGTTTTGAAGGATCAATCCACAAACGCATCGCATATCTTTTTTGTCCCCAAATCTGTACGCCACTTACGCCCGGAATGGTTTCTAAACGTTGCGAAATAACATTCTCCGCATAATCACTTAATTCCAAAGAATTTCGGCTATCACTCTGGATCGTCATCGAAATGATAGATTCACTATCAGCATCTGCTTTAGAAACGACAGGTGGTGCGTCTATATCCTGAGGTAAATTTCGGACAGCTTGCGAAACTTTGTCACGAACATCATTTGCAGCACTTTCTAAGTCTTTGTCCAAATTAAATTCGATTGTAATATTACTACTTCCTTGATTACTAGATGAAGTAATATTTCGAATTCCATCGATAGCATTTACGGCTTTCTCAAGAGGTTCAGTGATTTGAGACTCTATAATATCGGCATTGGCTCCTGTGTAATTGGTTCTGATAGAAACCTGTGCAGGGTCAATAGAAGGAAATTCACGAACACCCAAAAAGGTAAAACCCAGGAAACCGAATAAAATAATCAATAGATTCAGTACTATGGTTAAAACAGGTCTTCTTATACTTGTAGTTGATAAACTCATTATGTTTTTTAATTATGAATTATGAGGTATGAATTATGAGTTACTGATTATAATTTTGAATTAGGGCAATGATTTAAACTTATAATTTATAATTCTTAACTTATAACTTTACCTTTACTTTTACAGGAGCATCATTTTTCAAAGACATTACTCCGCTTGTGATTAAAGTGTCTCCAGCTTTCAATCCTGAAAGAATCAAGATAGAAGCATCAGTTCTTGTCGTTGCTTCTACCATTACTTCTTTGGCTTTGCCCATATCAGAAATAAAAACTTTTTTACCTTCCTGAACAGGAACAATCGCTTCTGATGGAACCACAATTGCATCTTTAATTATATCCAACGGTAATTTTACATCGGCAAATGTTCCAGGGAAAAGATTACCATCAACATTATCTGCAATAGAACGAACTTTCAAAGTACGTGTAGCAACTTCAACCTCTGGCTCAATCGCGTATATTTTTGCAGTATATGTTTTGGTAGATCCCGCAACATTAAAATCTATCGTAGTCCCTGATTTTAGTTGAGAAGCATATTTTTCAGGAATAGAAAATGTAATTTTTAATTTTCCTGTATTGACCAATTTTGCCACTAGAACAGCAGGTGTGATGTATGTTCCAGGTGAAATAGAGCGCAATCCAATTTTTCCAGAAAAAGGAGCTTTAACAGCTGTTTTTGAAATCTGTGCTCTGATTAATTGGGTTTGAGCCTGAGCAGATTTATAGTCAGCTCTTGAAATATCAAATTCTTCCTGACTTATGGCTTCTTTTTCGAGTAATAATTTTGCTCTTCTGGCATTTTCAGCGGCCAAACTTTCCTTGGTTACCGCTTGTTGCAACTGAGCTTTTAATTCAATATCATTTACTTTGAATAAAACTTGCCCCTTTTTTACATTCGAACCTTCATTAAAATAAATTCCTTCAACAATTCCCGAAACTTCACTGTGAATTTCAATTTGCTCATTGGCTTCAATAGAACCTGAAAGCGATAAATTATTGTCGAAAGTTTGAGTGTGAACTACAATTCCTGTTACAGTAATTGGCTTGTCTTTTTTGTCTTTGTCTTTTGAATCATTATTTTTTGAACTATTAGAGGTGATCCTGTATCCAATAAATCCAAAAAATCCGAGTAATAATAAGGTGAAGACAATGTGTTTTATTTTCATGAGTATGGGGTATAATTGATGTTGAATATAAATTTTTGTTAAAAAAGGAATACAAATTTAAGTTTTAGATATGTTAAAATTTAAAGAGTTAGTTATTATTTAACGTTTGTACATACAAATATTAATATTTTGCTAAAAATGATTTTAGTTGTAAATTAAGACTTCTAAAATTCAAGAAGGTTTAATGGAGAAAAAAGTTTTTAGTTTCTAAGTGTTCTAAACTTTTTAAAATAAAACTTAGAAATTTAGAATCTCAGCCACTTAGTAACTTAACTAATGTAATTCCAGATGTTTTTCTTTTTGGTCAATTCTATGAAAACTGCTTTAAGAATAGCATTTTCTGGCTTTTGCAAAGGAGCATCGTCCTTGAGAATTTTTATTGCATAATTTCGTGCCAAAAGTAAAATCTCTTTATCCTTAACAATATCTGCAATTTGAAGATTAAGTACGCCACTTTGTTGTGTTCCCATTAAGTCGCCTGGACCGCGAAGTTTCAAATCGACTTCGGCAATTTCGAAGCCATCATTGGTACTAACCATCGTTTCCATTCGGGTTTTACTGTCGCTAGATAATTTATAAGAAGTCATCAAAATACAATAACTCTGATCGGCACCGCGTCCTACACGACCGCGCAATTGATGCAATTGTGACAGTCCAAAACGTTCGGCGCTTTCGATAATCATTACACTTGCGTTTGGCACATTTACACCAACTTCTATAACAGTTGTCGCCACCATAATGTTTGTTTTTCCCTCTGAAAAACGTTTCATTTCGGAATCTTTTTCAGCTGGTTTCATTTTTCCATGAATGATAGAAACTGAATATTGCGGCAATGGGAAATCTCGGGAAATACTTTCATAACCATCCATTAAATCCTTATAATCCATTTTTTCGGATTCCTGAATTAATGGATAAACAATGTAGATTTGTCGGCCTTTAGCAATTTCATCGCGAATAAATTTCCAAACCTTTAATCTATTCGAATCAAAACGATGTACCGTCTGAATAGGTTTTCTTCCCGGAGGTAATTCATCAATAACTGAAATGTCCAAATCTCCATACAAACTCATTGCTAAAGTTCTTGGAATTGGAGTTGCCGTCATCACCAAAATATGAGGCGGAATTGTGTTTTTCTTCCATAATTTAGAACGTTGTTCGACACCAAAACGATGTTGCTCATCAATAACAGCTAATCCTAAATTTTGAAATTGTACTTTGTCTTCCAATAAAGCATGAGTTCCAATAAGGATTTGCAAAGTTCCATTTTGGAGTTCCTCGTGAATGATTCTTCGGGCAGCAATTTTGGTAGAACCTGTGAGTATTTTTATATTGATATTTAAAGACTTTGCCAATTCTGATAAACCTATAAAATGCTGATTTGCCAAAATCTCCGTAGGAGCCATCAAACAAGCCTGAAAACCATTATCCAGAGCCAAAAGCATACTCATAAAAGCAACAATCGTTTTACCAGATCCAACATCTCCTTGCAACAAACGATTCATTTGAGCATTGCTGCCCATATCGGTTCTGATTTCTTTAATCACCCTTTTTTGAGCATTTGTCAATGCAAAAGGAAGATGATTTTGATAAAATTCATTAAAAAACTCACCCACTTTGGCAAAGGGATGTCCTTTTATTTTATGTTTCTGAATCAAATTCTTCGTTATCAATTGCAGTTGAATAAAGAATAATTCTTCAAATTTTAATCGGAATTGGGCTTTCGCTAAAATATCAGCACTTTTAGGAAAATGAATATTGAATAAAGCAGCATTTTTTGGAATTAGCTTCAATTCATTTATCAAATATGAGGGTAAAGTTTCGCTAAATAAGGCTTGCGTTTCCAGAAACAGTTGTTGCATCATTTTGTTTACCACACGATTGGTAATTCCACGATTTGTCAATGTTTCTGTCGAAGGATAAACAGGTTGCATCGCCGAGCGCAAACTTTTTTGATGTTCGCTTAATATCTCAATTTCGGGATGCGCCATGCTGTATTGGCTTCCATATTGGGCACATTTTCCAAAAACGACACACATTTCGTTGAGTTTCAAACTTTCCTTGATCCATTTATGACCCTGAAACCAATTGAGGTCAATTTGTCCAGTTTCGTCCACAAATGTGGCAACTAATCGTTTTTGATTGCGACCAAATTCAACTGTTTTGATATTGATGATTTTTCCAATTATTTGAACTTCGGCTATATTATTTTGCAGTTCATTAATCTTATAATATCGTGTACGATCGATATAGCGATTCGGAAAAAAATTGATTAAATCTCCATACTTAAAAATTCCCAATTCCTTGCGTAGCAATGCACCCCGAGTGGGACCAACGCCTTTAAGGTATTCAATTGGAGTGTCAAGGAGGTTATGGGACATTATATTTAATTAGATAATTGAGGAATTAGAAAATTAGATAATTAAAAATGGCATATTTTAGAATCTATTTGTTTTATTCTATCTTTCTTTCTCTTTTTTAAAAAGCGAAGATAGTTGTTTGTTGGGAAATTTAAAATCAGAGCTTTTAATAAAATTAGTAAATCCATTTTGTTTAATGGCGTCAATTTTAAAAATGACATTGAAATTCATTCTAGACTCAATACTTTTGTAATTATAAAACATTTAAAAATGACAACACATCTCGCACTTCTTCGTGGTATAAACGTTTCAGGTCACAACATGATGAAAATGGAGGCGCTGAAAACCACATTGGAAAATATTGGTTTTCAAAACGTCCAAACCTATATTCAATCAGGGAATGTTTTTGTGGATACCGATGAAGAAAATGCTGCTGCAGTTGGTTTTAAAATCAAACAAGAAATTTTTAAAACTTTTGGACATGAAGTTCCAGTTGTGGTTATTGGCAAAGCTGATCTGGAAAATTGCTTAAGAAACAATCTTTTTTTAAAAGAAAAAGATATCGACATGAAAAAAATATATGTTGCTTTTGTTTCAATTCCGTTGAAAAGTGAAAGCATCAACGATTTAAAAATGAGTCAGGTAAAACCTGATCAAGCCCATATTGATGAAAATAGAATTTACATTAAATATGACGTCGGTGCAGGGAAGACCAAATTTGACCAAAAATATATTGAGAAAAAACTAAATGTCACTGCTACTATCAGAAATTGGAATACCGTGACTCAGTTGCTTAAAATGTATGAGGAGAGAATACAATAATTAAAGACTTCAAAGCTCCGTAGTTATTAAATTACGGAGCTCTTTAATTTTTTTTTGATATCAAATCACAATACCAAAATCCGTAATCAGTAAAAGGTATTCGATATTAAATAAGTAGAGACGCACTGCAGTGCGTCTCTACAACGCGTCTCTACAATACAACGCGTGTCCACAACGCGTTTTTACACCCTCCATATTACGGTATGTTTATTTATAAAATTACAATTATACCTACAAATTTACCATGATTTGTTTCATAAACCTTTGTAACTTTGGATAAACTGTAAATTTTAAAATGGCTTTATTCAAAAATAAGTATCGAACTGAATCTCATAGATTGAAAAATTGGGATTATTCCAGTCAATCCATATATTTTATTACACTTGTTACTCAAAATAGAAAATGCCTTTTCGGTTCTATCAAAAACAATCAGATGGTTTTAAATGATAATGGTAAAATAATTGAAAATGAATTATTAAAATCGATTGAAATTCGTGAACGTTGGTTTTTTCATAATTGGGTTATTATGCCAAATCACATTCATTTATTGGTTGAAATATTGGAATTATCAACAAAAAATAACGTAGAGACGCATAATGTAGAGACGCACAACGTAGAGACGCACTGCAGTGCGTCTCTACAGCAACAATTATCCCCGAAAAATATATTATCCCGTAAACCAAATTCTATTTCTTCATTTGTTGGAATATTTAAATCGGTAACTACTAAACAAATAAATTCATTATTGAATGCAGATAATTCAGACTCCATTTGGCAATCTAATTATCATGATCATATTGTTAGAAACTACAATACATTTGATAAAATTTATTATTATATTAAAAACAATCCAAAAAATTGGGATTCAGATTCCATTAATCCACATTAGAATGAAATACCTTTTCCTCTTTGTAACTACATTTATTTTTGCGCAACAAACCAAGTCGGTAGATTTTAAAACCGTTATTGGAAATCTCTCCATAAACCCAGATAATAAAAGCATTTCAGGAACGGTAACCTACACTTTTGAAGTCTTAAAACCAATTGATACGATCAAAATTGACGCGCAAAACATGACGTTTTCAGCATTAGAATTGAATGCCAAAAAAATACAATTTGAAACTAACGGCAAAGAATTGCTTTTAATCTATCCGTTCCAAAAAGGGAAAAATACAGTTCAGTTTTCATATGAAGCAAAACCCAAACAAACCATGTATTTTGTTGGTTCTGAACCTACGGATAATCTTCAGATTTGGACACAAGGTCAAGGAAAGTACACCAGTCATTGGTTTCCGAGCTTTGATGATGTCAATGAGAAAGTGATTTTCAATATGAATATTGCTTTTGATTCAAAATATCAAGTCATTTCGAATGGAGTTTTAAAAAGCAAAACAGTAGATAAAAATACAACTCGTTGGAATTATCAAATGCACAAACCAATGAGTTCTTATTTATTGATGGTTGGCATTGGAAAACTTGAAAAAAGCACTTTAAAATCTAAATCAGGAATTCCATTAGAATTGTATTTAAATCCAAAAGACAATAGCAAACAAGAACCAACATACCGCTATTCAAAGGAAATATTTGATTTTCTGGAAAAAGAAATAGGAGTGAAGTACCCTTGGGAAATTTATCGACAAATACCGGTTTCTGAATTTCTATATGCAGGAATGGAGAATACAACTTCAACATTATTTACTACTCGCTATGTTGTTGATTCCATTGGGTTTGAAGACCGAAGTTATACTAATGTCAATGCACATGAGCTGGGACATCAGTGGTTTGGAGATTTAATTACCGCACAAAGCGGAAAAGACCATTGGTTGCAGGAAGGGTTTGCTACTTATTATGCTTTGCTTGCCGAAAGATCAATCTATGGCGATGATTATTTTTATTCCAAATTATACGAATCATCGTTACAACTAAAACAAGCTTCCAAAACTGATACAATTCCGGTGCTAAATCCTAAAGCTAGTTCTTTGTCGTTTTACCAAAAAGGAGCTTGGGCATTGCATGTTCTTCGAGAAGGAATTGGCGAGAAAGCTTTTAGAAAAGCAGTGAAAAATTATCTTTTAAAATATTCTTATCAAAATGTGACTACCCAAAATTTCTTTGATGAAATAAAGAAGGTTTCGCATTATGATTTGGAAAATTTCAGTAAAATATGGCTTGAATCTCCAGCGTTTAACAGTGAGATTGCGAATGAATTATTAGCCAAAAATGATGCGATGAAAGTTCAGTTGGAAGTGGCAAAACTCAGAAACAAACCGTTAGCAGAAAAATTTACTTTCTTCGAAAAAACATTACAATCAAATGTGCATTTTTCAGTAAAAGAGTCCATTGTAGGGCAACTTTTTAAAGAAAAATTCGAAGATAAAAAACAATTATTACACTTGGCATTGCAAACGCAAAATATTCAGGTGCGACAAGCAGTTGCAAGTACTTTGCAAAAAATACCAGAAGAATTTAGAACCGAATATGAAACATTACTTGATGACAAATCCTATCAAACTCAGGAAATAGCACTTTATGTTTTATGGAATAATTTTCCAGTTAAAAGAAACGATTATTTAGAAAAAACAAAAAACTGGATTGGGTTTAATGATTTTAATTTGCGAATTCTATGG
This sequence comes from Flavobacterium sp., assembly GCF_035456085.1. Taxonomy (GTDB): domain Bacteria; phylum Bacteroidota; class Bacteroidia; order Flavobacteriales; family Flavobacteriaceae; genus Flavobacterium. Next base: position 24,117 of record NZ_DATIDY010000229.1, read on the forward strand.
TTGTCATTAGCAGTCTCTACACCAGAATATGGTAGCAATAAGCAAATCTATTACCAAGAATTACTGGATTATTCTTCTCCCAAATATGAAGCTACAACAAGACAAAACGCCTTAGAATATCTACTGAATTTCAAGATCATCAACGAAGCTGTTTTGAAAAATTTAGTTAATGCTACAACGCATCATATGTGGCAGTTTTCTAAATTTGGCAGAGATAACATTCGTGTTTTGATTAAAAATCCAGAAACCAGAAATAATTTTCAGACTATTTTGCCAAGTTTAAATGACAAAGAAAAATTCCAACTGGAACGATTATTGAAAGAATAAATTTTTTAAAAATACTTTTGAAAATACAGTTTCAAAAGTTAATTATTTACAGCAAATGAAATACAAAGCCATTATTTTTGACTTAGACGGAACCTTAATAAATTCACTCGAAGACATTGCCGATGCAATGAATAAAGTTCTAATAGACAATGATTATCCAACCCACAATTACGAAAGTTATAATTATTTTATTGGGAATGGTCTCCGAAAATTAGTTACCAGAGCGTTGCCAGAAAATAGGAGAAACGAGGAAGAAATAGACCGTTGTTATGAATTAATGATGGATTATTATGGAGAGAATTGCATTCAAAAAACGAAACCTTATACAGGAATTCAAGCACTTTTGGATGAGTTGAATCTAAAAAGCATTCCAATGAATGTTTTATCTAATAAGTCAGATGTGTTGACTAAGAAAATAACCGAATCGATATTTCCCGAATATTTTAATCTGGTGGTTGGTCTGACTTCCGAAGAGTTCAAAAAACCTAATCCATTCACCGCAATTCAAATGAGTGAACAATTGAATTGTACGCCGTCAGAGATTATTTTTGTTGGCGATAGCGGTATTGATATGCAAACTGCCACTCAGGCCGGAATGTATGCCGTTGGCGTTTCTTGGGGTTACAGACCAAAAGACGAATTATTTTCTGAAGGAGCAAAATTCTTTCTGAATGAACCTTCGGATTTGATGGAACTTTTTTAAAATTAAGTTTCTTAAAAAGTACATTTCACAAAAAAAACTTCGAAAAAGAATTGACTTTTACCGAAGTTTTTTTGTGAAATAGTTTAATTATTATTGATTTATTTTTTCTGAAGAATGTATCATTTTGTTAAGCAAAATGCAGCAAAATGAAGCCAAAATCCCCAATGTTCCCATGATTATCCAATTGATTTGGTAGCCATAATGCGCGATGATTTCGAGACCCATTTTAGAACTTGTAATATGTGCCAGGCTAAAACTCATCGTAAACAATCCCATGTATTGACCTTCTTGACCTTTCGGTGCTCGGCTTAATGAAACAGCATTTGTAAAAGGAAAAGCAAAAATTTCGCCAAAACTTAATAGTACAATACTAATAAGCAATATAAATGCCCAAGAATCCAGCAATAACACGTAGTAACCAGCAGCAATGCATAAACTTCCATAAAAAATGGTCTTGATTCTATTTACTTTTTTACGCTCCAACATACTAACAATAGGCATTTCAAAAAGGAAAACCAATAGTCCATTAACCGAAAGAATCATACCTGTTTGAAATTCGCTAAGGCCAAATTTTTCATTATGATATAAAGGCAAAGTTGAAAATATTTGGAAAAATACAGTCACTATAACAAAACTGATAAAAAGTAACAACCAGAAAGGCTTGTCTTTGTAAATGGATTTAGGAGCAACTTTATTTGCTATATCATCGGTAGCTAAAGGGACTCTCTTTTTTTCTTTTATATAAAAAGCAAAAATCAAAATCGCAATGATACAAGTACTTCCATCAACCCAAAATAAACTTTGATACCCCATTGCTAGAATAATAAATCCTCCTATTGTAGGCCCAGCAGCAAAACCAAGATTTACAGCTAATCGGACTAATGATAATGCACGAACTCTATTTTCGGGTTTTGCATATACACTTAATGAAACAAACATCGCGGGGCGAAACATATCCGAAATCGCCATGATAATAAACATTGCAATGCACAATCCCCCAAAACTGGTAATGTATTGGAGTAAAATGAACAGAATTCCGCTTGTAAAAAGGCTAAAAATCATGATTTTGTAAAACCCAATTTTATCGGTCAATTTACCTCCCAGCCATGAACCCAGCATAGAACCCATACCAAAAGCTACCATAATCCATCCCACTTCACTGTAAGTAAAATGTAAGTCTTCTTTTAAATATTTGGATAAAAATGGAAGCACCATCGTACCTGCTCTATTGATGAAAGTAATCAGCGCAAGTATCCAAACTTCACGTGTGAACCCTTTAAAATTATTGATGTAACGACCGAGTGCAGTTCTGAGCATGGAGGTGATTTTTATAAATGCAAACTTACAAAGTTTTTTACAGCTAAATTGATTTTATTGCCTTGGTAACTTTGCGTATTTATATGGCTTATAAACTTTGTAGCTTTTATAACTTTAAACTATTTTTGCAAAAAATTAATTATATGAGAGTTATCCTGACTTTAATTTTATTAGCCCTTTTTAATTTGGGTTTTAGCCAAGCAAAGTTTGATGTAAAAGCGGTCGAAAAATTTCAAAAAGAACTCAATGCTGAATATGCTGATGCTAAAACAAGTCCTTTGACAACTGAAGATTTGGCAAAATTCAAGTCATTGGATTTTTATTCTATAAATGAAAAGGCTTTTGTAGTGGCTCAATTTATTAGAACAGAAAATGAAAAACCGTTCGAAATGAAAACTTCAACGGCTAGAAGACCAATCTATATAAAATATGGTGAAGCTCATTTCAAATTAGAAGGAAAAGAATTCAAACTGAATATTTATCGTAACATTGAGCTATCCAAAAAAGAAGAATACAAAGACTATTTGTTTTTGCCTTTCTCAGATTTGACTTCGGGTAAGGAGAGTTACATCGGTGGAAAATATATCGATTTAAAAATTCCATCAGGCAATACAATTGTAATTGATTTTAATTTATCATACAATCCGTATTGCGCTTACAATCATAAGTATTCATGCCCAAAAGTGCCTTTGGAAAATGATTTGGCTATCGAAATCAAAGCAGGTGTAAAGAAATTTCATGATTAATGCAATTTTTTAATTTACATACCCATCAATTTACAAATCAATCAAACGTTTTGGAACTAGTAAATCAATATCCACAAGAGTTTGATGCTGCTATTCCATTTTATTCTATAGGAATTCATCCGTGGTACATTGACCAGAAAACACTGGAAGCTAATTTGCAAATTATTGAAAGTAAATTACAAGAACCAAATTGTCTCGCTCTTGGCGAATGTGGACTGGATAAAAGAATTGAAGTTCCGCTTGAATTACAACAAACTGTTTTTGAGAGACAATTAGCATTGGCTCAAAAACACAATAAGCCTGTTGTGATTCATTGTGTGGCTGCTTTTCAAGAAGTGATTGCCATTAAAAAGCGATTGAAAATTACAGTTCCTATGCTTATTCATGGTTTTTCCAAGAATTTGCAAGTTGCGAATGAATTGATCAAAAATGGATTTTACATTTCGTTCGGAAAATATCTATTGCGAAATCCCGAAATGGAAGCCGTTTTTCTGAGTATTCCCAATGATCAGTTTTTTTTGGAGACAGATACAATTGAAGAAGGAATTGATGAAGTGTATGCTTTGGCAGCCAGATACAAGAACATTGATATTGAAGAATTAAAACAAATTATAAGCAAAAATTTTGAAACTGTCTTTGGTTCATAATTTTTAACATTAAACCCTTAATCAAAAGAAAATGGCAGAGTGGACAGAAAGAGCCGAATTATTATTTAAGAAAGAAGGATTACAAAAACTACAAAATGCTCACGTAATGGTAGTTGGATTAGGCGGAGTGGGTTCATTTGCGGCCGAATTTTTAGCAAGAGCAGGAGTGGGAACGATGACAATTGTAGATGGAGATGTGGTGGATATTACCAATATAAACAGACAATTACCGGCTTTACATTCAACAGTTGGAAAACCAAAAGTAGCTGTTGTTGGTGACCGTTTGATAGATATCAATCCTGAATTGAAATTGATACAAATAAAAGAATTTCTTTCTCCAGAAAGAGCTTATGATATTGTTTCTAATGAGTATGATTATGTTTTGGATTGCATTGATAGTGTCACTCCAAAATTGAATTTAATTATTTCTGCTAAAAGAAAAAAAGTCAGAATCATGAGCAGTATGGGTGCAGGCGGAAAAATGGAGGCTTCCAAAGTCAAAGTAACTGATATTGCCAAAACAGTAAATTGCCATTTGGCCAAAATCATCAGAAAGCGCTTGAAAAAGGAAAAAATAAACAAAGTAAAAGTGGTTTTTTCTTCAGAAATTCAAGACGAATGCAGTTTACGTATGACGGATGGATCTAATTTTAAAAAATCATTTTACGGAACCAATAGCTACATGCCTGGTTTATTTGGATTGTATGCTGCCGAAACCGTAATTCGATATTTACTTAAGAAAGAATAAAAAAGAGTTCTGGATTTCTAAGTTTCTAAAATCCATAAATATTGTTGATTTAGAATCAAAAAGCATCCTAGTCCTAAAGCCGACTTTAAAAAAAATAAATAAAACATTCCAAAAACTTAGCAGCTTAGTGACTAAGTAACTTAGCAACTTAAAAAAATGATAAAAACAGTAATTTTCGACATGGATGGTGTAATTGTCGATACAGAAGTTGTACACCGTTATGCTTATTACCAGCAATTTGGCGAACTTAATATCGAAGTTCCCGAGGAAATGTATACTTCATTTACAGGGTTATCGACCCGAAATACTTTTCAGAAATTAAAAGAGCATTTTCAATTAGAACAAGATGTCGAAGATTTGATTTTGAGAAAAAGAACTATTTTCAATGATGCATTTGATAACAAAGAAGATTTAGCTTTGTTGGAAGGTGTTGAGAATTTAATTAAAGATTTTCATCAAAATGGAATGCAGCTAATTGTAGCTTCATCTGCTGCTAAAGTTACCATTGATAGAGTTTTTAGACGTTTTAATTTGCATCAGTATTTTACGCATATTGTAAGTGGAGAGGATTTTCCAAAATCAAAACCGCATCCGGCGATTTTCTTGCACGCAGCCTCGTTGTCTATTGCTCCAAAAGAAAACTGTATCGTGATTGAAGACAGTACAAATGGGGTTAAAGCTGCAAAAGCGGCTGATATATTTTGCGTAGGCTACAATAGCTTTCATTCAAAAGATCAGGATTTATCATTAGCAGATATTGTTATCAATCATTTCGATGAATTGAATTTTGAAAAAGTATCTAACTTTTTATAAATTAAAAATATATCTGATCTCCATACAGTAATCCATACTTTTATAAACAAGATATTGTAATTTCTTAAATAATATTTTTTTATTTTGATTTTCCATGACTATATTTTTAGAATAGAGGATAGTTATTTTTTAAATCAGAATGACATTAATTACAATACAAACTTAGTTTCGAGCTACAATTTTCCTGTTATAAGATTTTTCAAAAAATTTATATGATTTCAAAAAAATTAATATCCTATTGTTTTTTGAGTTCAAAATTTAATTTTGCTAAATACTATAATTGTTGATTTTTAGTTAAGAAATGAGTAACATTTAGAGCTTCTAAATTTGTAATTTTGAAAAAAACACATAAACCAATGAACATGAAAAAGATCCTTATTGCATTTGCTATTATTATAGCGCCATTAATTACTCAAGCTCAATTGAAAATTCCTCAGGCAAGTCCAAAAGCCACTATATTACAAACAGTTGGATTAACAGATGTTGAAATTGTTTACTGCAGACCAGCCGCTAGAGGAAGAGCTGTATTTGGTAATTTAGTTCCGTTTGGAAAAGTTTGGAGAACAGGAGCGAATGAAAATACAACCATTTCTTTTAGCGATGATGTAGTGATTGATGGTAAGACATTGCCAAAAGGGAAATATTCTTTATACACTATTCCGAAAATTGAAAGTTGGGAAGTGATCTTTTATTCGACTACCAACAATTGGGGAAATCCTGAAACTTGGAATGATGCCAATGTTGTGCTTAGAACTACAGTAAAAGAAGAAGCTTTGTCAAAACCAATTGAATCTTTTACAATTCAATTAGCCAATTTAACAGCTGATTCAGCCGAGCTAGAAATGGCTTGGGAAAACTCATCAGTATCGATGAAGTTTGATGTGCCTACACAAAAAACAGTACTAGCAAATATAGAGTCAGTATTATCAGGACCTTCATCAGCAGATTATTTTACATCTGCACAATATATTTATCAGTCTAATGGCGATAACGCAAAAGCAATGTCATATATAGACAAAGCGATGGAATTAAGCACCGAAAAACCATATTGGTACACTCGTTTGAAATCGCAAATTCAGGCTCGTGCAGGAGACAAAAAAGGAGCTATAGAAACAGCTACTATTTCGCTTGCTGCCGCTGAAGCTGCTAAAAATCAGGATTACATAAAAATGAATAGAGAAAGTATTTCTGAGTGGAGTAGAAAGTAAGCATAAGTGCTTTGAAGATTTCATAAAAAAACCCGTTTCGTCACTAATGATGAAACGGGATTTTTTATTAAGTCTTTTGTTATTTCTGTGAAGATTGGTTTTTAAATAAAAAAATGATTTGCTAAATCATGTTGTATTTTTCATTAAATTTAATGGTAAATTACTGAAAGCGAGAGTCATGTAAGATTGTTAGTTATCAATTATTTTCAAAGGTGTCAATTGAGTTACTTATCTTAAAATTCTGTCAATATGAAAATTCAACAAATTTTTTCAGGTCTTAAAAACAGTTTCGCTATACTGCTGTTTTTGATTTTTATTGCTCCTTCTGTTTGTGCTCAGCAGGCTACAACAGCTACTCTTACTGATAAAGCTTCCCTTAGTTACAATCAGATTTCCAAAGCTAGTAATGTAATTGCTTATCCTGCAAAAGGTCAAACACAGGATAAACAAAAAAATGATGAGTACGATTGCTATAAATGGGCTTATGAACAAACAGGAATCGATATTTTGAATCCGCCGAAAGTACAAGCTGCGCCAGTTGATACCGCTCCTAAGGGAGAAGCTGTTAAAGGTGCTGCAAGAGGTGCTGCTGTGGGGGCTGCGGTTGGTGCTGTTACCGGAGATGCGGGCGATGGGGCAGCAGTAGGTGCAATTGCAGGTGGAGTTTCGGGTCGAAGACAGGCAAAACACCAAAAAAAAGCACAAGCACAACAAGCTTCAGCCGGTGCTTCTACAGCAGAGAAAGATATGAAAGATAAATTTTCAAAAGCATTTTCAGTTTGTATGGAGGGAAAAGGATATACAATCAAATAGGAATAGCTTTTTCATTTAATGCAATGATCTCTTTTCTATTTTGATATTTACATAAAAAAACGGATTGTTCTAAAAATAGACAATCCGTTTTTTTATTTTGAGTTTAAAAATCAGTTTACATTGTTGCAATCTGTTTTTATGACGATAGTATAATCGGGATTTAGTGGTTCGTTGGTTTGCGCTAACCTTTGCGAACCTGTATTGGCAGGACAAGCAATATCATTTGTTGCATCATAGATAAGACTCTTTCCGTTTAAACTGATGATGAGTTCTTTTGGAACATAAATTTGGACTTTTGTAACTGAATATCCTGAAGGAATGTATCTAACATAATATCCGTCAGGGTGTAAAGTCCATATTCCGCTTGGGTAATCAGTTCTTGGAGGAGCGATTCCGGCAAGAATGGCATATTTTTCCATTTCTTGATAGGTGTAATTTCCTGAAGTTATTAAGCCGCGAATGCTGTTTTCGGCTTCAAAAACGGTTTGTACGCTTTCGGGTAGTTTTGCTTTAGCTTGATTAATTACTTCGTCAGGCAGGAATCCTAGAGCTCCATCTTCCAGTTGAGATAATTGTTTTTTTGTGAGTAAAGTAACGGCTGTTAGTTTTACTTCAGTACTAAAATTGACAAATTTAGTCTTAGCTATAATGGCCCATAGCAAAACTTGAATCTTATGCTGTTCTATCTCAGGATGATTTTCAGCACTTTTTAATATGGCGGTAACAATTTCTTTTTTGGAACCTTCGGTAGGTGCGTACATATAACCATCTCCTTTGGAAGGCGCAAATGTACCCGCATGCAGACAATAACTTTTATTGGTCATTTCATAATAACCTGCGCAAAGTACAAAACCTCCAGTTGGGGCTTTTGGTAATAAATACAAAGGCTGCGCTGATCCTAATTTGAAAAAATCTGGCATTTGTGAACCTTCTTTATTTACATTTTCAAAAGCGGTAGTTATTGCTGCCGGTTTTTTGAACAGCTTGTCGACTCCAAGTAAGGATGTACCAAGTTTTAATACATCTGTTGAAAGACCAAATTGCGAATAAGTAGTGTTACTGAAAAATATTAGAAATAACAGGACGAAGTAAATAAATCTTAATTGTTTCATTATTAAAGGTTTATTGGTTGTTTATTGTCCCAAATTTAATTTTTTTTTAATTGTATCTAATATTATTTGTATTATTTTTCTATAAAATCTTTTACAGCATTTGAATGTGTTCCAAATACTGCAAAAAGATTTTATAAACTTATATTTTCGGTTAATTCTGTTTCTTCTTCATTCTTGAATATTGTTATTTGAAATAAGAATGAAAGTAAAATAGTAAGTAATGCTCCAATGAAATTAAGCCATAAATAACCTAGTTTTTCTTCACCACTATTGTATATAAAGTTGGTGAAATAGTAGATAATAAAAATTGCTATTTGGCTAATTATGGCGCTACAATAAATCGCTTTACCACGTATTTTCGGGATATAAAAACCAACAAGGAAAATTCCCAAAACGGTTCCGTAAAATATAGATCCTATAATATTTACCAACTGAATTAAATTCTCAAAAAGTGTTGCAATACAGGCAAAACCTATGGCGATAATTCCCCACATAAGAGTGAAAAGTTTTGATGCATTCAGATAATGCTTTTCGGTTTTTTCTTCTTTGAGATTACGTTTGTAGATATCAATTGCAGTTGTCGAAGCCAATGCATTTAGCCCAGAAGCTGTAGATGACATTGCTGCCGAAATGATCACCGCCAACAATAAACCGATAAGTCCTTTGGGTAAATAATGGAGAATAAAATAGAAAAAAACGTAATCTTTATCGTTTGTTTCTGCTTTGCTATCTGCTTTTGAAATAATTTCTCTGGCTTGTGCCCTTAATTCTTTTTCTTTTACCGCCAAATCGACAAGTTCTTTTCGAAGAGTTGGGTTATCATAGTCCTGATTAAGTTGATCGATATACAATAAGTTGATCACTTTTTCATCTTCAAATAAGGTATCTAAATCTTTTTGCAGTTTTTGATATTCTCCTCTGTATTTCGAGTTTTCGACTAAAGTTTTATTGTTTGGGTTAAAATTTATTGGAGTCTCATTAAATTGAAAAAAGATAAAAACCATTACACCAGTAAGCAAAATCAGGAATTGCATAGGCACTTTTAAAAGTCCATTCATGATTAAACCCATTTGGCTTTCACGAACCGATTTTCCTGACAAATAGCGCCCTACTTGCGATTGATCAGTACCAAAATAGGCCAAAGCCAAAAAGAAACCACCAGTAATTCCGCTCCAAATAGTATATTTTTCGTCTAAGTCAAAAGAAAAATTTACGATATTCATTTTTTGATTGGCACCTGCAATGTGTAGTGCATTATCAAAAGTCATATCGTTTGGCAAATAATCAAGAATAAGGAAAAAAGTAATCACCATCCCGGACAAAATCACAAACATTTGTTGTTTCTGCGTGACATTTACAGCTTTTGTTCCTCCCGAAAAGGTATAAATAATCACCAAAATTCCAATGATGATATTCATATACGTTAGATCCCAACCCAGTAAAGCCGATAAAATAATAGAAGGAGCATAGATGGTAATTCCTGTACCTAATCCTCTTTGTACCAAAAATAAAATAGCAGCAAGGGAACGTGTTTTTAGATCAAACCTTTTTTCTAAATATTCATATGCGGTATAGACTTTGTATTTGTGATAAATAGGAATAAAAGTAACACAGATCACAACCATAGCAATTGGCAAACCAAAATAGAATTGCACAAATCCCATTCCGTCATGATACGCTTGTCCGGGCGTAGAAAGGAAGGTAATGGCACTTGCCTGTGTAGCCATCACCGAAAGTCCAACGGTAAACCATGGAGTTTCATTGTTGCCCAGAATATAGTCCTCAACATTTTTACTGCCTCGGGTTTTCCAGGCACCGTAAATTACTATGAATAATAATGTTACAATCAGTACAATCCAGTCAAATAATTGCATAGGTTAAGAGTATAATTTCATTATTAAATAGAAAATAATAATAAACAACGCATTGGCGATCAGAACTAATGTATAGCTTTTTGACCAAATTTTGGGATCTTTTGAGTCCATATTATTGTTTTATTTTTTGATTAGGAACACTTACCGAAGGTTTAGTCGAAATTAAATTGGATAATAATTTATAAGCTCCAGGAACGCCTTCCGGTAGTTCTCTAAAAAGGCTTAATCCAGTATAAATATAATTTCCTCTTCCATATGGAGCAATTAATAAAGCGCCATCTTTTGGAGTTTCGCCTTTATCATTTGATGATAGAATAGGAGTAAAGGCTTTATCGAATTCTCTTGGATAATACAATCCTTGCTCTTGTTTCCAACCTTTAAAATCATTTTGGCTAATGGCATTTGGATAATTCAAAGCAGGATTACCAGGTGACAGAAAACGAACTTCGGCATTTTCTTCGGTTACTCTGTCATTTGAAAGTTTTAGCGGATAGGGAGCGATTTTGGAGGTAACCAAATCGCCATTCGTATTGTATTGGACAATCATTGTTTTACCATTTTTTACAAAATCAAACAAAATATCTTGTTTGTAAGCCAAAGCTTTAACCGTGTTGTAAGCACGAATTCCTGTCATTACAACATCAAAATTTTCTAGTTTTTCGGGAGTGATTTCTTCAGGTTTTACTATCGTTACTTTGTATCCCATTTGTACCAAACTTTGCGGGACATCGTCGCCAGCACCCATGATATAAGCAATTTTTTCCTGATTGGTCTTTAAATCCATTCGGATGCATTTTACTTCCGAAGTTTTCAAAACTTGTTGTTTTGTAATATGATCGTAATTAATGATAATTTGTTCTTTATCATAAGCAACTTGATCAATGGTAGCAATACTTTTGGCAACAACCTCACTAACTTGCGAAGGTGGAGTTACTTCAAAATAAACTGTTTGTTCAGTTCCTTTTTTGTCTAATTGAAAAGCGATCGATTCAGGAGATACTTTCCAGTTTTTTGGTAAGTCGAGTTTTAGATTGCCTTTGATATCATTTTTCCCAGATTTAATTGTGATACCTACATATTTTGATTTAGTATTTGGAAAAAGTAAAACTTTATCCTGAATGGTAGTCGTTACTTCTGGAACGATATCTAAGAAGTTGTACACTTCGCCTTTTACTTCGTCGTTGCGTTTATAAACGACAATTCGTTCAAAAGGGATTTCGATATTATTAATTTTTACATTAAAAATTACTTTGACTTCTCTTATAATATCAGGAATTCCAATATTTTTTTGATCTTCAACGGTATATAAACCATCAGTTCCTTTTTCCTTTAACCAATAAGGCTGTGTGTAATTTATAGTTTCGGGCAATTGTAATTCCACCGAACTATTTTGAAGTGAATTGTTTTTTAAAATAGTGTTTAAAACCGTAGTTTTTTGTTCAGGTAAAGTGGTTACACTTACTAATTGCATGTCAACAGGACTTCGGTTTATGGCTTCGAGATTAATTTTTATAGTGCTTCCCGGAGTTGCTTCCTGAGTGTTGGAAACAGCCTCCAGAAATAAACCAGAACAATCTGCGATTATTTTTTTTATTTCTTCAGATTTGAGGGTTTTCCAATGATTTTCGTCTAATGCTAGAATCATTGTATAGGCTTTTACCAAATTTGGAACACTCGCTGATGGATTTTTAAAATCATATTCATTGGCAATTTTTGTGATTAATTCACCAATTGGTTTGCCGCCTTTTACTCGATTCCAGCTTGTATCAATGCCTTCAAAAATAGAGACTTTATTTTGTAACGGTTCGCCTTTAAGAAATTCCAAATATTCAGTGTCTTCGCCACGAGATCCTGTGCTTCCGAATCCTTGCGATTTATGGCTAGAGCGACTCAAAGCTGCTATTTCCTGATTGGATTTTCCTAAAGTTGGAAAATAAACGCCTGTTGGGATTGCTATCAGATTGGTTTTGTTTGCTGCATCAAATTTTTCTTTGCTTCCATAAAACCACCAAGAAGTATTAAAAAAAGCTCTTTTAGGTTGCCATGGTTGTTCCAATTTTAATTGTTCTGGAAAAGCTTTTGGATTATTAGCCAGATCAAAACCCTCTATGCTCAACATCGCTGATGATGTGTGATGACCGTGTGTGGTTCCTGGTGATCTATGGTCAAATCTATTGATGATAACGTCGGGTTGAAATTTTCTGATAACCCAAACTAAGTCAGCTAAGACTTTTTCTTTGTCCCAAATTTGTAGTGTTTCTTCTGGATTTTTGGAATACCCAAAATCGTTGGCTCTGGAAAAGAATTGTTCTCCGCCATCTATCTTTCTAGCTTCGAGAAGTTCTTGAGTTCTAATAACTCCTAATAATTCACGCAATTGTGAACCAATTAAATTTTGCCCGCCATCGCCTCTGGTTAATGATAAATATCCTGTTCTTGCATGTATGTCATTGGCGAGATACGAAATTAATCTTGTGTTTTCATCATCTGGATGTGCGGCGATGTAGAGTACGGTTCCTAAAAAATTAAGTTTCTGAATTTGATTGTAAATTTCGGCAGAACTTGGCTTTTGAGGTTTTTGGGCGTTTATTATTGGTATAAAAAGGATGAAAAGTAAAAATGATTTTAAAAAAAGCTTTCGCATAACAGGGGATTTATTATTCAAAAAAAATAGTTCTGCTCCAAAAATACTAATTTAATAATTTGTAAATTGTAAAATTGTTAATTAGATAATTAGGAAAGGCATAAATTAGTAATTATAGGTAGAATGTATTAAAAAACCTTTTGTTTCTAGCTAGCCCTGATCGAAGCGGCATCCTTTATTTTTTTTCTTTAAAAAAATAAAGATATAGCGTAGAGCAGGTGGGATGTTTCTTGGAATCCCTATTGTTTGTGCTCCTAAAAATAAATATGTGTATTAATTTTCTAAGTTTCTATGTAACTTAGAAACTCAGCAACTTAGTAACTTTTAAGAAATGAATATACAATACAAAGAGGACGTTTTAAGGAATGGTTTTGAGCAAACAGTTATTACTCAGCGTGATGATTATGAGGGTAAGGTTACAGCTACGCTTGTTAGAAAGCTTAGTTCGTCAGAATCGAACAAAGCTATTTTGTGTATTCATGGTTTTAATGATTATTTTTTTCAAGAGATACTTGCTGAAAAATTTGTGGAGAAAGGATATCATTTTTACGCTTTGGATTTGAGGAAATATGGACGGTCTATTTTGAAAAATCATATACCTAATAATGTGAGAGATTTATCGGAGTATTATGAAGATATCGACAAAGCATTGGCAATAATTCGCGATGAAAGCAATACTGAAGTGGTGCTTTATGGCCATTCGACAGGTGGTTTGATTATTACTCTATATGCTGCTGAACGGAAAAAAACGCCACTTTTTGATGTATTGGTTTGCAATAGTCCTTTTTATGATTTTAATATCCCGTGGCTTCATAAGAAAGTTGGAATTCCATTTTTAGCTTTTTTGGGCAGGCTCTTTCCTAATTTGGTTTTGCCGATTGGATTTTCAAAATTTTATGGTAAGAGTTTGCACAAAAATGATTTTGGCGAATGGGATTATAATCTGAAATGGAAACCTCACGTGGCTCCGTCTATAAATGCGGGGTGGATAAACGCAATATATCAGGGGCATTTAAAGATTGCAAAAGGGATTTTGGTTGCGAAACCAATTTTGATTTTGCATTCTTTGCATTCTGTTTATCCTAAAAAATGGAGTAACGAAATGTTTGAAGGTGACGCGATTTTGAATGTGAAAGATATTATCGAAAAATCCAAATTAATTGAAGCTCCTTGTAAAGAGGTAATTGGTTTTAAAGGCGCTATACATGATTTGGTTTTATCTAAATTGGAAGTGCGAAATTTAGTTTTTGAAACTATTTTTACACAATTAAATCTTTTCTTGAAGAATAATTCTAAGGTTGAAGAGAAGGTAAAGATTTAAATAGCGATAAAAAATCTAAACTATTTATAACCCACAATTTGTGGTTTTTCCAGTTCAAAATTCAAAAGGCCATAATCCGAAGTTTCGAAAGTATTGGTTTTGATAACATTATATGCATCTGGTGGAATATTAGGATAATACGACAATGATAGTTGAAAAGAACTAAATACCAAGTAGTCATTGCTAATTAATAATCCGAGTGTGAATTTTGAATAGGCTTTATTGCGTGACATAGAATTATTGGCGCTACCTAAAACCCCAATCGTATAATTGAAAAATGGATTCATACGAAATCCCCAAACAGCATGAGGAGAATAGGTTTGGGTTTGCAATGACAAAACCATTTTGTTGGATCCATAAATTGGCGCATTAAAGCCGGCCAAGCCATTACTTTCGTTAATATTTAATTGATCGCCGATAATATCATAATGATTAAGACCAATAATGGTTTTGGGATTGATAAATTGTCTGAGTTTCCATCGTCCGATACTGTAAAGTTTTGTAAAATAGTTGGCTTCAAATAAAAAGGTTGACTGATAAGTTTTGGAATCCTGAAAGAATGTTCCTGCTTCAAAATTCATGCTCAAAAAACCTATTTTAAAGTAATTTCCAAAGGAAAACTGTCCGCCAATATAAGGCTTCCATAAAGTGTTTTTGTATTGGTAGCCAAATGTTACCCCGTAAATTTTTCCAATAGGAACATCCTCTGTATTTCCGTTTCTAAAAATATAGCTGTCTTTTATATACTTACGTTTGTTGAGCCCCACGCCAGTTAAATAAAGTTGCTGATCCGAATAAAAATGGTTTGGATCATAAAGTTCTGTTGGAGTTCTGGTATAATCCTCATTCAGGAAACGCGCAGAAACTATCAGATTCATAATTCCGTTATTTTGGTCCTGAAATATTTTAAAGGCTCTTCCAGCCCAGAAATCTTGGGAATTGTATTTGAAATTTTGATCAGCATAAGACAAATCTGGTGCCTGCAAAGAGTCTCTCCTAAATTCTTGACTAATATAAACGCCGCCTGCCCATTTGGTTAATGGTGAATAAAATGCACGTTCGATATCAATGCTTTTGGAGTAATTATGCTCAAAATCTTTTTTATAATGCAAAACTGTACTTATAAAAGTATTTTTAATATTTGGAACAGAATATGTTAGCTCATGTCCATTTTGCCCATCATCAAAACGGTTTGTAAATCGATAATCAAATAATTGTCCAGTTCCAAAAAAGTCTTTTTCTTTTACCCCAACGGCAACCTGATTGTTGGATATTGAAAATCGCGGAATTGTACTCCAGGAATCCAAAACCCGAATAGTGACATCGACGGAATCTGATGCTTTGCCTGCAAGTTGATTCGTGATGCGCACAGCCGTTACATACTTTTGGGAACGGATAATACGTTCTGATTCCTCCATTTTATAGGAATCATAAGGAGTATTTTTTTTGATTAATAATAAATTATGAATCGCTATTTTTTTGGTTTTTATGTGCAGTCTGTTTCCTGTCCTTTCTCCCCAAAATTTTGGCTCCTGCGTAGTATCAACTACCGAATGTCCAAAGGGGTCAAGGGTCACAATGTTTATTTTGCGAATGATTTTGCCATTATAATTGACCGAATCCTCTAGTACGGTTAATTTTTCTTTTTTGTACACTTTGCGGGTTCTAAAAAGGAGTTTGTGAAGTGCTCTTGTAAAATTATGTTTTTTGGAATAGTTCCGAATTTTAGAATAAATTACTGGTGTTGTATCTTTTTTTGTAGTGACCTGAGCATAATTATGCTGTAAACAAAAACAGAAAAAAATCAGAATTACTATTTTTTTGTTCGAATACATGTAGATAATTTTTGACTCAAATTTTAAGGGTTTAAATATTTATTTGCAAAACGAAATTCACCTATAGATGTACAGATCTATCTAATTTTTTATCAAACAATCTATACACTTATGGTTCAATCTTTTTGTTGAAAATATTATAATTAAATTAATTTTGTGCTTTGATTTTTCGAATTCTCCAGGCGAATTTCTTTGGCATGTGATTCCCCATCAGATATCCCCAGGATTCCAAAGATTCTATTCGGTCAAAAATAATTTTCAGAATAGCCAAAAGTGGTATTGCTAAAAACATTCCCGAAATTCCTGCAGCTGTACCTGCAACAAGAATCCCTAATATGGATACGAATGCATTGATTTCGACATTTGAACTAATGATTAAAGGGACAATTAAATTATTATCAATTAATTGAACAATAACATTTACAATCAAAATTCCAACAATAATCGATGTTTCTGCTGATCCGGTTAACGAGGCTAAAACAGTAATTATTCCTGCTGCCAAAATACCGATATACGGAATCATATTTAAAAGACCTGTTATAAGCCCTAATAATATAAAATATTTTACACCAATTATCCAAAGTCCTAAGCTGGTTAAGACTGAAACGATTACCATTTCAAGAACTAAGCTCATGATATATTTGTTAATAGAAATTTTTATTTGAGCTAAAATTTCTTTTAGAGTTGCATGATTTTCTTTGTTTATCAATTTTACAAGAAAAACAATAAAATGATCTTTATATATTAAAAATAAAAACGTGTAAATCGGTATGATAGTGAAGTCTAATAGTAAATCACTCAACGAAATCAATGCAGACCCAATAGTACCAGTTCCGTTATTTACAGAATCTTTAGTTACATCATGAATGTATTTTTTCTGTTCACCAATACTTATATTAAAATGTAGCTTGATGAATTTATGGATTTCTATTAAAAATGAATTTGCATTTCTTTTAATAGTATCAAAATCACTAGCCATATCAGAAACCTGATACGAAATGAATAACAAAATACTTACAATAACAGCTGCAAAAATTATCACAGAAAATATTGCGGCAAGATATCTAGGAAATTTTAATTTGGTGTTGAAAAATGTAAAAACAGGAAGTAATAAAATTGAAAATAAAAATGCCATCAAAACTGAGGTAATAATATCTTTTCCAACATAAAAAATATAAGCAAAACAGATTAAGATCAAAAGAATGAAAGATAGTTTTGCATAGAAAGGTAATTTTACTGCCTCCATAAATAGTGTTGAGTTTTTAAAAATTTGAAAATACTTAACAAATATTATACTTTCTTAAATTAATCGTGTTGCAATATTATTTTATTACTTTATAATATTCCCATGAACCATTGGTTTACTGCAGAATCTATTGGAATTACATATAAAAAAATGGCTCTAATTATGAACTAATTAGAGCCAAAAATTGAATGTTATAATTTTAGTGTTTACCTTTTCCTTTTCCGTGACCTTCATGGTGACCATGGTTTCCATTGTCATGGTGGTCATGATCATGATGAAACTCCTGTGGCCCTGTATGTGGGTGAAATTCTTTTCTGTTTTTCTGATGAGCGCCTTTGTAACCTTTATAATATTTCACTTTGTGAGTATCAAAATAAGCGTAGGGAGCGTTTCCATGATAATCTGTTAAAACAACTTTGTAGCCATTATACAAATCATAATGTCTGCAATGGCTTGGTAATCTTTTGGTACGAATCCAATGAGATCCTGATAAATAAATGTATTGTGCATGTCTGATATCATAATACATTTGAATATCTGGAAGGTAATAATATTCTACATTGTCATATCCGACAGGTCCCCATTCTGGTGGTGATGCAACCACAACTTTAGGAGATTCGACTACCACAACTGGAGGTGGAGGTGTACCAATATTGACATTTACTGAAACTTGTGCCTGGATCGAACTCGCTGATAAAATTAGCAGTCCGATAATAATAAACTTGATTGTTTTCATTGTAATAAAATTTAGGGGTTAATTAGGTTAAAAAAAAATGATTGTTAGTCAACAAAATCATTATATTGTTGAGTAGGTTTTTTTAGAATTGAAATTCCTTTTTGAAAGAACAAATTATTTGGGTAAATAACTCTCTCGCCTTCTTTGGATCGAATGGTAACGTGAAATGCGCCAATATCTTCAATTTCGCCTTCTACAAGATAATCCTTGTCGTGGATTAATATTACATCTCCAATTTTAAATGGAAACGAAAAGAACAAAATGATACCCGAAGTAATATTACTCAGGATTGACCATTGTGCAAACATCGCGACACCAATTACTGTTGCAACAGATGAAATAGTTATAAAAATATCTTTCGGCTGAACTCCCCAAATCAATATAAAGATTATCGATGCCAAAATTGTAATTAAAAGATGGATGTACTTGATAACAAGATTGG
This sequence comes from Flavobacterium sp., assembly GCF_035456085.1. Classification (GTDB taxonomy): domain Bacteria; phylum Bacteroidota; class Bacteroidia; order Flavobacteriales; family Flavobacteriaceae; genus Flavobacterium. Next base: position 42,649 of record NZ_DATIDY010000229.1, read on the forward strand.
TTCTTTTCTCAATAATCTCGCTTGTTTTGGCGTACCGTTTTACTATTTTTGAAACAAAAGTACGAGCCAAAAAAACAACCAATAAGAGTACACCAGTACTGACTTCCTCTTTGATATAATGATTGAAAAAATCCGTTTCCATTTTTATAAATTATTTAAATACTCATAAACTTTATCTGTTGGCATTCCCATAACATTGGCATATGAACCTTCAATTTTTGAAACTCCAATAAAACCAATCCATTCTTGGATTCCATAGGCTCCAGCTTTATCATAAGGTTTGTATTTTTCCAAATAATAAAGAATCGCTTGGTCACTTAACGCATTGAATGTTACTTTTGTTGTTTCAGTTATTAGATTAAAAGATGTTTTTGTCTTAAAACAAACCGAAGTAATCACTTCATGAGTATCATTCGATAATGATTTTAAGATTTCAAAAGCATCTTGATGATCCTTTGGTTTACCTAAAGCACAATTTTTATGCCAAACTATAGTGTCGCTAGTAATTAAAATGTCATTTTGCTGTAATTCTCCTTCAAAAGCGTTGGCTTTCAGTAAGGAAAGGAAATTAGTTATTTCTTCGGCCTTTAATTCTGGAGGAAATATTTCTTCGGTTTCTTTGAGTCTAATTTCAAAATCTAAGTCTAAATCTCTGAAAAATTGTTGTCTTCTTGGTGAACCTGAAGCTAATATTATGTTGTAGTTTTTGAGTTTTTCTTTAAGCATGGTGCAGAATATTATAAGTAACAATAGCAATAGAAAATAATCCAAATAAAATCACCAGCTTTAAAACAATACTTAAATGATGAAAATCTTTACTGTTTTTGGCATCTATCATTTTCACCGGAAAATAAATTAACGGTGCTACAATGAATATCAAAGCATAGATTGTTGCCAAATACAAATCAAAAGCAAAAAAGTATTTTTTGATATATAGTACAACTAAAACTAATGGAATAAGGCTGAGAACCAATACTAATTTGGCTGTTCTTTTGATGCCCAAAACAATTGGTAATGTATTCATCCCCTGATTGTAATCGCCATTGATGTCTTCCAGATCTTTTACAATTTCCCTAATAAAATTAATAACAAAGGCAAAAATAGCATAGTCCAATAGTATCGAAAACAAATCGGCCATTATCACTTTGTTTTCTGTATTGATAGCTGGTAAAAGGTCAAAAACTCCAATAATAATCACACTAAAAGCCAATAAAAGAGCCACCACAAAATTTCCGATAAGTAGCATTTGCTTTAAACTGGTAGCATATAAATATAAAGTAGCCGAAATAACAATAAATATCGCCGCAAACCCCGGTTTACCAATCACATTGGATAAATAAAAGCCTGCTCCAACGCCCAAAACTGTTACCAAAAAATAAACATTATAAGCGGTAACTTCTGTGATACTTTTTCCAACAATAACCTGATTGGGTTTGTTATCATTATCAGTTGCCTGATCCATAATATTATTAATTACATAACCTCCGGCCGCAATCATAATAGTGGCAAATACTAACAGCAAATATTGCCACTCATTTAAAGCCAAAGGAATGCTTTGAAAATTTAAAAAACCATATCTAAACAACAGCTGCATTAAAGCCAACATGAGAAGGTTTTGGTAACGTATTAATTTAAGGTAATTCATTTTTAATTATAAATTATAAATTGTGAATGATGAATTGTGAATTCGAAATTGATTAATAATTAACCATTAATCATATTTAGCATCAAAATATCCCATCCATTTTCCCTGAACTTTCATGACTTGTTCGATTACATCGCGGACAGCACCTTTGCCGCCTTTAACGTGTGATATATACTTAGAAATAGTTTTGATTTCCGGGCTTGAATCTTGTGGGCAAGTTGGTAATCCAACTAATTTCATCACATGATAATCCGGAATATCATCTCCCATATACAAAACCTGTTCTGATTTAATGCCATTGACAGCAGTGTATTCTTTGAAAGTTTTTACTTTATCTGGAGTTCCTAAATGAATATCAGTAATTCCTAAATTTTTCAGTCGCACACGAACCCCTTCATTACTTCCGCCAGATATAATGCACACGTTGTAACCACTTTCAATAGCAGCTTTCATGGCGTAACCGTCGCGAATATTCATGGTTCTTAACATTTCTCCTTCATTAGAAACAAACACAGAACCGTCAGTAAGTACGCCATCTACGTCAAAAATAAACGTAGTAATGTCATTCATTATTTCTTTATAGCTTTTTGCCATGATTTTGTATAGATTGGGTTAATATTTTATAAATTGTTGATTGATTTTCATCAGATAAAAACGATTCATGCGCTTCTATAGTTGAAACATCATTGCGTTTTGCTGGTCCGGTTTGAGCGTCTTTTGGCGAAAGGGTTAAAAGTTTTTCGGCAGTTTCCAGAATTAAAGGCTTTAAAATGTCGAAAGAGACGTGGTTTTCCAGACAAATGTCATTTCCTAATTGGTATAAATAATTAGTGAAATTATTAACAAAAACCGCGGCTACATGCAACGCTTTTCGCTGGTGAGAATCAATTGGATAAATGTTGTCTGATATGGAAGACGCTACTTTTTCCAATAAAGTATAATCATTTTCAAATTGTGTTTCCAGGCAAAGCGGAATAGTTTTGAAATTAACGGCTTTCCCTTTGGTAAAAGTTTGTAAAGGATAAAAAACACCTTTTCTGTTTTTGCCATCCAATGAAGTCAACGGTGCACTGCCTGAAGTATGAACGACTAATCGATTCTCGAAAGGCAATTGTGAAGAAACGGTTCCAATAGCATCATCTGAGACGGCTATGATATATAAATCTGCATACTTTAAATTATTCCAATCATTGGTAATTTTACTCGAATCAAGATTGGAAATAATTTGTTTTTGGCTTCTCGAAAATACCTGAATAATTTCTATCGCGTTGCTTTTTGCGAAAGCATCAATCAAGTGTTGCGCTACATTCCCAGAGCCTATAATCGTAATTTTAATCATTTGGCAAAATTAGCAAAAAAAATGAAGACTTATTATCCAAAATTTTAGTGAATAGATATAACAGTAATGGCTATAATTTATTGTCTTTTTATTACTAAAATGATTCTTAATTTTGGATTAAATTAACAAATTGATCTTAAAACAACTGGACATTTTTAAGTACTTTTGCCACACTTTATAAAAACGAAATTTACTCCCAAATGAATAAAAAAATATTCTCTTTTCTTTTTTCTACTCGATTAATGGCTGTTTTGTTCCTGACTTTTGCAATAGCAATGGGTGTCGGAACTTTTATCGAAAGTAAATACAACACAGATACTGCCCGAATTTTGATCTATAATACCTGGTGGTTTGAAGCTATTATGGTTGTTTTTATGATTAATTTCATTGGAAATATAAAGCGTTATCAATTGTTAAAAAAAGAAAAATGGGCGAGTTTACTGCTTCATTTGTCATTCATATTTATAATTGCAGGTGCATTTATCACTCGTTATATTAGTTATGAAGGAATGATGCCTATTCGCGAAGGTGCTACCGAAAATCAATTCTATTCTGATAAAATGTTTTTGACTCTTTTTGTTGATGGAGAGTACAAAGGTGAAATGAAGCGTAGAGTTTTTGATAAACCGCTTTTACTGTCGCCAGTTACCAATAATGATTTTTCGTTAAAAGGTGATTTTGCAGGAAATCCATTCGAAGTGCGTTACCAAAATTATATTATGGGCGCCAAAGAATATGTAAAACCTGACCCAAAAGGAAATTTATATTTTAAACTGGTTGAAGCTGGAGATGGCGGAAGAGAAGAACATTTTCTGAAATCAGGAGAAGTTCAAAACATTCATAATGTTCTTTTTGCATTAAATAAATTTACCGAAGGTGCCATCAATATTAATACTCAAGGGAGTGAATATACCATTCAAATGCCTTTTGAAGGGAATTTTATGAGAATGGCTGATAAACTCCAGGGAAAAGTTACCAAAGATATCGTTCAGCCATTAATGATGCGTTCATTGTATAGTATTGG
>NZ_DATIDY010000230.1:0-17570 GCF_035456085.1 Flavobacterium sp.
GAAATGAATCATACCAATTGGTACAAATGTTTTTTTTAGTTATTAAAAACCTACGAAAATCTGTGTGAAAAAAAGCCTAATACTGATTGGGTGATAAAATTAGGCAAGAAGTTTTTTGGGTACAATGCAAAAAAAAACGTCCCAAAATAATTGGGACGTTTTTTAGACGCTTTTTTTACAAATAAACAGTAAAATATTCTGGTATTTAAAGTACAGCTACTTTAGCAGCAACTTTACCTTTTCTTCCTTCTTCTTCTTCATAGCTAACTCTGTCACCCTCACGTAATTCTTCCGCGCTGATTCCTGAAGCATGAACAAAAATGTCTTTTCCTGTTTCTTCGTCTGTAATGAATCCATAACCTTTAGACTCATTGAAAAATTTAACTGTACCTGTACGCATTGTAATAGTAATAATAATTTATAATGAGGCAAATGTAATCTTTAATATAATACGAAAATCATTATGACATTAATTTTTTTCTAAAATTATTGATATTCAAGTGTTTTTACCTAATTGTTTGAATTTAATCTAATATGTAATTCATTTAATTGTGAATCGTCAATTATGGATGGAGCGTCAATCATGACATCTCTTCCAGAATTGTTTTTTGGGAACGCAATAAAATCGCGGATTGTTTCTTGTCCTCCTAAAATCGCTACTAAACGATCAAGACCGAAAGCTAATCCTCCGTGAGGTGGTGCTCCGTATTGGAAAGCATCCATTAAGAAACCAAATTGTGCTTTGGCTTCATCTTCTGTAAAGCCTAAATATTTAAACATTAACTGTTGTGTGGCTTTGTCATGAATACGAATTGATCCTCCACCAATTTCATTTCCATTCAATACCATATCATACGCATTGGCACGTACTTTTCCAGGATCAGTTTCTAATAAACTCATGTCTTCTGGTTTTGGTGAAGTAAATGGATGATGCATTGCATGATAACGACCACTTTCTTCATCTAATTCTAATAAAGGAAAGTCAACTACCCAAAGTGGAGCAAATTCAGCTGGATTTCTTAAACCCAAACGTGTAGCTAATTCCATTCTTAATGCAGAAAGTTGTGTTCTGGTTTTATTTGCAGGTCCTGAAAGTACAAAAATCATATCTCCAGCTTTGGCTCCAGTAGCTGTTGCCCAATTATTTAAATCTTCTTGATCGTAGAATTTATCTACTGATGATTTGTAAGTTCCGTCATCGTTGCATTTTACATAAACCATTCCGCTAGCGCCCACTTGAGGTCGTTTTACCCAGTCAATTAATGCATCAATTTCTTTACGGGTATAATTTCCAGCTCCTGGAACAGAAATTCCTACCACTAACTCAGCTGAATTGAAAACAGGGAATTCTTTGTGTTGTGCAAATTCGTTTAATTCACCAAATTCCATTCCGAAACGAATGTCCGGTTTGTCATTTCCGTAAGTTTTCATCGCGTAATCGTAGGTGATTCTTGGGAATTTATCTACTTCAATGCCTTTTAATTCTTTTAGCAAATGACGAGTCAATCCTTCAAAAACATTCAAAATATCTTCCTGCTCAACAAAAGCCATTTCGCAATCGATTTGTGTAAACTCAGGTTGTCTGTCTGCGCGCAAATCTTCGTCACGAAAGCATTTTACAATTTGAAAGTATTTATCCATTCCACCTACCATCAACAATTGTTTGAAAGTTTGTGGAGATTGTGGTAGTGCATAAAATTGTCCTTCGTTCATTCTTGAAGGAACAACAAAATCTCTAGCTCCTTCTGGAGTAGATTTGATTAGGTAAGGCGTTTCTACTTCGCAGAAATCTAAATCCGAAAGGTATTTACGAACTTCCATAGCCACTTTGTGACGGAAAAGCAAACTGTTTTTTACAGGATTTCTTCTAATATCAAGATAACGGTATTTCATACGGATGTCTTCACCACCGTCTGTTTCGTCTTCAATAGTAAATGGAGGAGTCAATGAACCGTTCAAAATGTTTAGTTCAGAAACCAAAACTTCAATTTCACCAGTAGGGATATTTTTGTTTTTGGCTTCACGCTCAATAACAGTTCCTTTCACTTGAATTACATATTCTCTTCCAAGCGTTTTGGCAGCTTCAAAAACTTCCTTTATAGAACGGCTTTCGTCAAAAATCAATTGTGTAATTCCGTAACGATCTCGTAAATCGATCCAATTCATAAAACCTTTATCTCTAGATTTTTGAACCCAACCGGCAAGTGTAACTTCGGTATTGATATGTGAGGCGTTTAGCTCTCCGCATGAATGACTTCTGTACATTATATTTTTATTTACAATTTTTATTTAGATTATTATACCTGAAGCCCACTGGGCTTCCTCCTTTTAATTTCAAATGCCACAATTATGACTTCTGTACATGGTATAAATTTTAGTTTTTTGCCTTTTTTTTTGCGAATGCAAATTTAGGACTAATTATCAATATTAGGTTGATAAACTGTTTTTTTTATATTTTGAGATTTTAATTTTATATAAAAATTAAAAATTTTGTTGGGAAGTCGCTTTAAAAGTGTTTTTTGGAAAGAAATTTCTATGTTTTACAATTCCAATGTTAAGCTTTTGTCTATGTTACGAAATTGTTAAGTAAAAGTTTTTTTAATGTAAATTTTGTTTATAATTTTGATATAACAAGATATAAACAATTAAAAATTAGCGATATGAAAAAGTTTGTGGTTTTAGTAGCGATACTATTTTCAGGTGCTGTTTTTGCGCAAGATGCAAAACCTGTTTTGGAGCCTTTTGGGAAAAAATTAAAAGCAACCTATTTTTATGAAAATGGACAGGTGCAACAAGAAGGATATTTTGTAGATGGAAAACTGGATGGTATTTGGGTTTCGTATAATGAAAACGGAGATAAAATTGCTTCTGGAGAATATGCTGCTGGTGTAAAAACTGGAAAATGGTTTTTTTGGACAGAAAATGCCGGAAAAAATAGCCTGAGCGAAGTAGACTTTTCAAATAATAAAATAGAAAAAGTTAAAAACTGGAGACAAGATGCTTTAGTAAATTCGAATGAATAAGTTTTACTTTTGACCTAATAAAAGCTTTAAAACTTTTGAGGTACTAATCAAAAAAAAAACACTCCATTCAATATCTGCGAATGGAGTGTTTTTTTTTGGAAGATTTTGCTTTAAACCTCTGCTATTACTTTTTTATTTCGGCGATCTCTCCAATAATATTTTGTTCTTTTTACCAAATAAAACATTACTGGCACCATAATTAAGGTCAAGACCGTGGCATACGTCAATCCGAAGATGATGGTCCAGGCCAATGGTCCCCAGAAAATAACGTTGTCTCCACCCATAAATATGTGCGGATTCAAATCAGTTATTAAGGAGAAGAAATTAAAATTTAAACCAATCGCCAACGGAATTAATCCCAATACAGCAGTTGTCGCTGTTAACAATACCGGACGTAATCTTGATTTACCAGAGTCGATAATTGCTTCTTTGATTTCTTCTATGGTTAAATCATCATGGCTTTGTACTTGTTTGTCGGCTACTTTTCTATCCAATAATAAAACAAAGAAGTCCATCAATACGATTCCGTTCTTCACAACGATTCCCGCCAGTGAAATGATTCCCATCATGGTCATCAGAATCACAAAATCCATATTGGCAATGACGTACCCATAGAATACACCACTAAAACTTAATAATACCGTGAAAAGGATAACCATTGTTTTTGAAACCGAATTAAATTGTAACACGATAATAATGGTAATCCCTGCCATTGCTAGAAACAGTGCATAGAAAAGAAAACTTTGGTTTTTGCCTTGCTCTTCTTGTATTCCTGAAAAAGAATAAGTAATACCTTTTGGTAATTCATAGCCTTTTAAATCAGCTTGAATTTGTTTTGTAATTTCATCACCGTTGTAACCTGTCAGGACGTTGGAATACACCGTCATGATACGTTTTTGGTTTTTTCTTTTAATTTGGTTGTATGTGGTTGTTTTCTCTGTTTCTGAAACCGCAGAAATCGGTACTTGCATCATTTGTCCATTAGCCGGATTTCGGAAAGTTAATGACTGATTGAACAAAATGTTTTCGTTTTTGCGTTGGTCACCCTGCATACGCATGGTAATGTTGTAATCGTCATCGTCTTCTTTATAAGTCGAAATCTCCTGTCCATAAACTGAACGACGCAAATTAAAACCTAATTGTCCTGTTGAAACCCCTAAGCTTCCTGCATTTACTCTGTCGACTTTTACTTCAAGTTCAGGGCTTTCTTTATTGACATCGATGTTTAATTTTTCGATACCGGGTATGTTTTTGGTATTAATAAAAGCAATCATTTTGTCTGCTGCCTTCAGCATTTCATCATAATCAGTTCCGGTCAATTCAATACTGATCGGATAACCTGCAGGTGGTCCGTTATAGTCTTTTTCGACAGTAACTTTTGCTCCGGCTATTCCTTTTACTTTGCTTCTGATTTCTTCTAAGATATCGGAAGTATTGATGCCTCTTCTAAATTTGAATTCGGAGAAATTAACTGTTACTTTTCCTTTAAAAGGAGTTTCCGAAGCTGAACCTGCATCCACATTTGGATTTCCTGCGCCCACACCAACTTGCGAAACAATCGACTCTGCTAAGTAGTTTTTATCAGTTTTTTTGTCAATATATTTGCTCATTATAGAAATGATCTGTTTTTCGACAAATAGGGTAGCTTTGTTTGTTTTTGAAATGTCCGTTCCTTGTGGATATTCGATGTAAGCAATAACCTGATTTGGGATATTATCTGGAAAGAACAATACTTTTCTAGGAAATATTCCCAACAGAATGAAGGAGAAAACTAACATTCCAATAATTCCTGCCAACGCATACCAAGCTTTTCTTTCAGTAAGGATTTTGGCTAGAAAATTTTTGTATTTATCTTCCATTCTTGGAAAAAAACTGTGTTGGAAATCTTGTGTCCATTGGTACAGCTTTACTTTATACAACCACATTAATGCAAGGGAAATAATTGCCAAATGACCAATGGCTCTGGCTAATTTTGAATCATATATATTTCCAATTAACACAAAAATAACGGCAATAATTGTAAAAATTATTGAATATAATTTTGCTGATTTTTTAGAAACATTTCTGTCTTCAATATCCATTGAACCTCCTGTCATTGCTGCATTGACAACCATTGCCACAAACAAGGAAGCGGAAAGTGTTACAGTCAATGTCATAGGGAAATATTTCATGAATTTACCCATGGTTCCTGGCCATAAAGCGAAAGGTAAAAATGCCATCAGTGTTGTTGCTGTTGAGGAAATAACCGGCCATGCGATTTCACCGATTCCTATTTTGGATGCGTGGTATCGATCCATTCCTTTTTTCATATTTGCAAAAACGTTGTCAACAACCACAATTCCGTCATCCACAAGCATTCCCAATCCCATGACTAACCCAAAAAGAACCATAGTATTTAAAGTCAATCCAAATGCTGATAGAATACTAAACGCCATTAGCATTGATAATGGAATCGCAGCCCCAACGAATAGCGAGTTTCGCAATCCCATTGTGAACATTAAAACGATCATTACCAGCACAATTCCAAAGATGATATGATTTGACAATTCATCTACTTGGTGTTCTACACGGGAAGATTGGTCATTTGTTAATTCGATTTTTAAATTCGATGGCAAGTATGATGCTTTTGCTTTTTCGATTCTTTCTTTTACCTGTTCAATGGCCGAAATCATGTTTTGGTTGGAACGTTTTTTTACGCTTAACATGACAACTTCGTTTCCTTTTTCACGGGCGTAGGTTGTTTTTTCTTTTTCTTTAAACTTAACAACAGCAATATCTTTTAGATAAACTGTTCCGTCATTGTGTTTTACAATGATGTCTTCCAATTCTTGCGGATCTTTGATTTCACCCACAATTCGGATGTTATTTCTTGAACCTTCTGAAATTAAGTTTCCGCCAGAAAGCGTCATGTTTTCATTTCTAACAGCATTTTGAATATCATCAAAAGATACTTGTGCAGCTGTCATTTTGAAAATATCAACAGCAATTTCTACTTCTTTGTCATCAACTCCAAGGATATCTACTTTTTTGACTTCAGGGATTTCTTCGATATCGTCTTGAAGTAATTCTCCATATTTTTTAAGTTGTTGAGTAGTATAATTTCCTTGTAAATTAATATTCAAAATTGGCACTTCTTCCGAAATATTCAATTCGAAAACACTAGGTTCTACTTTACTTCCGTTATCAAGATTTGGCCAGTCAGTATCTGCTTTTACAATATCGACTTTGTCTTTAACTTTGGCTTTTGCCTGATCAATAGTAACGTTATCTTCAAATTCGACGATGATCATTCCGTAATCTTGAAATGAACTTGAGGTGATTTTGTCGACTCCGCTTATGTTCTTGATTTCTTTTTCCAGAGGTTTGACGATTAATTTTTCGACATCTTCAGCTGAGTTTCCCGGAAACACTGATGAAATGTAAATTTTGTTTTCTATAATTTCTGGAAAATCTTCTCGAGGCATTGTAATATAGGCCGTGATACCTGTAATTACAATTAAAAAAGTCAAGATATATACTGTAACGCGATTTTCGACAGCCCAACTTGATATTCCGAATTCTTTATTTTCGTGACTCATATTTTTTTGTTTAAAACTGTTTTAGAAATTCAATTTCATTCCATCCGAAATAGTGTTGGCCCCTTCGGTTACAATTATTGCATCAGCATCTAAACCACTTAAAATCTCTGTGACATTATCAGAAGATTGGCCCGTTTTTACGATAACTTTTTTAGCTATACCGGTTTTCCCTTTCACATTGGTAACTGTGTAAACAAAATTATTTTTCTGAGCATCCTGTTGAATTACATTGGAAGGAACAACTATTGCGTTTTTGTTTACATAATCAATCACTTTTAGGCTGGCTACCTGATTCGGGCGGAGCAAATTATCAGGGTTTGGAACACTTACTTCAATTCCGAAACTTCTGTTGTTTGGATTGATGAAATTTCCAATTTGACGTACTTTTCCTTTATATGTTTTGTTTAATGAATTTAAATACACATCTACTTCGGTACCAATTTTTAGTTTTCCGATGTATGTTTCCGGGATAGAAGTAGAGACATACATGTTTCCTAAATTTACAATTCGCATCATACCTTTTGGACTTGGTGAAACTACTTCTCCTTTTTCTACATAAACTTCATCAATTGTCCCTGAAAATGGAGCTCTGATTACTGTTTTTGCAATTTGAGCTTTGATTTGTGCTACACTTTTTTGAGCAGAAATCATTTGGCTTTGTGCTTGAAGATATTGGATTTCAGAACCAATTTTTTGGTTCCATAAGTTTTTTTGACGCTCAAAAGTAGTTTTGGCTAATTCGTATTGATTTTCGGCACTAGCTAATTGTTGACTCATTCCGCCATCATCAGTTCGACCCAGAACTTGACCTTTGGTTACTTTTTGTCCTGCTTTTACATTAAGTGCGACTAAGTTTCCTGGGAATTCTGGTTGGATCAATACATTTTCATTCGTATTAATGCTTCCTTGAATTTCAAGATAATGATTGAAAATGGTGTCATTCAATTTGACTGCCGATACTAAGGCAACGACTTCTTTGTCAACATCTAATTTTGATAGTGCTTCGTCAATTTGTGTAAGCTGAGATTGTAATTCGGCTTTTTTGGCTGTAATCGCTTTAACATCTTTTGATGCTATAATAGAATCCACCGATTTGTTTTTATCTGATGAATTACAGGCGATCAATACGATTGAAAGTGTGGTTAGTATAAATATTTTTTTCATGGCTTTATATTTTGTGGGAGTCATTAGTTAGTTGTTATTTTTTCTAAACTTGCTTTTTTATTAATAATGTTGACCATCGTTTGGAGGTATTTTTGCTGAGCGGTATATAACTGACGTTGCGCATCATTAAAGTCAAAACTGGTCGAAAGCCCTTCTGTGAACTTGATTTGTTGTTTTCTTTCGATTCTTTCTGCCAAATTCAAATTGCTTTTTGCAGTTTCATAATCGGCGATGCTGTATTCGTATTCGGTTTTTGCGGTAGCATATTCTAATTTTAATTTTTGCTCCGTTTCTGTCAGTTGAGTTTTGGCTTGGTCTAAAGCAATTTTGGCTTGCTGCGTTCTCGAACTTCTTGCTAAACTGCTGAAGATCGGGATGTTCAAACTAAGTCCGAGATTTGAATAATTAAACCAGTTTTGATTTTTGCTAAAAAAATCGAATTGATCTTTAAAAGCCGTATAACCAAAATTGAAATTGGCAGATAAGGTTGGTAATGCTTTGCTTCTTTCCAGTTTGTATTCAAGAGTTCTTTGCTCTTCAAAATTGGTTGCTATTTTATAAGAGATGTTGTTGTTAACGTCAAATTCTGTTTTCGAAATGGCGAGATCCATATTTTGAATGGTCAGATTATCCAATTTATCGGTTAACGTAATTTCGTCATTAAGGTCAATACCCAAATTAATTTTGAGCATTTTATAAGCTATATCCAGTAAACGAGTGTTGTAATTTAAAGTGCTTTGTAAAGATCCTAAAGTGATTTCCAGCTGTTCTACGCTTTCTTCTTCAATTAAACCATTTTTATAAGTGGCTCTGGTATCGTTTAAAGTTTTTTGTAGTGATGCAATGTTTTTTTCTAAAATAGCAATGTTTTCTTGAGCCAACAATACGCTGCCATAAGAATTTATAACCAACTCTTTGATGTCAATATCAGTTCTTTGTTTGGCATTTTCGTAATATTTCAAATAGGTTTTTGAAGCTTGAAGTGCTACAATATAAGAACCGTCAAAAATAAGCTGGCTAATAGTAGATCTTGCTACCATATTGTATTTGGTTCCAAAGGCAACTTCGGCATATTCACCTGGTTTTCCTCCAAAAAATTCTGCTGGAACGACAGATTTTTGTAAAACGAAATTGTTTGTAAAATCTGCTCCAGCATTTATTTGTGGAAGTCCCATTGCTGTAGTTTCCCATTTCTTTTCTTTGGCTGCTTCGATATCACGGCCAGAATTAATTGCCGTGTAATTGTTTTCTAATGCGTGGTTTATAGCTTCTTGAAGCGTGAATGAATAACGCTTCTTTTGTTCACTACTATTCGAATCTTGCGCATAGCCGCACCAGAAAAAAAGTGAAAAGCTTAGTATTACTAGTTTCTTCATTATATATTGGTTTTAAGTAGTTGTTTTTCGAGTTCGATTATTCCTTTTGGAGTAGCCATTGCTCTGGTATGATATTCTAATGCTTGTAATTCCAGTTTTACCGAATCTCTTTCGGATATTGTATTTCCTTTAATGCTAAAAATTAATGAATAGTAAAATTTTACATAAGCAGCGATATCGAGATCATTGCGATATAATTCTTGTTCAATGCCTTTTTCTATATTTTGTCTGAACAACGTATTACATTCCTCAATTTCTCGCGACATCACTTTCTGATATATTTCAGGATAATGTTTTTTTAATTGGTATAATGGAGAAGTTTCTGATGATTGAAACATCTCTTTAAAACTTTTGCGGATTTCAAAATTCTCCTCAATTGCATTATAGTTTTTGGCAACAATGGTATTAATCACTTCATGAACTGCGTTATGAACCATTTCGGTACTTTCTTCAATCAAAACCTCTTTATTGCAGAAATATTTGTAAATCGTTTTTTTGGAAATGCACATTTCTCCGGCGATATCATCCATAGTGACACTTTTAAAACCAAGTTTTAAAAATAAATCACTTGCTTTGGATATAATTTTGTCTTTCATTTTGGAGGTAGGTTGTTGGCGGTTAGTTAGTTAGTATGAATTTATAAAAGAAATATTTTTAGGTTTATGATATTAATCGATTTTATTGATGCACAAATTCTAAATTGGCTATAAGTTTTATATCTGAGCCAACGGCATAACCTCTAGTGTTCGAGTAAGTATTGTGATTAAGGTCAAAATCCTTGCGGTTGATGTTTCCTGTAATTTCAAAAGAGGCTTTTTGAACTCCACTGTAATTGTTGTATCCAATGAATTCGGTATCAAATTCCACTACTTTTGTGATGTTTTTAATTGTCAAATGGCCTTTCAAAAAATTGATATTTTTATTTATTTTTTGAAAAGAAGTTGATTTGAATTGAATAACCGGAGTTTCATCATATCCAAAAAAGTCAATTAATTTTAGATCCGAGTTTTGGTTCTTGTCGTTTGCCTTTAATGAAAATTCGATAGCGGCATCTTCCACTTCGTTGTTTTGTATGGCGACATGTCCCTTAAAATTATTTTTAGACCCAGACATGTAGTCAATCAAAGAATGTCTTGTCTTAATCAGTACATCTGATTCGTTTGAATCAATTTTCCATTCATTTTCCATGTTTTCAGTTTTTTTGTAATAATTTTGTAAAGCAAATATAGCTACGGAAACTTTAAAAACAAAATAAGTTTCCATTGTTTTTTATGTATTGTATTAAAAATTAAGTAATTAGCTATTATTATGGGTTGTGACTAATGAATTATAGATTTATTATAAAATATGAGCCATGGTTTTGCGGAGTGTATAAAATTTGATCCGTTGCTAATTTTTTAATAGTATAAATCAGGAATAAATGAGTTCTTCATACAAGTCGGATAATCTATCTCGTAAATGCAAAACTGCATAGCGCTTTCGCGAAAGTAGAGTGTTGACAGACACGCCAGTTTCTTCGGAGATTTCTTTGAACGACAAACCTTCTAATTCATTTTTTTCGAAAACTTCTCTTTGTTCCAGAGGTAATTCTGATAGCGCTTCTTCCAGTTCAATCCACATTAGCGAACGCAAATATTCGGTTTCGGGAGAAGGTGAAGTTTGATTGCTAAACAACATTTCCGAAATATCCTTCATAACATCGTCATCGTCGTTTTGATAAGATGGTAATTCTTCTTCACGCTTTTTAGTTTGTTTATTAATTATCATATTGCGAGCCACCCGATACAGCCATGCAGCCACTTGCTCTATCGGATTCATCGCAGTATCTACTTTTGCCAGTTGATAAAAAACATCCTGCAAAATGTCTTCCGCGTCTTCCTTGTTTGAAACGCGTTTATTAATGAACGCTTTCAAACGAGGTTTATAGGCTGTTACCAGCGTTCCGACATCTTGCTGTTGGATATTACTCATTATCTTTTTTTTCGGAATCAGTTGTTTCAAAATCAAAATGGCGGTCACCGAAGAAAGGTCTACGGCCAAATCTTCCTCCGCACATGTGTTCCTTGCGCTTATTTATGAATTCTTTTTGCTGTTCTGGAGTCATGCTCATCCATTTTTCACGCATAGCATTTTTATGACGGAAACCACCAAATCCAGGACCGCCATGTCCGTGACCACCGAACAGAATACGTGAAAGCACTAATAATCCCAATGCCTGCCAAAAAGTGATAGTTCCCAATCCGAATATATTTGGAATAAGTGCATTCCAAAGTAACATTACAGCAAAACTAAATGCTGTAGCTGCCGCAATGACAAGAACAACTATTCCTGCTATTTTAAAACCTTTATTTTTCATTTGATATAATTTTTTATTTGTTTTTAAATTCATTTTTAAGAGAGCCTCTATTTATGTAGACAAATGAAATGGATTAATATTGTACGGGAATGGCATTTTTTTTAATTTTTTTTTACCTAGCTAAATAAAATCAGACAAAATAATTTCTATTTGCTTGTTACACAGTTTTTTAGTAATTATTTATTATTTTTGATAGACGTCGCAAAAAAGCTTTTTTTCCGCCATTTTACCCAAATTTCGGCAGATTGAATTGAATTTTCCAACCTACACGAAATATAGTCAAAGTTAAAAGACTGCTAATTATGAAGGAAGATAACAACTCAAAAGATTAATTTAAACAAATTTAATATCATGAAAAAGCTGCAATTCACAATAAACATCAATGCACCTGTGGTCAAGATTTATGATTTTATGCTTGGCATCAGCAATAAGTCGACTTACGAGCAATGGACTTCATTGTTTAACCCGACATCGACTTATGAGGGAAGTTGGGACAAGGGAAATAAAATTCTATTTATTGGAGTAGACGAGAAAGGAGAAAAGGGAGGTATGGTTTCTAAGATAATTGAAAACACTCCCAACAAATTTGTTTCGGTCCAACATTATGGGCTTTTAAAAGAAGGTAAGGAAATTACAGAAGGACCGGAAGTAGAAAAATGGACAAACGGATTTGAAAATTATACTTTCGAAGAAAACAACGGGACAACAACGGTTACAGTTGACTTAGACAGTACTGAGGATTTTGTAGATTATATGAACGAAACCTACCCCAAAGCACTCGATAAGCTTAAAGAGATTTGTGAAAAATAACCTTTGAAGATATCTTATGTTGTCAGTCTGTTTTCAAATCCCAAGTAAGCATATAAAGATTACGAAATAGAAAAGGTCAAAAAAAGCACACTCTTTTTTAAGTTTAAAATTATCATTCAAATCCATCAATAAATTTACGCATGGTATATTGTTTGGATTTGCTGTCATAATACCCCATAATGTAATAGTTTTTGTAGCGAATAATATGCGGGATAGTGGCTTCGGTGTGCTGTTGTAAAAAACCAGAAATAAAGTCGAAAGCCAAAGGTTCTGCATCTTGTTTTGTATGGTCTAATTTTTTATCAAATACACTTTCAAAATAAGCAGTTGTTGGAATAGTGCGATACATTAATTCGCTATTATACTGACTTCCGTCCAGTGAATTGACAACATCGGTAAATTGAATATCGCCAGTTCCTCCTATTGTAATTAAAATGGATTTAGGTGTTTTGTAAACCGTCATTCCAACGTCTAAAAACACCAATTGATGTAAAAATTTGGCTGTGTTTTTGAATTCTCTTGGTTTTTGTCCTTCCAATTGCAACCACATCGGCGAAGTTTTAAAAGGTATTTTTTGGCTTTCCAAAACTTTAATGCTTTTGATGGTATCTGTAGTTTTATAATCTCTTATTTCAAACAACAATTCTTCGGCATTGACTTTTAGTTGGTATAGTTTATTCTCGTGATAATAGGAATTAGAAAGGCTAACATAATTTTTAGTTGATGTTTTTGGGAAAGTTTTCTCCAGAATATTGCCCGTTGCCAGATCAATTTCGAATGCCTGAGTTTCATTATCATTATGATCGAAAGTCAGTAATAATTTGTTTTTTAGAACATATAGTTTTGATCTTTCTGTGCCTTTGAATAATGGATTGAACTGATTGGTTTCTATCTTTTCAATCGGTAACACTTCGAGGATTTTGCTGAATTCAATTTCTTGATTTTTGCTATTTTTAAATTTAAAAGAACCAAAGTCTAATGTTTTTTCCTCTTTTTTACCATCTTTAAAAATGTATAATTCCAATTTTTGTTCAAAATGCTTTTGTGCAAGAATATAGAAAGTATTATTATCCTGAAAAGAGGTGATTAGCGTCTGATTAAAAAATTGCAACTCATACGGCACCTCCGTGTTAGTCTTGGAGTTCAAATCATATTGTACCGTCATTATTTTCTTTAAATCTGGATTCGACCAATACAGCGTTGGATTTCCTTCACTGTTAAAACTATAGCCGACAATTTGTTTGTAACTAGTGTCAGGCCTTGTCAAAGAATATTGACTGGTCATGAATAAAGCACTGTTGTATTTTATAATGGTTAGATTTTCTTTGTCCGTTGCAAAAGCATAAACATCGTGAGTAACTGCATTCTCCGCATTAAATATTTGTCTGTACTCTTTGGATTTTTTTAGTTCCAATGGAAAAGTAGCCAAAACAGTCTGGCTAAAAAGCTGGGAACTTTGAATTAGAATCAAAAAAACGATTATTTTTTTCATATTGTTGCGTGATAACTTAAAGGGTTAAACTCAAAATATAGTGTGTTTATTGGTTCATTATTTCTTGAAAATAGTCCACAAATTGCCCCACGTGCATGGCATCCATCAATCCGTGATGTACGTGGATGGACATAGGCATAATTCGCTTTCCATCATCGGATAAAATCATTTTTCCGAAAGAAATTTTAGGGCAACTGTCTGGATATGTCATACTTCGTGCATGTGAAAGCGAAGTAAAATTGAGCCACGGAATTGCCGAAAAATGAATGAGATTATCTTCCTTAAATTCTCTCGTAAATAGGCCAGAGGTATTTTGAATACGTTCAATTTCGGTCATTGCTGTTTGTTCAAAAATCGAATAATCAGAATGATATTGCATCAAAGAAAATCCAAAAGTGCCATCGACACGACTTACAGTAGCCGACCCATCAATCCTGTTGTATATGTAAATATGCGTGTTTTCAATGCGATACTTGAACGTTTCAAAAGCATTTACGGCTACTAATGTTTTGTGTAAATAATAAATAAAGAAAGAAGTTTTCAAGGTTTTGGAAGCCGCATATGCTTTGGTACAATCGATGTTTACAGTTACTCCAAAAAAAGGTTCCTGCATTTGTTTAAAGAAAAGAAAATGTTCTTTTCTATTCCAATTGTCCAAGTCTAAAAGCGTTTTCATTTTTATGGTATTTGAGGGATCCAATTTTAGGTAGGCAAACCGGAAGTTGCTTGTATTAAAAATACCTAGCTAAAATACTAAATAAAATGCATTTTAACTAGGCGCAATATCTTTTTAAGATGGATTTATAACTTCAGTAAAGGAAGCACTTCTGTTATTTTTTCGAATGCCTGAAAGTTTTTGTGCTCTACTTTATGATCAATTTTTTCATGTGCCCAAGTCGTATGAAATGGAATATGTACGGCATATCCGCCAATTTCTAAAACTGGTAAAACATCCGATTTTAACGAATTACCAATCATGAAAAACTCGTCAGGCTTAACCTCTAATCGCTTAATCAAATCTGAATAGTCTACGATTTGCTTATCTGACATTACTTCAATATGATGAAAATAATGTCCCAAACCCGAATTATGTAATTTTCTACGCTGATCCAGTAAATCACCTTTTGTGGCAACGACCAATTTGTATTTACCGTATAAAGCTTCGAGAGTTTCTTCGACACCATCTAATAAAATAACTGGTTTCTCCAATAATTCTTTTCCATATTGAATGATTTTCTCAATGATTTCAATCGGAATGGTGTTGTTCGAAATTTTCATTGCTGCTTCAATCATCGAAAGAATATATCCTTTGATGCCATAACCATACAATTTGAGATTATCAATTTCAATTTTGAACAGCTCTTTCGAAATTCCCTGATGCGATAAATAATCTTCCATCAAACCAATAAATTTTTTCTCGGTTTCATCAAAGTAGGTTTCGTTGATCCAAAGGGTATCATCGGCGTCGAAGGCAATTACTTTTAGGTTTGTAACTTTGTCTTTAGATAACATAATGTGATGTTTTTTGTTCCAAAATTTTCTTTAGAAATCCGAAAATCTTTATTTGTTTAAAAAATACTTTGTGAGTGAAATCGTCTTATTATAAAACGTAATCCTAATTCCGAAAAGTAAAATAATTCCGCCAAGAATCATTTGTAAAGTTATTTTTTCTTCTAAAAAAAGCCAAGCCAAAATAGCAGTAATTATAGCTTGACTTAATAAGCTCAGTGAAATTCTCGTAATTCGGATGTGTTGTGTTGCGTAACTTATCGAAAGCCAAGCGCACAATTGACAAATTACGGCTTGCAATACCAAAACAAACCAAGCTGTATTCGAAAATCCCGTAAAAGATTCATTTAGAGAAAAACAAACAATGCCTAAATAGACACTAGAAGCCAGTAAGCTAATTGTCATAAACGATAAAATGTCAACGTCTGAAAGTACATTTTTGCTCACTAAAAGATAAATTGAATACAAAACTCCCGAAAAAACGGCGAACAGAAATGCGCGATTAAAATTCATTTCCATGAAAAATTCGAATCCAACTAAAATTACCATTCCAAATAATGATACAACAGTTCCGATCCAAAAATTGGTTTTGGGTTTTGATTTTAAAAATAAAAACGCACCAATACCAACCCAAAGTGGTGATAAATTGGTTAATAACGAAGCTTGAGTAGCACTTGAATCCTGAATGGCAATATTCCAAACGGCAACATCAGAAGAAAATAAAACACCACAAAGGGCTGCCAAAAGAATATTTTTGGTTTTAGGCAATTTGAATTTTTTGGTCAAAAGTACATACGGCAACAGAAAAGTTACAGCAATAGTCATTCTATAAAAAGCAGAAATTAATCCTCCAGTCAAACGCAATTTAATCAAGATAGGAAATATGGAAATGCACAGAATTCCTGTGATTAATGCTAATCGTGGTTTGGTGAGTTTCATTTATTAGAAATTATTTAATAGAGCCAAAGTTACTTTGCCTGTTTATTGTGTTTGGATCACAAATTAGAACAATTTTTTTTCAGGTTAAAGTAGAATCTGTTAAAATCTAATTTAATCTGGGAGGAAAAATACTAGCATAAATCTTAATTGGACTTTAGTCTAATTATAAAATTTATCCTCCTGCCAATTGGAAACATTGTCTGCTATATAATTTTGAATTCTTTCAAAAGAATCTGAATTGCGAATAATATGGTCGTGAAAACGTTCCTGCCATGAAAAATCAGTGTGAATAGGATGTGCATTTTTGGTCACAACAGATTTATAGGAACGCATTATGGCTGAAATTGTACCTGATTTTGGTGAAATTTTTGCCATTTGTTCGTTTTTTATTCCGTTCGTGGTAGAGACGTTGCAGTGCAACGTCTCTACGTCGTCGTTGTTATGAACAAAATTTGTTTTGTCAATTACCAAAATCCCATGAACATGGTTAGGCATAACAACAAAATTTCCTAATTCAACAAATTGAAAATGTTTTGGGATTTCTAACCAAAATTGATTTGCCAATTTCCCAATTCCGTTCAAATGCATTTCATTTTCGCTATTGACAGTCACGATTTCACCAAAAAAATGTTCCCGATTTCCGGTGCATATTGTTATGAAATAGGCACCATTTTGTCCATAATCCCAATCTTTTAATCGGGTAGAGGAAATGCGGTATTTGTTTTGGAATTTTTCGTTCATATTATTTCGTTATTGATTTTAACGAATATAATATTTTTTTTGCATAACACACGTAGAGACGTTGCATTGCAACGTCTCTACCGCAATGTCTTTCAATACAAAACAAATTTAATATTGAAATAAATAAATTATGACATGCAATTAAACGCGTAGAAACGTTGCACTGCAACGTCTCTACCAAATGAAATATATATTTTCTTTTAATTTATCGTTTCCCCATTCCCAACACCATCAGCATCTGGATTTACGAAAACCAATTTTCCTTCGGCATTGCTGGTCATCAAAATCATTCCTTGGCTTTCAACACCACGAAGGTTTCTTGGTGCAAGATTCACAAGAACAGTTACTCGTTTTCCAATAATATCTTCAGGTTTAAAACTCTCTGCAATTCCAGAAACGATTGTGCGAACATCTATTCCAGTGTCAACTTTTAGAATCAAAAGTTTGTTGGCTTTTGGCATTTTTTCAGCTTCAAGAATTGTTCCTACACGAATATCCATTTTGGCGAAATCTTCAAACTGGATCAAATCTTTCTGAGGTTCTGCTACTTTGTTTTCAGCGATATTTGCTGTTTTGGTAGCC
>NZ_DATIDY010000231.1:0-3152 GCF_035456085.1 Flavobacterium sp.
ACGAAACTTTGGGTTATGTGATTACCGATATCGACAATTTCCACAACAAAGAATTGGAGAAAAAACTAAAAGCGATTCCAAATACTATTCGATACAGAATTCTTTATTAATGATTTCTGATTTAATACTTTAGATTTCTAAAGTTTAAATTTCAAATAAAAAACTTTGCGTCTTTACGTCTTTATGAGAAAATGTCTCGCAAAGACGCAAAGGCGCAAAGGCATTAAAAACAAAAAGATTATCCATTTGATTTAAAATTTCAGATTTCATCCATCTAAAATCATAAATCATAAATCTAAAATAAAAATGAAGCTTGAAAATCTTGAAAAGCAATTAGAAGGCAAATTATTGTACGACCATACCATGCGTACGCTTTATGCCACTGATGCAAGTGCTTACAAAGAAATGCCGTTGGCGGTAGCCATTCCGAAAACGAAAGAAGATATTCAAAAAATCATCGCTTTTGCCAGAGAAAACAAAAGCAGTGTCATTCCGCGTGCGGCCGGAACTTCCCTTGCCGGACAGGTTGTCGGGAACGGAATTGTGGTTGATATTTCACAAGAATTCACCAAAATCCTTTCGGTAGATCCTATTGAAAAATCGGCTTGGGTAGAACCTGGTGTGATTCGTGATGAATTGAATATCCATTTAAAACAGTACAAACTATTTTTCGGACCAGAAACCTCAACCAGCAACCGTTGTATGATTGGTGGAATGGTCGGAAACAATGCCTGCGGTGCAAGATCGGTTATTTATGGTTCAACCCGTGAACATTTATTGGAAATTAAAGGTTTTTTGGCCGATGGAAATGAAGTGACATTTGGCGAATTAACTAATGCCGAATTTGAAGACAAATGCAACGGAATAAATGTTGTTAGTTCTTTGGAACAAAACATTTATTTGCAAGCCAAAGAATTATTGGGTTCAGCATCAAACAGAGCTTTATTTGACGAAAATTATCCCAAGAAATCTATTCCAAGAAGAAATACAGGCTATGCTTTGGATTTATTGGCAGATAGCGAACCTTTTGGGGATCAGAGTCAGAAGTTCAATTTCTGTAAATTAATCGCTGGTTCTGAAGGGACATTATTTTTCTCAACAGCAATTAAATTGAATTTGGTCGATGCTTTAAAACCTTTCGCAGCTTTAGTTTGCGTGCACCACAACAGTATCAACGAATCATTAAAAGCAAATTTGGAAGCCTTGAAATTCAATCCGGATAGTGTTGAATTGATTGACCATTATATCTTAGAATGTACCAAAGAAAATATTGAGCAAAGCAAAAACAGATTTTTTGTGCAAGGCGATCCTCAGGCTATTTTGGTTGTTGAATTTTTGAGAGATACACAAGAAGAAATTCTGGAACTGGCTAAAGAAATGGAAGCCGTAATGCGTTCCAAAGGTTTAGGTTACCACTTCCCTATCGTTTTTGGCGAAGACACCAATAAAGTTTGGAACCTAAGAAAAGCTGGATTAGGATTATTGTCGAATATTCCCGGCGATGCCAAAGCCGTAGCAGTTATTGAAGATACAGCGGTTGACGTAAATGATTTACCAGATTTTATCGAAGATTTTAATGCTGTTTTAAAAGAAAGAAATCTAAGTTGCGTTCATTATGCACACGCCGCTACAGGGGAATTGCACTTGCGTCCGATCATTGATTTAAAAACCAAAGAAGGAACAGCGCTTTTCAGAACTATCGCTACCGATATTGCTCATTTAGTTAAAAAATACAAAGGTTCATTGAGTGGAGAACACGGAGACGGAAGACTTCGTGGCGAATTTATTCCATTGATGCTTGGGGAGGAAATATACCAATTGTTTATCCAGGTTAAAAATACTTGGGATCCGTGGGGAATTTTTAATCCAGGAAAAATTGTGAATACGCCTCCAATGGATACCAATCTTAGATACAATCCGGGTCAAGATACGCCAATGCCGGAAACTTATTTTGATTTCTCAGAGCATAACGGATTCGTTCGCGCTGCAGAGATGTGTAATGGTTCTGGAGATTGTAGAAAAACGGAGAAAAGCGGTGGTACAATGTGTCCAAGTTATATGGCGACTCGTGACGAAAAACATACGACTCGTGCCCGCGCCAACATATTAAGAGAAACGATTACAACCTCAACCAAAGTCAATAAATTTGACGAAGAAGCTTTACTGGAAGTTTTAGATTTGTGTTTAAGTTGTAAAGGTTGTAAATCCGAATGTCCTTCGAATGTGGATATGGCGAAGCTGAAAGCGGAAACTTTACAACAATACCATGATAAAAACGGCGTAAAATTGCGTTCTAAAATTATTGGAAACACCCCAAAAATAAACCAGTTGTTTGCTTCAATTCCTTGGTTGTATAACTTTGGTGCCAGCGGAATTATTGGCAATATTGTAAAAAGTTCTACAGGTTTTGCTACCGAAAGAAATTTGCCTTTAATGTATAAAACCACTTTCTCAAAATGGTTTAAAAATTACAAACAAGCAGGGAATTTTACACAAGGAGATGTTTATTTGTACAACGATGAATTTCTGAATTTCTATGACGTGCAAATTGGTCAAACTGCGGTAAAATTATTCAACCGTTTAGGATATAATGTTGTTGTGCCAAAAATAGGTTACAGTGGAAGAACCTATCTTTCAAAAGGAATGATTAAAGAAGCTAGAGAAATTGCTGAAAAGAATACTCAGGCTTTCGCCAAAGAAATGCCGGCAAATGCGATTTTAGTTGGAATTGAACCATCGGCAATCTTATCATTCCGTGATGAATATCCAGATTTGTGCAGAGGAGATTTCAAAGAAAAAGCCAAAGCATTTTCAAGCAGAGCAATGCTTATCGAAGAATTTTTGGCGAAAGAATTAGACGAAGGCCGAATCACATCGGATTCGTTTACTGAAAATACCGAAAGAGTTCGTATGCACGGACACTGTTTCCAGAAAGCTTTATCATCATTGGTTCCGCTTAAAAAAATCCTGATGTTGCCAAAGAATTATACTGTTCTAAATATCCCAAGCGGATGTTGCGGTATGGCGGGTTCTTTTGGATATGAAAAAGAACATTATGATATTTCGATGAAAATTGGTGAATTAGTTTTGTTCCCAACTATCCGTTCCGAAGCCGAAGCGACATTAATTTCTGCCTCAGGAACGAGTTGTAG
>NZ_DATIDY010000232.1:0-22694 GCF_035456085.1 Flavobacterium sp.
TTCTTTGGGCGCGTTCCATGAAGTAGTGACCATATATTTTCTGCCGTGAAGCATTCCGCCTGTTCCATAATTAATCTTAGGATTTTTAGAAGAGCGTCCATCACTTTTGTAAATACCTTTATTATGTCCTTCGGTAAAAACGACATCAATATATTTCTTTAAGCCATGTGGTACTTGAAACCACCAAATCGGAGTATGATAAATAATCACATCAGCCCAAACAAATTTCTCTACTTCTTCGGCAGGATTATATTCATTATTAATATCAGTAGTTTTTATTTCAAAATTATTATTTGAAAAAAAATCTGCAGTTGCTTTTGCCATTGTTTCATTGAATCTTCCTCCTGAATGACCAAATTTTTGACCTCCATTTATTATAAATATTTTTTTCATCGTATATTTCTTTAATTTGATGAGACAAAATTACAACCAACATTTCTATTATTAAAATAACTTAATTCATACCTTTGTATCATAATTATAATAGTTGTAAAATGGTTAATCTAGAATGGTATCGCACTTTTAAATACATTTACAAAACCGGTACTTTAACGGGTGCTGCCGAAATGTTATTTATTTCGCAACCAGGTGTCAGTTTGCATCTAAGTTCTTTAGAAAATTATGTTGGGTATAAATTATTTGACAGAACAAGTCGCAAAATGGTTCCTACAGAAAAAGGGAAAGTTCTTTATAATTTTATTAGTGATGCATTATGCAAATTAGAAGAAGCTGAAAAAAACTTTCAACGAAGCACCGAAAGAAATACGCCTACTATTAGTATTGGAATGTGTTTTGAAACCTTTCAAATAACATTAGAGCCTTATTTATCTAGTTTCCCTTTTAATGTAATTATCCAGTTTGGAGAATATCCGGAAATGATTGAAAACTTAGAGAAAGGAATTTTAGACTTAATTATTACCCCACAAATGATTGTCAAAAACACAATTGATTATAAAGCCTTTTCATCTGAGACTATTGTTCTAATCAGCGGAAATCAGGTTGATTCGACAGAATTCAAAACCTTTATAGACCAAAAAAACTTTCACGCTAAAGAACTTTGGCTAAAACAACAAAAGTGGTTTGGTACTACGGGAGACATGGAGCATTTGAGAAATTTTTGGCAGCTTAATTTCAATAAAAATGCAGATTTTAGGCCTAATTATATTGTGCCCAATTTAAACTCCATTGTGCGTTGTTTGAGCGACAGCAATGGCCTTGCAGTTATACCCGATTTCTTATGCAAAACAGAAATTGAAAACGGAAAAATTAAACTGTTGTGGCAAGGAAAAACTCCTCTGAAAAATACTCTTTATTTTGCTAATAAAAAGAAAACCATTTACACAGAAGAAATCAAAATGATCAAAGAAACCTTTATGAAAATAATGTAGTTAATTCTGAGTGTAATCACATGTTATATAAGATGTTTTCTACTGCTGAAACCTTATCTTAAAATTAATATTGTTCTAAATATTCATGACTTTTATAAAAAAAGGGATTCAACTTTCGCTGAATCCCTTTTCTATATATTAAAAACTAGTTCCTAGTTTTCTTGATGTTTGATTTCAATATTTTTCTTCTCTTCTCTAGAAATAGTATCAACTAATACTGGAGTAGCGATAAATAATGAAGAATAAGTACCAATAACAATACCAATAAGCATTGCGAAGATAAATCCTCTAATTGATTCACCACCGAAGATAAACATGATTAATAATACCAAGATCATTGTTAATGATGTATTGATAGTTCTAGACATTGTAGAGTTAATCGATTTATTTACGATTTCTGAGAATGTTCCTTTTGTTTTTCCATCAATAAATTCACGAACTCTATCAAATACAATAACCGTATCATTCATAGAATAACCAATAACTGTCAAGATAGCCGCAATAAAATGTTGGTCAATCTCCATACCGAATGGCATAAATCTCCAACACAATGAGTATACTCCTAACAAGAAGATAACGTCGTGAGCAATCGCAGCAATTGCACCCAAACTATATTGCCATTTTCTAAAACTAATTACCAAGTACAAAGCAACAATAACCATCGCACCTAATACAGCCCAATAAGCATTTGTTTTAATATCCTCAGCAACTGTTGGTCCAACTTTTGATGCTTGTACAATACCTAGTTTTTTCCCTTCGTGAGCATTAACAAATTTATCGTAAGTCATATCTGGAGTATAATGTTTTTTCAAAACATTAAACAATTTAACGTTTACTTCTTCATCAGCTGCACTACCAGTTTCTTCTACTTTATATTTAGTCGTAATTTTTAATTGATTGTCTTCACCAAATATTTTAACTTCCGCACTACCAAAAACGGCAGCCAATTCATCTCTAACTTCTTCAGGTTTCATTGATTTATCAAAACGAACCTGGAAAGTTCTTCCTCCAACAAAGTCAACACCTTGATCAAAACCATTAGTTACAATAGAAGCAATACTAATAATAGTAACTACAACTGAGAAAAGGTAAGCCCATTTTTTAATTCCTAAGAAATCAAAGTGGAAATTAGTAAAGAAGTTTTTAGAGAATTTTGTAACGAAAGATAAATCGTTTTTACCAGCAATATTTCTGTCAATGAAAATTCTAGCAATAAAGATAGATGTAAACAAAGAGGTAATAATACCAATTAATAAAGTAGTTGCGAAACCTTTAATTGGACCAGAACCAAAGATAAATAAAACAGCTCCAGTTAAGATATGAGTAACGTTCGCATCAACAATAGAACGCATAGCACCCGTCCAGCTATAAGAAGCAATTACTGATTCATTAAGTGATTTACCAGATCTTAATTCCTCTTTTGCTCTTTCATATATAATAATATTCGCATCTACAGCAGTACCCATTGTTAAAACGATACCTGCAATACCAGGCAAAGTAAGAACAGCACCTAAGCTTGACAAAATACCAAACATGAACAATAAGTTAACCGCCAAAGCAATGTTTGCATACCAACCAGCTTTCCCATAATAAACAATCATCCAAAGAGATACTAATAACAATCCAATTACAGCAGAATTAGTACCATTATCAATAGCTTCCTGACCTAAAGACGGTCCTACAATTTCAGATTGAATAATTTCAGCAGCAGCAGGTAATTTACCAGCTCTTAATACGTTTGCTAAATCTTTAGTTTCTGTAACATCAAAATTTCCTGAAATTTCAGATCTACCACCAGCAATTGGTCCGCTAGATACCCCTGGTGCAGAATAAACAACATCATCAAGAACAATAGCAATATTACTTTTTTGAGTATAAGCTCTTCCTGTTAACTCTTCCCATTCTTTAGCGCCAGTGTTGTTCATTTGCATAGAAACAGCTGGTTTACCCATTTGATCAAATGTATCACTAGCATCAGTTACAACAGCACCACCCATTGAAGGCTTGTTATCTCTATTTCCTTTTAAAGCGTATAATTCAACAGCTTCAACTTCTTTTTCTTTAGCATCCTTAATGGTAGTTGGTTTTCCCCATACAAATTTTGCATAACGTTGGTCACCAGCTAATAAAACTCTGATATCAGCTCTTTTAAAATAAGAATTAATTACAGCAGTATCTTTTGGAGAGAAAAAACCTAAAATTGCACCACCACCTTGAGCAATAATTTTATCAATAATAGGGTTATTTCCTTTTTTAGCAGAAGTAGAATCTTTTGCGTCAGTCAATAAAGCACTTAATGAATCTTTTGCAACCGCTTTTGTTTCAGTTTTAGCAACTTCAGTTTTCTTCAAAGCTTCATTAGCCGCCATGATGAAATTACCAATCTCTTCAACTTTATAAGTTTCCCAGAACTCTAATTGAGCTGTACTTTGTAATAATTTTTTAATTCTATCAATATCTTTAGCACCAGGAAGTTCTACAAGAATTCTTCCAGATTCTCCTAATTTTTGAATATTCGGCTGTGTAACACCAAATTTATCGATACGTTCTCTAAGTACTTTAAAAGCACTTTCGATAGATTCATCTACTTTTCTTTTAATTACTTTTTGAACCTGAGCATCTGACATTTGAAAAGTAACTCCACCTTCACCTTGCAAACTTCTGTTAGCAAAAATATCTGGTGATGCTAATTTTACTGAACCTTTAGAATTAGCTTCAAAGGCTTCAAAAAATGCATCTAAATAAGTTTGATTTCCTTTTTGGTTTGCAGTGGCATCAGCCAAAGATTTATTAAAAACTGGATTTTTCGAATTATTTGATAATCCTTTCAAAATATCCTTAACTGAAATCTGAAGAGTTACGTTGATTCCTCCCTCTAAGTCAAGACCTTTGTTGATTTGCTTATCTTTTACTTCATTGAATGTAAAATCAGTAAATCCTAAACTGAAAACTTTCTCTTTACCAATAGAATCCAAATATTTTACTTCCTTTTCTGGATTTCCACCAGCAAAAGTTTTTGCATCACTTTTAACTTTGCTAGAGACAAAAGTGAAAGAAAGTTGGTAAATACTTACCAATGCAAATAGAATTGCGAAAAATTTAATAAGTCCTTTATTCTGCATTATTACTAAAAATTAATTATTTTTATTTATTGTTTTTTTTGTTTTAAACCCTATAAAATAAGCCATTACGTCATTTTTGAAAAACAAAAAAGGATCGCACGATTTACATCATTTTTTTTAAACCGAGCAAATATATAATTAACGGAAAGATTAACCAATTTATTTATTGATTAAAATCAAAAAAAAGACCGCAAAAATGCAGTCTTCTTTTTTTTCTTACCAAAATATTATACCAAAACTGATTTTAAATCAGCATTCATGTTTCTAACAGCTTCCGCGCTTTTAACAAAAGCAGCTTTTTCCGCATCATTCAATGCAATATCAACAATTTTTTCGACACCGTTTTTACCAATAATACAAGGCACACCAATGCAAATATCATTTTGTTCATATTCGCCTTCCAAAAAGACTGAACAAGCAATCATTTTCTTTTGATCATTTAAAATACTATCTACAAGATAAGCAACAGAAGCTCCAGGAGCATACCATGCTGAAGTTCCCAATAAGCCTGTAAGTGTTGCTCCTCCTACCATAGTAGCAGCTGCAACTTTATCTAATTCTTCTTGAGATAAAAATTGAGCAACAGGTATACCATTATAAGAAGCCAATCTCGTTAAAGGAATCATAGTTGTATCTCCGTGCCCACCAATTACCATAGCCGAAATATCGTTAGAAGGAGCATTTAAAGCTTTAGACAAATAATATCTAAAACGTGAGCTATCCAAAGCACCACCCATCCCGATAATTCTGTTTTTTGGTAATCCTGTAGCTTTTAATGTCAAATATGTCATTGTATCCATTGGATTCGACACAACAATTACAATACAGTTTGGTGAATGTGCAAGTACATTTTCTGCCACTGTTTTAACAATTCCAGCATTAATTCCAATTAATTCTTCTCTAGTCATTCCTGGTTTTCTTGGAATTCCTGAAGTGATAACAACTACATCACTGTTTGCCGTTTTGGAATAATCGTTTGTAACACCTGATACATTTGTATTGAAACCTGTATTAGTAGCACATTGCATGATATCCATTGCTTTACCTTCGGCAAAACCTTCACGAATATCCAATAGTACTACTTCACTCGCAATTCCTCTATACGAAATTGAATCTGCACAGGATGCTCCAACATTCCCTGCTCCTACAATGGTAACTTTCATATTTTATATGTTTTTATATTGTTATCAAATCAAAAATCAAAACACAGTTACTTCCAACAACTACGCATCAATATTAGCGTAAACTGCATTCTTTTCAATAAATTCTCTTCGTGGCGGTACTTCATCTCCCATTAACATTGAGAAAACTCTATCTGCCTCAGCAAGACTATCAATATTCACCTGACGCAATGTTCTGAATTCTGGATCCATTGTAGTTTCCCACAATTGTTCAGCATTCATCTCTCCAAGACCTTTGTAACGTTGAATAGATGCACTACCACCCATTCTTGCATTCGCCTGATCACGTTGATCATCTGTCCAAGCGTATTCTTTTTTATTTCCTTTTTTCACTAAATATAAAGGAGGAGCAGCAATGTAAACGTGCCCTTCTTCAATAAGTTCTTTCATGAAGCGGAAGAAGAATGTCAAGATCAAAGTAGAAATGTGACTACCATCGACGTCGGCATCACACATGATAATTACTTTGTGGTAGCGTAATTTTGAAATGTTTAATGCTTTACTATCTTCTTCAGTTCCAACTGTAACACCTAGTGCAGTGAATATATTTCGAATCTCTTCATTTTCAAAAACTTTGTGATGCATTGCTTTTTCAACATTCAAAATCTTACCACGTAATGGCAAAATAGCTTGAAAAGCACGGTCACGACCTTGTTTTGCAGTTCCTCCTGCCGAATCTCCTTCGACAAGATAAACTTCGCATTTTGCAGGATCTTGTTCCGAACAGTCGGATAATTTTCCTGGTAATCCACCGCCACCCATAACGGTTTTACGTTGTACCATTTCACGCGCTTTTTTAGCTGCATGACGTGCCTGAGCTGCCAAAATAACTTTCTGAACAATCGTACGAGCATCATTTGGATTTTCTTCCAAATAATTCTCAATCATTTCGCTTACTGCTTGACTTACTGGTGAAACTACTTCACGATTTCCAAGCTTAGTTTTTGTTTGACCTTCAAATTGAGGTTCTGCTACTTTTACCGAAATAATAGCTGTAAGACCTTCACGGAAATCATCACCTGAAATATCAAATTTTAATTTATCTAACATTCCAGAAGTATCTGCATATTTCTTTAAAGATCTTGTAAGACCCGTTCTAAAACCTTGCAAGTGTGTCCCTCCCTCGTGTGTATTAATATTATTTACATACGAGAATATATTTTCACCGTAACTTGTATTATAAATTAAAGCAACCTCAACTGGAATTTCTCCTTTTTCGTGATCCATTGAAATTACGTGGGCAATAATTGGCTCACGATTTCCATCTAAATAACGAATATATTCTTTTAAACCTTCAGTAGAATAAAATACTTCTCCAAGGAAGTTCCCATCTTTATCTTTCTCTCTCTTGTCTGTAAACGTAATTGAAATCCCTTTATTTAAGAAAGACAATTCACGCATACGAGCCGATAAAGTATCATAAGAATACTCTGTTGTTTGCGTAAAAATAGTTGGATCTGGATAAAAAGTAACAATCGTTCCTCTTTTTGAAGTATCTCCGATTTGTTTTACAGGATATAATGCTTTTCCCCTTTCATATTCTTGTTGGTACACCTTTCCATCACTACTATGAACAGTTGCCGTTAAATGGGAAGAAAGTGCATTAACACAAGAAACCCCTACACCGTGAAGACCTCCTGATACTTTATAGGAATCTTTATCAAACTTACCTCCTGCACCAATTTTGGTCATTACAACTTCTAATGCAGAAACCCCTTCTTTTTTATGAATTCCAACTGGAATACCACGTCCATTATCTTCTACTGTAATGGAACCATCTTCATTAATAGTAACATAAATCGTATCGCAATGACCTCCCATTGCCTCATCAATCGAGTTATCTACTACCTCATACACTAAATGATGTAATCCTCTAACACCAACATCACCAATATACATCGAAGGACGCATTCTCACATGCTCCATTCCTTCTAACGCCTGAATACTATCTGCTGAATAATTATTTTCCTTCTTGATTTCTTCGCTCATGTTTTTTATTCTAAAAATGTAATTTTTGTCTAACGAACAAATATATAAAAACAGAAGTTAGAACACTGCTAAAATTAACTTATAAGATCGTAAGTTATTAACATTTTGTTGATTTATGGGTATAAAAAACGCCCTTAATTGAAGGATCTTTTTTTAAACAAATCAAAATTTGACAATACTGATAACAGTTTGTATTTTTGCCCTATGAACGATAATTTTATAACCGAGTTTTTCGGCATAGGAATACAAAATGGTAAAACACCTGAAAACTTAGGCGTTTTATGGAGATCTGCACAAAATTTAGGCGCAAGCTTTATTTTTACTATTGGAAATCGCTATGCCAAACAAGCTTGCGATACAGAAAACGCTGTAAAATCAATGCCTTATTTTCATTATGAAGACTTTGATGACTTCTACAAAAATTTACCTAAAGGTGCACGTTTAGTTGGCGTTGAACTAGATGAACGAGCAGAAGATTTAGAGGCTTTTGAGCATCCAAGACGTTGCGTTTATTTATTAGGAGCTGAAGATAATGGTTTATCCAAAAAAGCTATTGCAAAATGCCATCATTTAGTCAAATTCAAATCTAAAAAAAGTTTAAATGTATCTGTTGCAGGAAGTATTGTTCTTTACGACAGAGGTTTAAACAAGCCTAGGTCATAAAAACATTCTCATTATCACTATTCTAAAAGACAAAATATGAAAAAAATATACTGCTTCTTACTTTTCACTTTCTTCTGCTACACTAATGCTCAAACTATCGATTTAATTCCATTTAAAAAAGGAAATAAATACGGTTATTGCGATAAAAACAAAAAAATTATAATTCCGATTCAATATAAAAATGCTTTCCCTTTTGGATATCAAACGGACAATAGCTACTATGAAGATTATGCTTCTGTAGAAAATGAAGAAGGTTCTTTTATTATTAATAAAAACGGAGATATCATTGATACACTGAAAAATTTCAAAAAAAAATCACAAGAAGAGGATGAAAATATCGGACCACCTCCATCAATTGACGAACTTAAAACTGTTGATTTCAAAAAATATTATGAAAATGACAAAGCTGGTGTGAAAGACGAAAATGAAAGTATCATACTTAAAGCCACTTTTGACAATCTATATCTCTTTGATTTTTCTCAATCTTATAAAAACAAAAAAAACAATAAATATTACAAACCAACCTACGCAAGTGTCGAATTAAACAAAGAATCATATTTAATCAGAGTTGATCAACCAAAATCTTACAAGGATTATACTCTTACTAAATATGAAGGGGGTGATTTTTTTATTGTTAGCACTACAAAAAATGGAGACAAACAATACGGAATATTTACAAAAGACAACATTAAACTATATGATTCAAAATACACTAAAATCATGAAATATTACAAACAGTTACAATTATTATTTGTGACAAAAACAGTAGACGGACGTTCGTATGATTTTTATATTGACGAAAGTGGAAATGAATATTATGAATAAAACAATTCTGCATAGTTAATATAAAATCATATCTATTTTAATATAAAAAGCGGATTTGTATTTCTCAATACAAATCCGCTTTTATAAAAATTTATAGATAATAAAATCTATTATCGGATAACACGCACATTCATCTCTTCAACCTTTTTATCAGATAATAGAGAAGGCGCACCAAATAATAAATCTTCGCTGGTTCCTGTTTTAGGGAAAGCCATTACTTCACGAATAGATGCTTTTTTCTCTAAAATCATCATCAAACGGTCAATTCCCCAAGCAATTCCCCCATGTGGTGGCGCTCCGTATTGAAAAGCTTTGTACATCGTTCCAACACTTTTAATCATCTCTTCTTTATTGTAACCCATATTTCTATAAGTTGCTTCCAGAATTTCTGATTTATGTGCACGAACTGAACCTCCTCCAATTTCATAACCATTTAAGATTATATCGTATTGCTGAGCGATGATACTTCCTATTTCTTCATCCTTACCATTCATGTGTTTTTCTAAATCATAAACAGCCGGCATAGAGAAAGGATTATGTGTAAATGTCCATCTACCTTCATCTGTTCTTTCAAACATTGGGAAATCAACCACCCAAGCAGGGCATAATTCCTTTGGATTGATTAAGTGCAATATTTTACCTAATTCCTGACGAACTGCGTCCAAAGCTTTGTTAGCAGTCGCATAATCTGCTGCTGAGAAGAAAACAATGTCACCGACTTCTGCATTGGTAGCTTTTATAATTCCTGCCGCAATATCCTCGCCTAAAAACTTAATAATTGGCGATTGCAGTTCATCTTCGTTTACAATAATATAAGCCAATCCACCTAAACCGTGCTGTTGAGCAATAGCCGTAAGATTTTCTATTTGACCTTTAGACATACGTTTATTGCCTTGTTCTTTAGCAGAAACCTTGATACATTTTACAATTCCACCCTCTTCAATTGGCTTGCTAAATACCTGGAAAGTTGTCTCTTTTACAATTTCGGTAATATTCTGCATTTTTAAGCCATAACGCAAATCTGGTCTATCACAACCATAGAAGTCCATCGCATCTTTATAAGTTATCACCTCAAATGGTCGTAAAATCCATTTGTTGCCATATACTTTCTTTACCACTTCATTAAACAACTTCGTATTTAAATCAATGATTTGCTGCATGCTGGCATACGCCATTTCCATATCCAATTGCGTAAATTCTGGTTGACGATCTCCACGAGAATCTTCATCTCTAAAACAACGTGCTACTTGGAAATATTTTTCGTAACCACTAACCATCAACATTTGCTTAAACTGCTGTGGCGCTTGTGGCAATGTATAAAAGAAACCGGCTTGTTTACGTGTTGGAACAATAAATTCTCGTGCTCCTTCATCGGTTCCAGCACTTAAAATTGGCGTTTCAATTTCTAAAAATTCTTCTTCGTCTAAAATATCACGCAGTAATTTAATTACTTTATGACGGTTTACAATTGCTCTTCTAACCTCTTCATTTCTGTGATCTAAAAACTTGTATTGAAAACGAGTTGCTTCATTAGTTTTTGCGGCTCTTTTAATTTCAAAAGGCAATGTTTTGGATAAATTTAAAATCTCCAAAACCGAAGTTTGCAATTCGATTTTACCTGTACGCAATCCTGCATTGTAATCATCTTCATTACGACTAACTACAATTCCTTTCACAGAAATAACAGATTCTGGTTTCAACTTCACTAACTCATCAATATTAGGAAATGACTCCCTACTGATATTGACTTGAAAAATCTCATAACTAGAATCACGCAAGTCAATAAACATCAATTCTCCGTGATCACGGACACTTGACACCCAACCAGATAAAATCACCTCGTCATTGATATTCTCTTCTGATAATTGTGAAATTTTATGCGTTCTATAGGTGTCTTTTATAATAATAGGAATTTCTGGAAGTGCTTCTTCTTGACTTTCTTTATTCTCAGTAACAATCTCTTTTGAAGCTTTTTCTACAGATTCATTTTTTTCTAAAACTGCGGCAGCACCCAATTTATCTAAAATAATTTGACGAATTACTTTACCATTCGCTCCTTTTCCAATAACTCCTAAAACTTTACCAACTAAAATACCAGCTTTACCTTGATCTCCAGCTTTAATATCATTAGCAACAGCTTCATTTTCTGAAATTACAGTTGCAATTACTTCTTGAATTTTATCTTCTGAAATAGTATTGTCTTCAAAATACTTATTGTAGTCAAAAGTTCTATCTTTTAAATAACCCGTAATCGCATTTTGAACTAAAACTGCTGTGATTTTTTCCGATTTAAATAATTGGAAAATCTCTATTAAATGTTCAACACTATGAATTTCAGCGTAGTCTTCAGCTTTAATATTATTAGCTAAAGTTTTAGCCACAAATGAAGGATCTTGGATTGCAGCATTAATTGTCATAAATGTTTTGGAACGCAAAGCATCTGCTGTGAAAAATTTAGCATCTTGCGGCAATACTCCTCCATTAATCAAAATAGATTCTACAGCAAAAGGTAAAGCAGCTGTATCAACTTTAATTGCTTCAATTTCCTTTTTGATATTTACAAAAGGTAAATCTGGCTCAGAAATAAAACGGTAATCTGCTTCAAATTCTTTTTTACGCATCGTTTTGGTTTGCTTCAAATCCGCATCCCATAACACAGTGGTTTGATCAGGTCTAAACTCTTTATTTTCTATATAATAGTTGAACTGTTTTTCGACCTCCTCTTTCAAAGCTTCAATCATAAACTTAAACGAATTCAAGTTTTTGATTTCAGTTCTTGGGTTCAAATCATAACTATGTTTTTTGCGCAACGAAACAGAAACATCTGATTTAAATTCCCCTTTCTCCAAATTTGCTTCAGAGATTCCTAAATTCTGAACAATACGTTGAATGTATTGAGCGTAAGTGGAAGCATCTTCAATATTTCTAATACAAGGTTCCGTAACAATTTCGATCAACGGAACGCCAGCTTTATTAAAATCAACTAACGAAATTTTCTTTTCGTGCATTAATTTCGCAGCATCTTCTTCAATATGAACCTGAGTTAAATTTACAGTAAATTGAGAACCATCATTTCGGTAACAAGATACGTGTCCGTCGGGAATAATTGGATTATGATATTGAGTAATCTGAATGTTTTTCGGGTTATCCGGATATTCGTAATGCTTTCTATCCCAAGAAATCACTTCATTACTAAAAGACGAATCCACCGCTTTTCCAAAATAAATTGCTTTGATAATTGCTTCTTTATTTATAGCAGGCAAAACGCCCATTTGTCCCGTACAAACAGAACAAATATTTTGGTTAGGTGTTTCAATTTCTTGATTTGGACAAGAACAAAACAACTTGGTTTTGGTATTCAATCGAACGTGAGTTTCCAGTCCAATTACCAATTCTAAATCGTGGGCTTTAATCGCCGCAGTTAATTGCTCCAATTCCATTATATTGTATCTTTTAAGAAGTTTGCAAATTGCAACACTAATTCATCATTATTTTTTGCTGCAGTAATTTGCAGTCCTGTACTTGTTCCTTGTGGCACAGTCAAAGTTGGCAATTGTCCTAAACTAAAACCAACTGTATAAGCATCTGACAAATACATCGCCAAAGGATCTTTCAAACTGTCTCCGATTTTGGGAGGTGTGCTTGGTGTAACTGGAGATAAAACAATATCAACTTCTTCAAAATCTTTACTAAAATTTTGAGAAATCTGATCTCTTAAAGCCAATCCTTTTAAATATATTCCTTCTGAAAAACCTTGTGATAATACTTGATTTCCACCAACAATTCTACGTTTTGTTTCTTCTGAAAAATTTTCAGAACGGGTCACAGCGTAAGTATCAATTAGATTTTCCCCTTCAATGCGATTACCGTAATTTGTTCCGTCAAGACGTGATAAATTCGAAGCTGTTTCAGCCATCGCCAAAGTATAATACGTTGAAACTAAAATATCAGATTTAAAGAAATCTAATTCTTTTACTTCGATTCCTTTGGCTTTTATTTTTTCGATAGCTGCTAAAAAATCAGATTTTATTTGAGCATCTATCGCTTCACTGTCGATAAAGTTTTTAAAGTAACCGACTGTTTTAGCAGATGAAGTCGCAACTGCCTCTTCACTAATTTCTGTTGACGTGATTGAAGTTTGATCTTTTGGATCTTTTCCACTCATGACGTTCAGCACGATTCGGATATCTTCAATTGATTTTGCCAATGGCCCAACGCAATCTGTAGAAGACGCATAAGCCATAAGACCGTATCTCGACACTCTCCCGTAAGTTGGTTTAAATCCATAAATATGGTTATAACCAGCGGGTTGACGAATAGAACCTCCAGTATCTCCACCAATAGAAAAAACAGTATACTCTTTGGCAACATTTACCGCAGAACCTCCACTTGAACCTCCTGCAACCAACTCTGGATTGACAGCATTTTTTACAGCACCAAAAATGGTATTTTCACTAGAAGAACCGTGACCAAAACTATCGCAGTTTTCTTTTACCAACGGAATAGCTCCTGCATCCAATAATTTTTGAATTGCAGTAGCTGTGTATGCCGATTTATAGTTTTTTAATAAATCAGAACTTGCAGTTGTGTAAGTTCCTTGCAACATATAAACATCTTTAATTCCAAAAGGAATTCCTTCTAACAAACCGATTGTTTCTCCTTTTGCAATTTTAGCATCTACTTTAGCCGCTAATTCTAAAGCCAAAGTATCTAAAACAGCATTTACAGAGTTGTATGTATTTTGTTTGAGTAAGTTCAATTTTTCTTGCACTAAAGCTGTACAAGTAATTTCT
Source organism: Flavobacterium sp. (assembly GCF_035456085.1). Classification (GTDB taxonomy): domain Bacteria; phylum Bacteroidota; class Bacteroidia; order Flavobacteriales; family Flavobacteriaceae; genus Flavobacterium. The sequence continues at coordinate 13,962 of NZ_DATIDY010000232.1, forward strand.
TTAGACACCAATTGCTGGTGTATCTTTTTTATTTGCGATTCCATTTTATCCTTCTATAACTTTAGCAACTACTAAAAAACCATTTTTCTTGTTCGGGAAGTTTTCTAAAATTATTTGTTTCTCAATAGCCGAACTTTCTACCACAACATCTTCTCTTAAATCATTTATAGAAACACAATTATAATTGACATTATTAGCAGCATTATTATTTGATGATGCATTTTTAATTACATCAAATAATTTGTTCACACTCTCTGAGGGCTGTGCTCCTTTAATACTCGACAATATGTCGACTGTCATTATTTTGCTCATAATTTTATATAGTTTTAAAGTAAACTTTTAAGTTGGCGAATTTACAAAAGTTTTATTTAGGGAGTGGTGTTTTTTATATTCGATTTCGATAGTTTTCATTATAAAAAGAACACAATAATCAACCATTATGTTAAATATTTCCTCATTACTAAGCATTTTGTTGAAATAGCATGAAGAATATAGAATTAGTCAAAAAATATACCCAAAAGGATTTGAATATTTAAGAATATAAAAATATTAATGTAGAATTGCTGACTTAGACATACTGATGAAAAATTAATCTATTCTATACTTTGAATCAAATACTTTGTCCCATTAATTTCAAAAGTAAATCCGACTTGGTTTCCCATTAATTTATTTCCCAAAGGAGATTGTGGGGAAAGAGCAATTACATTAATTCCATCAATAGTAATCTTTGGAAGTGCTGCGCTTAAATACAAATAAATTCCATTGGCTTTAACCAAACTTCCAACAATAATAGTTTTTGCGATTGTAGAAGAATCTATTTTTTCTAAAACATTTTTTTGAGCAATTACTTCTTTCAATTTATGATTTAGTTTTTCTTGCTCAATATGCATCATCGACAAAGCCGTTTCATGTTTATCTCCAGCTGAACCTTTCGCATCGTTTTTAGAATCTTCTGTCAAAGCTACAATCATGTCTTTGAAAACATCTATTCTGTCTTGAACTAATTGTAAATAATATTGGTGTATTTTTTGTTTAAAAGTCATAGAAAAAGTTAAATCGCAAAGTTAAATGTTTTTAACCACAAAGTTCACAAAGTATCGCGCAAGGTTCACAAAGTAAATCTAAAATTTGGTGAAGATTTCCTTATATCAGTTAGAATTGTTTTTAAACAAAAAAACGCAAAAACATAGTTGTCTTTGCGTAATTCTTATGACCTTATGGTTATTTATTTTTAAAAATCAAATTTATAATTAGCTCCGACCATCACTTGAAATCCTTGAACTGGATAATTCAGCCATTTTTGATATCCTTTATTTAGGATATTATTGGCTTTCAAAAATGTTGTGAATCGTTCGCTGTATTTAAATCTGACATTAGCATTCAAATCAAAATAACTATCCAAAGTGATTGGACCCGGAACATCAACATATACGATATCTGTATTTATTTGTCTATCTTTTCGTTCGCCAACATAAAATAAATTTGCGCCTGCAAACCATTTTTCGGTAATCATAAAATCAGCTTTAGAATTGAATTGAAAAGCAGGTAAATTCCAAGCTTCTTGTTCTGAATCCTTAGTGTAACTGCTTACAGTAAGATCAGCTTCTACAGTAACACCTTTGGCTAAATCCGCTTTTACTTCGCCATAAAAACGCATGGTTGTCAAATCATCATAAACCACCTGAAAAGAATTCCCGAAACCATAATTCGCATTCGTTTCTTGTTCGGTATAGTCATTCGCTCTGAACAATGCTTTATTTTCATCATGTATGTACGAAGCTTTTACATCATAACTAACTGTGCTCGCTAATTTCCCTTTTAATCCAAAATTTATATCATATAACTCATTTGTTGGTTTAATGTTTAATGTTGGTGAAACAAATGGATTATTATCAGCAAAATTCTTATAAGTATTTTGTTGTAAATTCCCAATGGCACTCATATAAAATATCATCAGATCGCTTACAATATTATAAGAGGCACTAAGCGATGGATAAACATAAAACTTGTTGGTATCATTCTCTTTCCCCACACTGTAAACAAATCCGGCACCAACATTGATAGTCCAATCCTCTCTATTCATTACAAAACTTGGTTCTATTCCTAAGTTTATAAAACCATAGTTGATCGGTGATGTATTAGTTCCTAAATAATTTTCTTTAAAACTGCCATCAACATAATCGACAAAAACTTTGGTTTTAATCGCTTCATCGGCTATGTTAAATTTAAAAGTTGGTGCCAACAAAAAACTATTCTCCGATGAATGATATGCATCTGAAAAATGTGCAAAATCAAGAGTTATATCATTTAAAACGCCATCTTCATAAGCCAATGAACCATTCGCTGTTAAAGCATTATAGGATTGTTGTGGATTAATGCCATAAGCCAAATCCAAACCATTAGTAACTGGTAAAGTACTCCCAAAATCAGCAGGCAATCCATACCAATTGTAAACCTGATTCTGAAAACCAACTTTAAAATTCCAAGTTAAATATTGCTCATTGCTTCCGTACATCAAATCGACTTTCGTATCATAATAGAAATCGTCAAGCAAGACATTTTTTATTCCACCCTGAGATGAATTATGACGAAACATTCCACTCAAGTATTCATTGTTATTCAGATTTTCGGTCACGTATAATTCAGCATTCACATTGCCGTAATTTCCAACGCCCAAAGTTGCATAATTATTAAACAAACGCTCTGCCGCTCCTTTTTCGACTCCTTGCGCTTTTCCTTTAGCCGGAGCAAATGTAGAAGCAACAGGGAAAGACAAAATTGAATAATTAACATTTTCTTTTTTAGCGCTTTCTTCATTGATAGTTGGTGGAACTTCTTTTACTTTGAAAGCATCAGAAATTGTTGGCGTATACGGTTTTACCACATTTACAACTTCAGTTCCAATGTTGTCATTTTTACCTTTTTTATCCTGAGCAAATGAAAATTGAAAAAATAAGACAAATAGTAGTAAAAATCCACATTGAAATTTTGAAGAATTCAAAACTAAAATTATTGATTTTTTATTTTTTAAAGATTTTATTCTGTTTTTAAACATCATGCTTTTTTATTTTTTTACTTCTAATTGAGTAATTAATTATACTTCCCATTCACCTATTGCGATGAATTGTGTTTTCCCACCAATTTTTATATCAAAATTATTATCCGACAATTTTCCGTCAAAATAAATTCTGGAAGGTCTATTTATAAAATCACCCTGATGATTGGTAACTTTAATTTCTGGCGAATGATATTTCAAAAGAAATGCCTGCAAACAGGTGCTGGCACTTCCTGTTGCCGCATCTTCCAAAAGCTGATTATTTTCAACACAAAGCATTCGGCTGAATAATTCTCCTTTGTCAAAACAATAAAAGTATAAAGCTCTATGGGCAGTTTTACAGTGAGTCAATAACCATTCGTTTGTTTTGGCCAAATCGAGTTTTAAATCCTCCAAAGCTTTTATATCTTGAAGCGGGACAATCACAAAAGCACTTCCTGTTGTCACTTCCTGAATTGGTAATTTATCATCAAAATCAGATTTTTTTAAATTAGTAAATTCTAAAATATCTTCTTTCGAGAATTCATCCCAAAATTGAGGTGGAGCTGCTTGCAACCAAACTAAATCTTCTGATTGCTGAATTGGAATCTGACCAACTGGAACCGAAAGCTCAAAATTTCGAGGATTGCTTTCGATTATTTTATTCATTAAAACCCACGAAGTTCCAATTATTGGATGACCTGCAAATTGCATTTCTTTTTCGGGTGTGAAAATTCTAATGGATGCACTATTATTTTTAGCATCAATATTGGTTATAAAAGTACTTTCAGCAAAATTAATTTCGCGGGCAATTTGCTGCATTTTTTCAGTTGCTAAATCACTCGCATTTAAAAAGACCGCTAGTTGATTTCCGGCATATTTTTTCTCGGCAAAAACATCAACTATATAAAAAGGTAATTTCATTTTTTTTTATTTAGTTATTGATGAATTTGTTTTAGACTCTTCCGTTTTTATTTTATTTAATTCCGTTTTTGCTTCTTCAACTACATCTGAATAATCTGTGAAATTTTCAATTACATTATCCAAAACATAAGTTGCTTGATAACTGTCTTTCAAGCCATAATAGTTTTTTGCCATTACAACCAAACCTTTGGCACCGTAATAACGATAGCTTGAATAATTCTTGGCTAATTTTTGAATGGCAGTATTTGAAAGCTCAAATTTTCCATCTTTATTTTTGAAGTATGCATCATAATATAGAGCTTCAGCAGCCAATTCACCTTTACTTACAGTTAATAATTTTGCGTAAGCTGTTCGGGCTTTGGCTTCATTACCTGTTTGAATTGCAGAACGCGCTATAATAATTTGCGCATCACTTTTTACATTTTCTTCTGCTTTTGCATTAGCTAAAACCTTATCCGCATACACTACAGAATTGGAATAATCCTTTGTTTCATAATAACATTTCATCAAATTCGCTTGTGCAAAAGTTTTATTCTGAGGAAAATCAGCTTCTTTTTCTATACGAACCAAAACAGGAATCGCTTTGTCACAATTTTTATCTTTCAAAAATATTTGAGCCAAACGAACCAAAGATTGCTCGGTATATTCACATCGCGGCTGATCAATTACAAATTGATAATTAGGAATCGATTTAGTCTCTGAACCTTCAGCAAAATATAATTGTGCTAACTGGAAATTGGCTTGCAAGATATGAGCTCCATTTGGAAATTTAGAAATATAACTACTATATCCTGAAATCGCTTGTTTATTGTTTCCTTGTCCTAATTGCTTTTCTGCTGCTTCAAAAGTATCATTGTCCAACTCCAAATCGGTAACGGCAACAAAATCCAAAGTACGAACCCAAGAAGCATATTCATCAACTTTTCCATTATCAACATAAATTAATCGTGCTGTAGAAACCGCTTCGTAAGCTTCGGGAGTTTTAGGAAATTCAGAAGCTACTTTTTTAAATTTAGCAATAGCCAAATCGTCTTTATCCGAATTATAATAAATCAAACCTTGACGCAAAATAGATTTTGAAGTATATGAACTGCTTTTGAAATTAGCAATTAATTTATCATAGGTTTTTATAGCCAAATCTTGCTTATTCTCAGCGACGTAGGTATTTCCTAATTCGAACAAAGCATCATCCTGGTAATCTGATTTTGGATACAATGTTAAAAAGGCATTCAGTTCTTCAATCTTTTTAGTATTTTTAGAAAGAAACCCATAACAAAGCGCTTTTTGGAAATAAGCATAATCAGCATCTACGCTTTTGGACTCGATCACTTTAACATAAGCATCTAAAGCCACTTGGTATTTAGTAGTTACAAATCGGCAATCTGCCAGACGCAAATAGGAATCATTCAAACGAACTTTATCTGTTTTATTACTTTCTATATGTTTTTGAAAATAATCTCCAGCTGCATCATACTCTTTTAATTTAAAATTAGTATAAGCGATATTGTAATTGACGTTTTTAAATTCGGTCGTTTCTTTGGCTTTGGCCAAACCTAAAAACTGCTGATAAGTCGATAAAGCCTCTTTGAAATTTTCTAAATTATATTCTGATTCCGCTTTCCAAAAAGTAGAGCGTGCTGTTATTAAAGGATCTTTCGATTCTTTTAAACTTTTTTCAAACATAGACGAAGCTCCAAAATAATCCCCAGCTGTGTATAATTCTAATCCTCTAAAGAATAATACTTTTTGATAGACATCCCTGTTTTCGGATGATTTGTTTTTTTCTAATAAAACCAATGCTTCTTTATAATTCTTAGACGAAATATAAGAGTCAATTAATAATTTTTCAATTAGATTATTATTTGGATTGGTTGGATATTTAGTCATGAATCCTAACAAAACTTCAGGAACAGTTTGGTATGAATTACCAATTTCATAACTCAATTTTGCATAATTAAAAGCTGCATCTTCTTGCAATTTTAAATTAAAATTCATTTCAGAAGCATTTTTAAATGCGTTCAATGCTTGTTGTTTTTTGCCAGATTCCAAATAACTTTCGGCCAAATGATAATAGCCGTTTTGCGCTATAAAATCATTTCCATCAATAATCTTATTGAATTGTGAAATAGCATTTTCATAATCTTTTTGCACATAATAAGCATATCCTAATTGGTAAAAATCGGTGTTGTTCCACTTCCCATTTTTACCTTTATAACCGACCAAATACGGAATTGCTTTATCGTATTGTTTTAGATTAAAATAACTTTCACCAATAATTTTATTCAATTCTGATTTTTCCTCAGGAGTAGATTTTGGCATTGCTTTTAAACCTAAATCAATAGCTTTTTGAAATTCTCCCGCTTTGAAGCTCATATCTGCTTTGTAATAAGACAATTTCTCTGCATATTTTTCATTTCCCGAAACCTGATCAAATTGTTTATTGGCTTCTTTATAATCATCAGATTCATAAGCCATAAAACCCAAATAATATTTACTTTGAGTTCCATATTCGTCTGTCCCGGCTACTTTACTGAAATAACTTTGAGCTTTTTTATTGTTTTTGGCATCAAAATAAACGTATCCTTTTTCAAAATTAAATTTATTGCGTTCTTTCTCTTTTAATACACTTTCGTCAACTCTTTCAAACCAATGCAATGCTTCTTTATATTCTTTATGGTCAAAATAATAGTAAGCCACATCAATAAAAGCCTGATTTTGCTTGCGACTTGCTGGATGTTCTTCGACAAATTTGTTGATCAGTTCTTCGGCATTATCCTGATCACTGCGAATAGCACAATTGGCAATATAATACGCACAATCAGATTCCAATCCTTCGTTAGTAGCCGCCTTCTTAACTTCTTGAAAAAGAATTTGAGCCGAAGCGTATTGCCCATCTTCATATAAAGAAAGTGCTTTATCAAAATCTTTTAACGGATAGGTATTGATTGTCGATTTTTGAGAATAAAGTGACGCTATTTGGATAAAAAAAAGGGATAAAAAAAGTCCTGAAAGTTTACGCATTGTTGTTTTAGTTTAATATTCCAAAGATATTTAATTCTCTTTCTATAACGAAAGGCGCAAGGCTTTTATTATAAAGTTTTTTAATCAAGATTCCCTTATACAGGCTATCCTTTAATCACAGAACTGATTAGAAAAATTAGAATTTGGATTTTATCTTTTGTTATTTGTTATTTGGATTTTATCTTTTTACTTTTACCCAATAAACAATTCTATTATGTCACAATCAGTACTGTCTTTAAAAAACGTAAACATATATCAAGAAGGAAAAATCATTTTATCTGATGTAAATCTAGAAGTTAATCACGGTGAATTTATTTACATCATTGGAAAAACGGGTTCTGGAAAAAGTAGTTTATTAAAAACATTATACGCTGATTTGCCTTTACTAGAAGGTGAAGGAAAAATTGTAGAATTTGATTTGGCTACTTTAAAAGAAGATGACATTCCGTTTTTGAGAAGAAAATTCGGAATTGTTTTTCAAGATTTCAAATTATTACCAGACCGTACAGTACAAGACAATATGCTTTTTGTTTTAAAAGCAACAGGTTGGAAGGACCACGACCAAATGAATGCTAAAATCGAAGAAGTTTTGTCTAAAGTGAGTATGAAAGATTTTGCTAATAAAATGCCGCATCAGCTTTCTGGCGGTGAGCAACAACGAATTGCCATTGCAAGAGCTTTATTGAACGACCCTGAATTTATTCTTGCCGATGAACCAACGGGAAATCTTGATCCACAAACCAGTGTTGAAGTTCTTGAGGTTTTAAGACAAATCAATGCGCTGGGAAAAACAGTTATCATGGCAACTCATGATTATGCGTTATTGATGAAATATCCTTATAAGACATTAAAATGTGAGGATGCAACTATTTTTGAGGTGGTTCAAAAAACGGTGTAATGCTTTCTATTCTTATTCCAACTTATAATTATAATATACTACCTCTCGTAAATGAAATACAGAAACAGTGTTTGGAAGGCGGAATTGAATTTGAGATTTTATGCATAGACGACGCTTCTGATTATTTTTCAAATGAAAACCAAGAAATTAACAATTTAAAAAATTGTTATTATTTTGTAAATGATAAAAATTCAGGACGTACCTATACAAGGAATAAACTCGCCGAAAAAGCAAGTTTTGATTGGCTTTTATTTTTGGATGCGGACGTGATCCCTACACATTCAAATTTCATAAAAAACTACGTTTCAGCCATAAACAAGAAACATCAAGTTATTGTAGGTGGTTATTGCTATCAAGAGACAAAACCTAAATCTGAAAATATCTTTCGATATCAATATGGAAAAGAGCGTGAAGAGAAATCTGCTTTAAAAAGAAATTCAGCCCCCTATCAATATATTTTTTCCGGTAATTTTTTGATTCAAAAAAAAATATTTATTGATGTTAATTTTACTGGTGAAGGTAATTATTATGGAATGGATGTTTTTTTCTCATGCCAGCTCTTCGTAAAAAAAATTGAAGTTCTTCATATCGAAAATCCTATTTATCATTTGGGATTAGAAACTAACCAGATTTTCTTCGAAAAAAGCCTTAAAGCTGTTGAAAGTAGAAAACGATTTCTTGCTAATTGTCCCGGAATTGAAAAAATAAGCCCTTTAATAAAAAAATACAAGACCATAAAACAATATCGATTATTACCAATTGCGATTCTTTTCTTTAAAATTTCAGAACCTTTTTTGAAAAAATTAATTTTAAACAAAAATCCAAACCTATTCTGTTTTGATATTTATCGATTGGG
>NZ_DATIDY010000233.1:0-2690 GCF_035456085.1 Flavobacterium sp.
TTAAAGTTTTTTTGAAAAATTTTATTTTCGTTTTCCTCTCTTTCTCTTATCAGCTTTTCAAATAACTTGCGCTTTTAGCGGGGTGCAAAAATAAGCAGCGTTTTTGTTTCTGGCAAGCTTTTATCAATCTTTTTTTGAAAATTTCTTTTCTGCTGGATCTCAATTGCTTGTCAGTATTTCTATGAACATCTGCGTTGTTGCGGGTGCAAAAGTAGTGCGTTTATCCGTTTTAACAATGGCTTTTTGCATTTATTTTTCGATTATTTTTTAATGGACTGGTTTACTTGGGATTATGGATTGGTGTCGTAGATTTTGAGGTTTACCTAAACTTACTAATGACTTGCAAAGATTAATAGATATGGAAAGTAGTGTAATATAACCACCCCATCTTATGGATCCCTTAGAGGAAGAAAATTTTATTTCACTAAAACCATATATAAATTGAGGAAGTCGAAACTAAATTGTAGCGAAAAATCAAAAAAACTAAATCAAAATTGAAATTCAAAATCTTATAAATTTATTCAGTAATTATATAAGAGTAAATAGGTATGATAAATTGAACTTTGAGGAAAAGGTAATCAAATTTATTGCTATTGGATTTACTTTAAACACTTTTTAAATACAATAGTATAATATGATAACTGAACTTAAGCAAAAAATAAGATTATGGAAAATTTATCAGATTATTTTGGACGAAATATTGATCAGAAACGAATTGTGATTACTGGGGGAACAACCGGAATTGGAAAAGCAACGGCTGAGTTATTGGCTTCGCTAGGTGGTCATGTTTTTATTTTTGGAAGGGATAAAGACGATTTTGATAAAGCTATGGACGATATTAAGCTTCAAGCGGAAGGGCAAGTGTATGGTGTTACAGCTGACATTACAAAAAAGGAAGATATTCATATGGTTTGGCAAGAAATCGACACTAAACTTGGAGGGATTGATATTCTTATAAATAATGCCGCTTTACCAGCTGATGGGGTTATAGATGAACAATATGAAAACATACAATATGTTTTGGATACTAATATTTTGGGATACATCTATTTTACTAAGGAAGCTGTAACGCGGATGAAGAATCAACAAAGAGGGCATATTGTTAACATCGGATCATTGAGTGCTGAAACCCGTAATGGAACGGATACAATTTATGTTGCTTCAAAATCTGCTATCAGAGGTTTTAGTGCGGCATTGCGTAAAGAAATTAATCAATTCGGAATTAAAGTTTCACTTATTGAACCTGGAAGTGTTACAAGTGATATGCAGCCTGATCCAAAAGAAGAGCAAAAAGAAAAAATAAAAAAAATGGAAATGCTAAAAGCCATCGACATTGCAATGAATATTCTGTTTTGTTTATCGCAACCTAAACGTTGTGATATTATCAGCGTACAGGTTAGACCACATTTGCAAAGTATTTAAGACCAAAAACAACTTAAATTTAAGTTTTTGAGGAGGATTTATGAAATATTAATTCATCATGAAAAAACACTCCATTCATATAGGTACTTCCGGTTGGCTATATAAGCATTGGCGCGGCACTTTTTATCCAAAGGAAGTGAAAATTAAAGACCAATTTTCTTATTACGTCAGTATGTTTAATACGGTTGAAATTAATAATACATTTTATGGAGTTCCTTCGGACGAAACTTTTGTAAATTGGAAAAACACCGTACCACAGGATTTCGTTTATGTGATTAAAGCAAATCGTTTTATTACACACATGAAAAAATTGCATGATCCTAATGAAATACTGCATCCTTTTTTGTCAAAAGTTGAACTACTTAAAACAAAATTAGGAGCCGTACTCTTCCAACTTCCTCCTTCTCTGGGGATTGATTTAAAAGTATTAGAAGATTTTCTGGCTGAATTACCCAAAGATAAACGCTTTGTATTTGAATTTAGAAATACCAGCTGGTATACGCCCGAAGTTTATCATCTTTTAAGTAAATATAATGTTGCATTCTGTATTTATGAGCTTGCCGAGCATTTATCACCTATACAAATTACAGCAAATTTTATCTACTTAAGATTACATGGTCCTGGAAAAAATAAATATCAAGGAAGTTATTCTGACGAAAAATTAATGGAATGGGCTCAACAATGTAAAATTTGGCTTCAAGAAAATGATGTATATGTTTATTTTGATAATGACGAGCAAGGATATGCTGCTTTTAATGCTTTAAAGTTAAAAGAACTAGTACAGAATATGAATATATTATAATTTTGATATCTATGTTATATCCAACAAAAAAAGCTGCTCAATGCAGCTTTTTATAATTGTATGATCACAAACGTTCCATTCGTGGAGTTAATATCGTTTTTATTTTGAACTAGAAGATGATGTAGACGATTTTGATTTACCTGATGAAATATTCGTAGAATCGTTCATATTTGTATTACCTTTTTGTGAAGTTCCTTCGGAGCCTGAACCTGTGGAGCCTTTACCTACTGCACCAGCAGTGCCAGTCGAATCAGAGTCGGTTTTTAGAGAATCTACAGCTGTTGCAGTGTTATCTGTTTGTTCCGTATGAGTTGAATCTTCATAAATCGTTGTAGAATTATTATTATTTGGATCTTTTTTACATGAAAATACAACTCCCGTTAGAATCACTAAAAGAATAATTTTAGATTTTAATACTGTTTTCATAATAAATTAATTTTAAGGTTTATAATGGATTCAACTTACC
>NZ_DATIDY010000234.1:0-31739 GCF_035456085.1 Flavobacterium sp.
TTAAAGTTTTTTTGAAAAATTTTATTTTCGTTTTCCTCTCTTTCTCTTATCAGCTTTTCAAATAACTTGCGCTTTTAGCGGGGTGCAAAAATAAGCAGCGTTTTTGTTTCTGGCAAGCTTTTATCAATCTTTTTTTGAAAAAACTTTTTTCAATTTGATTTTGTTAGCCTGTCAGTATTTAAAAGAACGTCTGCGTTGTTGCGGGTGCAAAAGTAGCTAGTTTATCCGTTAAAACAAGGACTTTTTGCATTTATTTTTCGTTTATTTTTTAATGCCTTGGTAACCCACAGTTTACAATTGGAGATTTTATCTGTTTATTTACGCTAGGGGCGAATTACACTGTTTTATTAGTCTTTTTAGTATGCATGGGGCTACTAGCATTTAAATGAGCTACAGATAAAACGGATTACGCGGATTTAATTTGAATACTTTTCTCCTATATATAAGGTGTGTATTTTTACTTTCACTTCTTATGAAAAACCAAAGCCCTAGCCCTGATTGCTTCGCCAGTTCGCTTCGCTCGTGTGTAGTGGAAATCCTTGTTGACCGGGGTTCGGGCAACAAGATTGGAACGGATAGCAGGATTTAGCTCCTTATTATATTATATATTATTGTTTTCGTTCTGTAAAAACTGGAGATATTCTACATTTCAATTAAAATAAAATTCATTTTTCATGGATTAGAAAAAAAATTAAATCTAGTGCCAAAAGCAATTAACCCAAGTATTTTCTTATTTTTATAAATAAATCTTTTTCAAAAATGCTTGAAAGCTTAATTAATTTGTTTTTTCCGAAGGTTTGTGTTGGTTGCAAATCTTTTATTGGCTCCAATGAATATGTGGTTTGTACGGTTTGCAGACATGAATTGCCTTTGACCAATCATCACTTGAATCCAGAAAACGAAGCATTCAAAAAATTTTACGGTCGGATTCCTGTGGAGTATGTTTCTGCTTTTTTGTATTTTCATAAGAAAGGGATGGTTCAGGAAATGATTCATAACTTAAAATATAAAGGACATGAAGAAATAGGAACATTTTTGGGTGAGTGGTATGCGGTCGATTTGAAACAAAATAATGTTTTGAAAAATATTGATGCCATTATTCCTGTCCCTTTGCATACAAAAAGAATGAAAGAACGAGGATATAATCAGGTTGCTAATTTTGGACTGGCTTTGTCTGAAAACTTTAATATTCCGATGAATGACAGCATTTTGAAACGAAAAGTGTATTCGAAAACGCAATCAAAGAAAAATCTTTTGGGAAGAATTGAAGGAATTGAATCTGTTTTTGATGTTACTTTTAAGACCGAAGATTTTAATAAACATTATTTACTGATTGATGATGTGCTAACAACAGGCGCTACATTAGAAGCTTGCTCAAAAGCTTTGCTTAAAATTCCAGGTACAAAAATCAGTATAATTTGTATGGCGATGGCACATTCTTGATTTTAGACGAATACTGATTTGCGTACAGCCCGACCTCGTTTAGGAAATGGGAGAATAAGCAGTTCTATAAGTAAGCTCGTTTCCTAAACGAGGTCATGCCAAAATGATTATTTTTGAACATAGGTTTTGAAATAGCCACATTCATTGATGATTTCCTTATAATATTTGGTTTTAGAATAATTAGCTTTTAAATTTTTAAAACCTTGCCAAGCGATAAAATTGATTTGATCATCCTGAATGTCCCAATTGGACAAATTAAGCGAATAGTATTTTTTGTTATAATATTCGTTTCGTTCGCATTTGGCAATCATGTATTGCGTTTTGGCTTTTTGATCGTTGTTTTTGGCTGCTTCAAATGCTTTTTGATAATAAGCTTTCGCCAAAGAACAATTGGTAATCATGTCGCGAATAGGGTCTCTGAAAAAATCTGGTGTAGAACCTTCTCCCGCTATATTTCCTTCATAAAACAAACGCCCATTTCCAAAATGTGTGATGTTATAAAAAGCATTTCCAAGTAAAAGATTGTTGTTGTATACATCTATTTGCTTATTTACATTATTCTGCATTTTTTGAATAATGGTAAGAAAATCGAGCATTGTGTATTTTTTCTTTTGAGCTGAAAGATGATCGCAATCGTGACAATCCTTGATATTTCCTAAAAATGGATTTCCGTAAAAGACAGTATTTCCTAAACCTTCGGCTTGCTTTATAAAAGTTATGGCTTCGGGAATTTTGTTTTGAAAAGCGGCCTTCGTTCCTTGAAAATAATTGATGTCAGCTAATTTTACAGAATAAATAGAAGCTCCGATTTTCTCAATTTCAGTCTTGTTTTCTTTTGATAAAAAAGCTTTCATATCCAGAAGTTGCTTTTCATTGTCATAAAAACTGTCTTCGCGATTGAAAATTTCTGCCATTACGGTATTATTTTGAGAACGATATAATGCAGCCAAATAATTTCGGCTCCATGATGTTGCATTTTCATATCGGAAATTTTCAATTGGTTTTTTTGGCAATTCTAAATACAGCCAAGACAAATCAGGGAGAATCGTTTTTTCATTTTCAGAATTAAGCTTATCAATTTTGCTAAGATTATTCACAAATCTCAATAATCTCAATTGACCTTGAGCCAAAAGAGTTTTCGGCATTTTTTCTTCAGCTTCATCAAAGTCTTTGTCGGCTTGTTTGAAATTCCCATTTAGAGTTTGCAAATAACCAGCAGCAATATTCCATAAGTACGGTTGAGATGTCTTATTGGATTGTGCAATTTTTGTAACTAAATTGATAGTCGATTTCCGAATGCTATCTTTCGTAGTTTTTTTGTTGTCAATAACAGTTTTGTCCTTAAAAGAACGATCTATTTTACTTTCCTGATTATTAATTAAACGAGTCAATAAATAATCTATATGTGCATTTTTTGGTTGTAGCTTATAAATTTCTGCAATCGCTTTTTCTTCGTCATTATAATATCCTTGAATTGCCCAAAGTGCCGCTTTTTCTTCATCTGTTTTGGCCATGGCTAAGGATTGCTTCCAATCTTTTTCTTCTTGAGGATGAAAACAATAAGCAGAAACCACTCTCAAAGCTGGAGATTTGTCAAATACTTTACTGTATAGGAAATTTGATTTGGCATAATGTTTTTGCTGATATTCAATCCCTGCCATGTAGGCTAGCGCACGGTAATAAAGTACGTTTTTCGGCGCTAATTTTTCTGTTTGATTAAAAAATGAAACACCATTTGCTTGTTGGTTACTATAAAAACTAGCTTTTATTGCCAGAAACCAATATCTGTTTTTCAGAAAAGAATCTTTTGAATCATTATATTTTTGCTCTAATGATTTAATCCATTTAAGGTCAGAAATGACTTCTTTTTTTACAGTTTCGTCATAACTCCAAGAATCAAATCTTTGAGTAGAATACGTCTCGACTGATTGAGCATCATTTAAAAACAATATGAAATTTTGAATTTTGCTATCCTCTAATTTTAGTTTTTTATTCCATTTCTCAGAAGATTTATTTGGTTTACCTTTTTTATAGTAAAGAAATAAATTAGCCACATCAGCACTACTGGAATCTGTCAGGAAAAAGGTTAGGTCTTTTTGGTTAATTTTATTTTCTAAATAAGCTGACCAATCTTTAATATTTTCATCGTTGAATCTTGTTAAATGTTCGGTATCAAAACTGATTCCATAAAAAACATCTGTGGACAAAAAAAGCGGTGAGTACGATTTATCCACAAAAGTTTCTGGCGTAAAATTGGAATCGAATGACCAACCCCAATCACCACCACCACAAGCATAAATAGTGCCATAAATAAAAAGAATAATTGCACTAAAAGCAATCAGTAACTTTTTCAAAAATTTCTTTTTCATAATTTTTTAAATTGAATCCGTCTAAATCATAAAAGATAATTTCTTTTGGATTTTGATCTGTATTTTCTTTTAGATCCTTTGCCATTTCGAGCAAATCTTGATTTGTTACTTCTTCTATTTTGAGTTGATCATTTTCTTTATAAAAAATGCCTTCTAAAAAAGTAGATTTTTTGCAAATAAACCAATTATTATTTGTAAGAACAAAACTACTGTTGCTTTTTATTTTTTTTGAATCAGTTTTATTGATAAGTCTAATTATTCTTCCATCCCTAATATGAATACTCCACGAATAAATAGGAAGCGCGATATTTATTGGCAACGGATAATTTTTAAGACTTGATAAATAACGTTTGGCAATGTTACGGTCGTATATTGAGTTCAAAGAATCTGGAGCAATTTTGCCCATGTTGTAATACATCAATACGCCATGATCTACATTAGGAATCTTTGTTTTTTTAAAATATTTTATTTGATGTAAACGAATCGTTGCTGAAAGTTTCTTATTTGAAACTTTTTTGAAAACCTCAATAAACCGTAAATAATTGTCTTTGCTTGCAAGAGTCCAATCGCAATCGATTTGAATTTCTTGAATATGAATGTTGGTTTTGGAATTGATTTGTTGAATGAAATCATTTGTCTTTTTAGCTAGATCTAAAATGTTTAATTGAGTATCAATCATCACGCTATTTTTGATGTAAATAACGGGTATTATTTCAAAATTGTCTGTTTTATTTTCAAAACGAATTGGAGTTCTTGGATAAGGCTGCTTGGTGTTAGGGTTTAGATCAATATCAAAATATCGGATATAAAGTCTCTTCACCTGATTTTCATCCAAACAATTTTTCTCCTTTGGTGAAAGCCTAAAAATAGTTTTCCAATAATAAAAAGAGATTATTGGTTTTTCTTGTTGTTGGCAAGAAAATAATAAACATAAAACAAAACCGAAAAAGAATATTTTTTTCAAAAAAATGGTGCTTTTAAATTACTCTTTACGTTTTTTGGCACGGCTGTATGTCCAATAAGCCAACAATACCAATAATACAAATGGCAGATAAGAACCAATAAGTACACCTATTTGATATCCTTCATCGGGTGCGTTTTTAATTTTTTCTTCAATATTTACTTTTTGAAGTAGTTGAATAAAAAGTGTCATTATTATTTTATTAAAGCATTTTTAGTAAAATCAGAAAGGACTAATTTTCCAGAAATTGCGGCTCTCTCTTTTAAAAGTTTGTTCCAATGTGATGTTCCATCCCAAAATATTTTTTTCATTTCAAAAAGTGCTTCTGGATTATAAGCAGCAATTTTTTTAGAAAAAGCTTCAATTTCCAAATCAAGCTCTTCAATTGTATCGAGGACTTTAGCATAAAAACCTTTTTGCAAAGCCCATGAAGCAGTTTTCCACTCATGTGTAGCCAACGTAATTTCGGACATCGCAATTTTACCGATTTTTCTACTAACAGCGGGTTCAATTACAAAAGGTCCAATTCCTATAGCTAGTTCAGATAATTTGATACTACTTTCCTGACTTGCTAAAGCATAATCGCAAGCGGCAATAATTCCGACTCCTCCACCGACAGCTTTACCATGAATACGACCAATAATTATTTTTTTGCAAGTACGCATCGCATTAATCAAGTTGGCAAACCCTGTAAAAAAACGTGTTCCTTCCTCAATAGTACTTACCGCAAGTAATTCATCAAAAGAGGCTCCGGCACAAAAAGCTCCTGTTCCCTCACTTTTTAAAATAATTACAGAAACCTCTTCGTTGTCACTTAAATACGAAAGTTCGTTAGTCAATCGATCCAGCAAAACTCTCGGAAAAGAATTACTTGCAGGATGACCAAATTGAACCGTAGCAATTTTATTTTCAATGCTGGTTAAAAGTGTTCCGTTTTTGTCAGGTGTCAACATAAGGCCTATTTTGTTGTAAAGTTAAAAAAGTAAAGGAAGTAAAGTGTTATTTTTTTCTTCATTTAAAAGAATAGTCAATTTGAAATTTGCATATTCCTATAATTAAATGTTATATTTGCCCCAACTGGGGGATTAGCTCATTTGGCTAGAGCGCTACGCTGGCAGCGTAGAGGTGATCGGTTCGAATCCGATATTCTCCACACACAAAAAGCACTTACAAATTCAATGTAAGTGCTTTTTTTATTTCCGTTGAACAAAATTTACTTTATAAATCGGAGATTCAAAATATTTATAATGCTAAATTTTCAGCAAAAAAAAATCCCAATCTGTAGAATGGGATTTTAATTATTTTATTCAGGATCATTCATTTTGAAACTTTCCATAAAAGCAGTGGTATAATCTCCTGCAATATATTTAGGGTCATCCATCAATTGTCTGTGGAATGGAATTGTAGTTTTTACCCCTTCAATTACGAATTCATCTAAAGCTCTTCTCATTTTACTAATAGCTTCTTCACGAGTTTGGGCTGTAGTAATTAATTTAGCAATCATTGAATCGTAATTTGGCGGAATTGTATAACCCGAATATACGTGAGTATCCAAACGCACTCCGTGTCCACCTGGCATATGCAATGTTGTGATTTTCCCTGGAGAAGGTCTGAAATCATTATACGGATCTTCAGCATTGATACGACATTCAATTGAATGTAGTTGAGGCAAGTAATTTCTTCCCGAAATAGGCACTCCGGCAGCTACCAAAATTTGTTCACGAATTAAATCATAATCAACAACTTGTTCAGTAATTGGATGTTCTACTTGGATACGAGTATTCATTTCCATGAAGTAAAAGTTTCTATGTTTATCAACCAAAAACTCAACAGTTCCAGCACCTTCGTATTTTATATATTCGGCTGCTTTTACAGCTGCTTCTCCCATTTTAGTACGCAATTCGTCTGTCATAAAAGGCGAAGGTGTTTCCTCAGTCAATTTTTGATGACGACGTTGAACAGAACAATCTCTTTCAGAAAGATGACAAGCTTTACCATACGCATCACCTACAACTTGAATTTCAATATGACGAGGTTCTTCGATTAATTTCTCAAGATACATTCCGTCATTTCCAAAAGCAGCAGCCGATTCTTGACGCGCTCCTTCCCAAGCTTTAAGCAAGTCTTCAGGAGCCCAAACAGCTCTCATTCCTTTACCACCTCCTCCGGCAGTTGCTTTCAACATAACTGGATATCCAAATTGATTAGCTAATTCGGCAGCTTGTTCATAAGATTCTAAAATTCCAACTGAACCTGGTACACAAGGAACCCCTGCTTCTATCATAGTAGCTTTTGCAGAAGCCTTATCCCCCATTCTATCAATCATTTCAGGAGAGGCACCAATGAATTTTATGTTGTGTTCCTGACAAATTTTAGAAAACTTTGCATTTTCAGACAAGAATCCGTAACCTGGATGAATTGCGTCCGCATTTGTAATTTCTGCAGCAGCAATAATATTTGACATCTTTAAATAAGATAAATTACTTGGTGGGGGGCCAATGCAAACAGCTTCATCAGCAAATTTCACATGCAAGCTTTCGGCATCTGCAGTAGAGTAAACAGCAACTGTTTTGATGCCCATTTCTCTACACGTTCGGATGACACGAAGAGCTATCTCTCCTCTATTCGCAATTAGTATTTTTTTAAACATAATTTTAAATTTTAAATTATGAATTATAAATTTTAAATTCTTCTTTCAAAATCACGAAGATTTAAACTTTAATTATATAGCTATAAATTATAAAATAAGTAAACGCAAACATTCAATTAATTCATAATTTATAATTTATAATTTATAATTCCTTAAGATGGATCAACTAAGAATAAAGGTTGGTCAAATTCTACTGGAGACATATCGTCAACCAATATTTTTACGATTTTACCAGATACTTCTGATTCTATTTCGTTGAATAATTTCATCGCTTCAATTACGCAAAGAACATCTCCTTTAGCAACAGTTTTACCAACTTCTACAAACATAGGTTTGTCTGGAGATGGTTTTCTATAAAAAGTACCAATGATTGGTGATTTTATTGTAATGTAATTATTTGTTTGTTCAGCAGCTGGTTGTTCAGCAGCAGGAGCGGCAGCAGCAGGAGCAATCTGTTGAGGAGCGGCAGCCTGAGGAAGAATGTTTTGAACAGGAACTTGTTGCACATAAGTTGCCTCTGTTACATTTCCTTCTAAAGTAGTTCTAATGGTGATTTTAACATCATCCATTTCTAATTTCACTTCTGCAACACCTGAATTTGCTACAAATTTAATTAGATTTTGAATTTCTTTTAAATCCATAATTTTTTCTTTTTAGTTAATTTATTTTTTATCGTAGGCCCAAGTTAGGTAAATGGATCCCCAAGTAAATCCACCGCCAAAAGCAGCAAAAATAATAGTATCACCTTTTTTGAAAAGATGTTCAAAATCGTACAGTACTAAAGGGAGTGTTGCCGATGTTGTATTTCCATATTTTTCAATATTCATTAATACTTTATCGTCTTCAAGATTCATTCTATGAGCAGTAGCATCAATAATTCGTTTGTTTGCTTGATGTGGCACTAACCAATTTACATCTTCGTTAGTCAAATTGTTTCTTTTTAGAATCAATTCACTTGCATCTGCCATATTGGTAACTGCATATTTAAAAACAGTTTTCCCGTCCTGAATAATATTGTGTTTGTTGCCATTTACTGTTTCTATACTTGTTGGCAAAAGAGAACCTCCAGCAGGTATTTTCAAGAAATCACGGCCAACACTATCACTTCTTAAATATTCATCTCGTAAACCGTATCCTTCGTAATTAGGTTCAAATAATACAGCCCCTGCTCCATCTCCAAAAATAATGCAAGTTGCTCTGTCTGTATAATCAACAATGGATGACATTTTATCTGCACCTATAAGTAGTACTTTTTTGTATCTTCCAGATTGAATATAAGCAGCAGCAGTTGACATTCCAAAAAGAAAACTTGAGCAAGCCGCTTGTAAATCGTATGCAAATGCATTGGTAGCGCCGATTGAAGTTGCTACATGAGCACCCGTAGCTGCTACAGGCATGTCTGCGGTTGCAGTTGCCATCAAAACTAAGTCTATTTCAAGAGGATCGATATTTGATTTGGTGATTAAATCTTGTGCAGCTTTTATAGCAAGAAAAGAAGTTCCTTTATCAGCATCTTTTAGTATTCTTCTTTCTTTAATTCCGGTGCGTGTGGTTATCCATTCATCATTTGTGTCGACCATCTTTTCTAGCTCTTTGTTTGAAAGAACAAAGTCAGGAACATAACCACCAACTGCGGTAATTGCGGCTGTAATTGTACTCATTATATGCGATTATTTATTGCCAAATGTTGCCATTTGCAAAATTTTTAAAAGTCTCTAAAATTACAATAAAAAAACCAAACTAATTCGGTTAAGTTTTTCTTATTTGGGGGGGCGAAATTATAAACAACAAAAAAAACTCTCACGAGGTGAGAGTTCTAGTATTATTTACAAAAACGTATTAAGCAAGAGCTACAGATGATTTATCGATAACAACTTGTCCTCTGTAGTACATTTTTCCTTCGTGCCAGTAAGCTCTGTGGTATAAATGTGCTTCACCAGTAATAGGACATGTAGCGATTTGAGCTACAGTAGCTTTGTAATGTGTTCTTCTTTTGTCTCTTCTTGTTTTTGAGGTCTTTCTCTTAGGATGTGCCATTTTACTATATTATTTATCCGTTAATAGTTGCTTTAATTTGTCCCAACGTGGGTCTATATTCTCTTCTTCTTTTTTCTCTTTTTTTTGCTCTTTAATTGTCAATTCTTTCAGTTTTGTCAAAGCTTCAGTGTTTAGACTTCCATCCTTTACTCCTGGATGTATCCTTTTTAATGGAACTGAAAGTATTATCATCTCATATATATATTGAGCGATGTCTATTTCAAACTCTCCAAAGGGAAGTATCAGCAATTCTTCATTATCATTATTAAACGTTTCACCAAATCGAACAATTAGTTTTAATTTACCTTTTATTGGCAAATCAAAATCTTCACTTGTAAGATCACAAGGAACATTTACGGTTCCTTCATGTTTGAAACTTAACTCCAACAAATTGCTTTTCTTGTCTAAAACAACATTAACTTTGATATCTGAATTTTGAAATTCATTATAATCAAAGATTTCAAAGAACGCATTACTTATTTGATACTCAAATTTATGTTTCCCCAGCTTCAATCCTACGAAAGGAATTGTATATTCTTTTGTCTGTTTCATGTCAACAACAATTTGCCCTAAACTTCGGGAGTGCAAAGATATAAAATAAATGGAATTCTAATAATGTTATTCACCTTTTTTTGTTTATAACTGTTTTTCTTTAGTTTTTAAAGGCTTTTGACTGATTTCAGCATATTGATTTCTTGCTTTATAAACATCAATTGCAAGGTAAACAGCCTCTTTAAAAGAGTTATAATCCGCTTTATTTTGACCTGCTATATCGTAAGCGGTTCCATGATCTGGAGACGTTCTCACTTTATTAAGACCTGCTGTATAATTTACTCCGCTTCCAAAAGATAATGTTTTAAACGGAATTAAACCCTGATCGTGATAAGTCGCGATAATGGCATCATATTTTTCATATTGACCACTTCCAAAAAATCCATCTGCTGGAAAAGGCCCAAATGCTAGAATTCCTTTATCAAATATTTTTTTTAAAGTAGGTCTCAATACTTTATCATCTTCAGTTCCAATAACTCCTCCGTCACCACAATGTGGATTTAATCCTAACACTGCTATTTTAGGTTTATTAATACTGAAATCCTGGATCAAAGTCTGGTTGATCGTTTCGATTTTTTTAACAATTAATTCTTCTGTCAAATGAGATGCAACTTCATTAATTGGAATATGATCGGTCAACAAACCAACTCTTAAGTTATCTTGTACCATTAGCATTAAAGCATCGCCTTCTAATTCTTGATTTAGATAATCTGTATGTCCTGGAAATTTAAATTCTTCCGATTGAATGTTGTATTTATTAATAGGTGCTGTAACTAGCACGTCTATTTCTCCTTCTTTTAGCGCTTTGGTAGCAGCTACAAACGATTTAATAGCGTATTGGCCTATTTTTTCATCATTTGTTCCAAGGTTCAAATCGACACCTTCTTTCCAAAGATTATAAACATTGACTTTACCGATAACTATTTGATCTAACTTATCTATACCTTGTAAAGCGACGGTTGATTCAAAATTTTTTCTAATGAATGATAAGATTTTCACATTGGCAAAAATAACAGGGGTACATAGTTCTAACATTCGGGCATCTTCGAATGTTTTCAAGATAACTTCGCTTCCAATACCGTTTAAATCTCCTATTGAAATTCCGACGATTATATTTTCTGCTTTTTTCATAATGTGCTCTGGTTATTTATTGCTAATTTTGAACTGCAAATTTAGTAAAATAAAACAACAAATGTTTACAGGAATAATTGAAACTCTTGGTATTGTCCAAGAAATCAAAAAAGAGCAAGATAATATCCACATCACTATAGATTCGGCAATTACTAATGAATTAAAAATTGATCAAAGTGTCGCTCATAACGGAATATGTTTAACAGTAGTCGCTATTGAAGGAAACTGCTATACCGTTACCGCCATTGGTGAAACTATTAAAAAAACCAATATCTCAAATTGGAAAGTTGGCGACCATGTTAATCTAGAAAGAGCGATGAAGCTCGGCGATCGTTTGGATGGACATATTGTACAAGGTCACGTTGACCAAACTGGAACATGTATAGTAGCCCAAGAAACTAATGGAAGTTGGTTTTATACTTTTGAGTATGATTCTGAATTGCAAAATATTACTATCGAGAAAGGATCTATAACTGTTAATGGAGTAAGCTTGACAGTTGTAGATTCTGGAAAAGACAACTTTAGTGTCGCTATTATTCCTTATACATATGAACATACAAATTTTAATTCGTTTGTTGTTGGGACAAAGGTTAATTTAGAATTTGATGTAATTGGAAAGTATGTTTCTAGATTGTATAGTAATAAATAGAACTGCAAATGTTTAAACAAAAAAAGAGCAATTTAAATTGCTCTTTTTTTGTTTATTTTATGATTGTATATAATGTATGTTCCGAAAATTAATGCAACGATTAGCAATATTACAAGATTTGAGTCTATAGGTGCGTCAATTTTTACACAAGGGGGAAGAGGTGCCCCAGGTATATCATCACATGGTTCTGCAGGATCTTGTCCATGAGCAACATATCCAATAAAGAAAAAAAGAAAAAACGCAATTCTATATAAAGCTATATTTAAATTTGTTTTCATAGGTTTGGGGGTTGGGGGAAAACTTAATATGACCAATGTCAAGGCGCAAAAATATATTTTTTTTTTAAATTAAAAAGAAATAATTTATGTTTAAATGCTCATTTTAAACGTTGAAATAATACTATAAATTATTTTTACGAAATAAAAACCTACAAAAATAATTGCGTCAAGTATCCAAAACACTAATTACAAGGGCATTACAAGTTTTTTGTTTTTTATTCTAGCTTTCAAAAAAATAAAATTTAAAAAATTTAGTAAGTAGGTAAAAGATTAATATTTATTTATTGAAATTAGAAACAAGCAGATTTAAGCGTATTAAGACCCATAACAAAGTAAAGTAGCCCTTTTACATAGTCTCGCTCAACTATTTTAATTTTTCTAAAATAATTCTGTTTTATATTGCCATACAATCCAAAGAAACAATCCTAGATACATGATGCAGACAATAAATTTCATGAAAGAGGAAGCCAAAAACCCAAATAACGAACCTGTCGCAGCTTTCAAAGCGCGTTGATGGTCTTTGCTGTCATAAATGAGTTCGCCCACAAAAGCGCCGACAAAAGGTCCAATCAGAAAACCTAAAGGAATTGGAGCGAGTAGTCCAATAATAAGACCGATGTTGGTCCCCCAAATACCATAGGAACTTCCGCCGAATTTCTTAGTCCCCTTGGCAGGAATGATATAATCTAAAATCGTGAGTATAATAGTTATAATGGCCGAAATACTCAAAATCCAATAATTGGTCGGAACAGCCGATGTAAAATATAACAATAAAATTCCAACCCAACTGATGCTTGGACCTGGTAAAACGGGTAGAAAACTGCCTAAAATACCGACTATAACGCAAATAAAACCCAATAACAAAAGGAGGAAATCCATAAAAATATTTTTAGTAATTTTGAAATCGAAAATGCAACGCGTATTCAATTTACGAATATGGGAAAAATAATTGTATTTTTATATGATAGTAGTTCCATTCAAAAAATAAACATTGAAGCAATATTCCCTTTTTTTGGCCTTTATACTTTTTAATTCCTGTCAATACTTTGACAAGCAAGTTCCTTCTGAAAAGGAATTGTTGCAAAAGGAATTGAAGGCGATCAATTGGAAAGAAGTAGATGAATATCCATCGGTGGTGGATTGCGATAAAATTGAGGACAAAAAACAACGTCAACAATGTTTTTTTGAGATTTTGACGCAGTTAATCCAAGAGAAATTGTGCAGTGATACTTTGGCGATGCTTTATCCTGAATTGGATACGATTGAAGTAAAAGTAACGGTTTTCCCAAATGCAACTATGAAATTCGAACCGCAATTCCCGAAAGATTCGGTTACGTATGATAGAGTGAAAATTGATAGTATTTTAAGAGCACGTTTGGTCGATTTCCCAAAAATCAATCCTGCCATCAAGCGTGGATTACCTGTAAAAACACAATTTATACTTCCAGTTATTTTAAAAGTTCAATAGTTTTTTTTAGAATTCAGAATGCAGTTTTCAGATTGTAGACTTTAGATTGCAGATTTTAAAATTATAATCTGAAATCTTTATAAAATTGCTACAAAACTGTCTTCCGCAATTTCAAATCTAAAACCTCCTCCCTTTCCATTCGTATTTTCCAAATAGGCAATACAGAGCTACAGCTATACTGAAAAAAGGATATAACAAACTGCTTAAAAGCAAATAGTGCATTTTGTTATTGCCTAAAAAATGATGAGTTTTTTTTATTAAAATAATATCAATTCCAAATTTGAAGATGAACACGGTTCCAAGAAAAAAGCTTGGGAAAATACCAAATATCATAAGAACAAAAGCATAAACCAATTCCAAATTCATAAGAAAAACCAAAATTCCCAACCATTTTCCAAAGGCAATTTGATAAGAAGAAGTTTTTGACGCCCAACGAACTCTTTGATAAAATAACGATTTCCAATCATTCACAGGTTTTGTCATCACAATGGAGTTCTTAGATTTTAGATAAGCTACTTTTTCTGGATATTGAGATAACGCTTTTTGGAGAAGAAAAACATCATCGCCACTGGCAATACTATTGTTTCCTTCGAATCCATTGAGTTTTTGAAAGAAAGATTTGGTGTAAGCAAAGTTAGCGCCATTGCACATAAAACCCTTTTTAATTCCGAAGCTACCAATAGTTGCTCCTTGTAAACTCGCCAAATCCAATTGCTGAAAATGATGCAAAAACGAGTCTTTACAATCATAAGTAACTGCTCCTGCAACCATATCAATAGCATTTAACTGAATAAAATTATCTAAAGAAAGTAACCAATTTTCAGGAACTACACAATCGGCATCGGTAGTAATAACCCAATTGGTTTTTACATATTGCATCGCTGTAGTTATCGCATCTTTCTTTGGAGAATTTGATTTTCTGTTGTTTCTCACAATTTGTATACTAAACGCTGAACTCTGCAATCTGAATTCTTCATCTGATTCATCATCAACCAAAATCACTTCAAATAAATGGATTGGATAATTCAACTTCGAAATACTGTCTAATAAAATGGGTAAATTTTCTGCTTCATTTCGGAAAGGAACAATAATTGCAAAACTGGTTTTTGGCGTTGAGCCAGTATATTCAAATGAATTTATTTTGGTAAAACCATAAATGAGCCAACCTATCATAAGGACATAAATGATTAATATGCCTAATAAAGTCAAAATCATTGCACAGTTTTAGTTTTAAAATTCAATACATAATAACTGCCTATAAGCACCGGCAAAACCACATTTAGAAACCACATCAAGGTAGAAATAAAAATAACCACCCATTCGTTTACACCTAATATTCCAAAGAAATAGACTGCTACGCTTCCTTTTACGGCAAAATCTAAAAACTGAAAAGTTGGTAAGGACGAAGCCAGAAAATAAACACTCGATATAGCCGATATCAAAATGAAATAAGGCAAATCGACATCAAAAGCTAAGAATAAAAAGTAGTATTGATGTGAGAAAACCAAATACCGAAAAATAGCCAGAACTATATTTTTTTGATGAATGGTTTTTGGGATTTCATTGATTTTACGAATCAGTTTCTCAATAGAATAGCCTTTGATATTTATTTTTTTTGTAAAAAATAGAATTCCAACGAGCAACAGGCAAATGCCAAAAAGTATCGCAACTGTTTTTGAAGTAATTACATTGTATTGTGCATTGAAATATAATAATCCAAAAACACCAAAAATAACGGTCAAAATCATTTGGATCCCGTTGCAAATCAGGTTTAAGAAAACAATTTTTTTTGCTTCTTTTTTATCAAAATACAATGCTTTTCCTGCATATTCTCCCAGCCCGTTTGGTGTAAATAAACCTGCAGTTAGCGAAGCCAAAACCTGTTTTGTAGCTTCTGCCAAAGAAATTGGTCTTAGAAAAGAAACTAAATTTTGCCATTTTAAAATTTCAAACAAACGGTTCAAAACACTCAAAATCAAAATAAAACCAATCCCTAAAACCGATTGATTTTTGTGAAATAAAATTAGAAATTTTTGCCAATCCAGTTTGTCATTGTTAGCCAATTGATCGTAAATAAAATAAAAGGCAGCACCAACAATCAAAAGTTTGACAAGAAGTACAAGGAATTGTTTAATTTTGTCCGGAATTATAATCATGCCGCAAAGTAAAGGAAAAACTAGTATACAAGTGGCATTAAGGTCTGCAGAGTTTTGTAATGAATATTCATTTATTTTTCAATAATAAAATAGAAATCGTAGAAATAATCTAAAAATTAGAATTCATGAATTTACTTCACAATAAAAACTGGCACGATCAACATAAAGAAGGTCTAAGTTTTGGTAGCCGTTTGGCTGATTCAGTAGCAAATGGAATGGGTTCCTGGAGATTCATTATTCTTCAGACTGTTTTTATAATAGTTTGGATGGGATTAAATCTGATAGGCTATATAAATCATTGGGATGCCTACCCTTTTATATTACTTAATCTGGTTTTCTCTACGCAGGCTGCTTATGCCGCTCCTATTATAATGATGTCTCAAAACAGACAAAGTGAAAGAGACCGAATCCAAGCGCAATCGGATTATCAAACTAATAAAGAAGCAAAATTGGAAATTGAAGCTCTAGCATTGAGATTAGATAAAATCGAAGTCGAAAAATTAGATAAAATAATTAAAATTTTGGAAGAGATTAAAACGAATTAAAAAAATGATAAATTAAAAATTAACATACATACCCCCGAATTACTAACATTTATATTTAATTATCAAAAACCCCCAAATATGATGAAAAATTACTTAGACTGGCAAGCATTTGAAATAAAATCATGGAAAACAATTCCAGTAATTTCAGGAAGAATTGCAACTGAAAAAGAAACCAAAAATAAAACTGCGGTTTTTTGTTTACAACATTCAGATCCAGAGCATAAAGCTTTCAAAATGGATTTACCAAAATTAGCATATTTGACCAATCAGGAAAATGGAGAGAGAGAATTAATAGTAGTAATCCAGGCAGAAACTACAAATTTAGGAACTGTAATTGGTTATCGAAATCCAAAAGGCGGAAATGGAGCGTGTTTATTTTGTGAATTGGAATTTTTAAGCGATCAGGAAATACAAAGACTAACCGAATAAAAATCTCGGAAGTTTACCCCATTTAAGACTACATAATAACATAAAAGCAAACCTTGACAAAAGAACGCATCATATTAGGAATCGACCCTGGAACCACAATAATGGGTTTTGGATTGATAAAAGTGGTCAATAAAAAGATGGAATTTTTGCAGCTCAACGAATTGCAATTGTCCAAATATGACAATCATTATCAAAAGCTAAAAATCATTTTTGAACGCACTATAGAATTAATAGAAACCCATCATCCCGATGAAATCGCTATTGAAGCCCCTTTCTTTGGAAAAAATGTTCAATCAATGCTAAAATTAGGAAGAGCACAAGGCGTTGCAATGGCTGCGGGACTTTCGAGAGATATTCCAATTACTGAATATGAGCCCAAAAAAATAAAAATGGCAATTACTGGTAACGGAAATGCTACCAAAGAACAGGTTGCTAAAATGCTTCAGCAATTATTGGGTTTGAAAGAATTGCCTAAAAACCTAGATTCCACCGATGGTTTGGCGGCGGCAGTTTGTCATTTCTTTAATTCTGGAAAAATAGTTGCAGGAAAAAGTTATTCGGGTTGGGATTCTTTTGTAAAACAAAATGAGGATAAGGTAAGAAAATAATTATATTTGCAAAAAAATCAACTTAACCTATCTTAAAAAATGACAAAAATTAAATTTATTGCTTTTATTTTATTTACAGCCCTTATCACATCATGCTCTTCAGATGAAAATAATTCAGACAACGCATCAACAGTAGGTTCTTTTGATTTTGTTTACAATAATGAAACAAAGAAAATAAGTTCATGGGAGGCAATCAAAATGGACGACTTCATTGAAGTTTCCGGCCAAACAACTGACGGAATTGGAATCGATTTTAAGTTTAATACTTATGGCAATTTGTTCCAAGGATTTACACATGGTGTCTCAGCATTAAGTACAGTTCCAATGCATGAAGTTTCAGAAATTTTTACTGCAAATACTTTTACTTTTACAATAATAGAACTTAATACTGCCAATAAAACGGTGAAAGTGAAATTTTCTGGAAAATTGTATGACGATGGATATGACTTTGAATCTAATTATATCACTAATCCATCAAATTTTATTACGGTAAGCGGCGCATTCGATGTTTCTTATTCAAATTTGATTCCAAATATTGCTGGATTAGGAACTTTTGCAAAAATAGATGGGAAAGATTGGCATGCTATGTCCTTTGGTAGCACTACGTCATTGTCTCAAACGATTCTTAATGTTGAGAATGACGGCGAATATAACTTGGGTATTGTTTTCCCAAGAGGAGATTTAAAAACAGGAACTTTCCCTTTTAGCAGCAATAATTTTGCAAATAGAATCTCTGTTGAAAAATTTGATTTGGCAACACATGAATTTATAGATTATAATGTTGCCGGTACTGTAACTTATACAACTGTAAATGATTACTATGTCGAAGGAACTTTTAGTTTAGTTGCAACTCATCCTGTTAATGGCTCAAAAATTGTCATTACTGAAGGAAAATTTAAAGAAGGAAGATAAAATAATCAAATACAAAATGAATCTCCGGACAGCATTAAAATATAATTTTAATTTTTACGGAGATTAATGATAATTATTCAAGAGCAAGATTTAACTTGCTCTTTTTTTATTATGTCAGGAATCTACATCCATATACCGTTTTGCAAACAGGCTTGTCATTATTGTGACTTTCATTTTTCGACTTCAATGAAGAAGAAAGACGAAATGGTTTTGGCTATTGCCAAAGAATTGCAAATGCGCAAAAGTGAATTTAAAGATGAAATTGTTGAAACTATTTACTTCGGCGGTGGAACGCCAAGTAGATTGCAGATTGCAGATTTGAGATTGCAGATTGATTCGATTTATCAAAATTATGCAGTTGCTGAAAGTCCTGAAATTACGCTCGAAGCCAATCCTGACGATTTATCAGAAGAATATTTGATTGCACTTTCAAAAATTGGAATCAACCGACTCAGCATCGGAATTCAATCATTTTTCGAAGAAGATTTGAAAATGATGAATCGGGCTCATAACTCGGTGGAAGCAAAAAAATGTTTAGAAATAGCAACAAAATATTTCGATAATATTACCATTGATTTGATTTATGGAATTCCTGGAATGAGCAACGAAAAATGGAAACAAAATATTGAAAATGCTCTGAGTTTTGGCATTCCTCATATTTCGAGTTATGCGTTGACAGTTGAACCCAAAACGGCTTTGAACAAACTCATTCAGACCGGAAAAATTGCGCAACCTAAAGATGAAGTAGCATCAGAACATTTTGAAATTTTAGTCCAAATACTTGAAGCGAATGGTTTTGTCCATTATGAATTGTCGAATTTTGGGAAAGAAAATTATTTCTCCAAAAACAATTCAGCTTATTGGTTGGGCAAAAAATATATAGGAATTGGTCCGTCAGCTCATAGTTATGATGGCGTTTCCAGAAGTTGGAATATTTCGAATAATCCTCTTTATTTAAAATCCATTCATGAAAATAATCTTCCGAATGAAGTTGAAGTGTTGTCCATTACCGACCGTTACAACGAATATATTATGACAGGTCTGCGAACGATTTGGGGCGTTTCTTTGGACAGAATAGAAACCGAATTCGGCAGCAAATATTCGAATTATGTACAGATACAAGCTCAGAAATTTATAAATGACGATTTACTTTTTATTAAAAACGACATTTTGAAACCTACCTCAAAAGGAAAATTTTTGACTGATGGAATCGCAAGTGATTTGTTTTATTTAAATTTGGAATAGTTGTAATCGAGTGGATTACAGATTTTTACTGTTTAATAAAAAATATAAAATGGCAGAATATCATCTTGCAGAAATAAATATTGCTAAAATGAAGGGTGTTAACATTAACGATCCCATTATGAAAGAATTTGTCGATAATCTTGACGAAGTCAATGAACTCGCTGAGAAAAGTGATGGATTTGTATGGCGTTTAAAAGACGAGGACAATAACGCAACAAATTTGAATCCATACAATGACGAACAAATTATTGTAAATTATTCAATCTGGGAAAGTATCGAAACGCTGGAGCATTATATGTATAAAACCTTTCATTCCGAGTTTTTAAGGCGCAGAAAAGAATGGTTTCACAGTTTTGGACAGGTTGCAACTGCTTTGTGGTGGGTTAAAAAAGGTGAAATTCCAGAACTTGCAACAGCAATGGAAAAATTGGATTATTTGCAAAGGAATGGTCCTTCAGAAATAGTTTTTAACCTTAAACAAAAATTTCCCAAACCACTTTAATAGTTTTTTTAAAACTACAAATGAATAACGACAAAGACTTTTGAGCTGGGCTTATCAAAATCTATTTTAAAAAATGATCACAGTTTCTACAAATAAAGAAAAACTAGACATCCCTTTTATCCAGCATTTTCTAAAAGATATTTATTGGGCTGCAGGAAGAACTATTGATGAAGTACAACGAACGATTGATGCTTCGGTTTGTTTTGGAATTTATTTGGATGATGTCCAAATTGGTTTTGCCCGTGTCATTACCGATTACGTAGTTTTTGCTTATATGATGGATGTTTTTATTACCGAAGAACATAGAGGAAAAGGATATTCTTCGATTTTGATTTCGGCGATGATGGAAGAGCCTACTTTGAAAGAAGTGAAAATATGGAGGTTAGCAACGAGAGACGCCCATTTTTTATATCAGAAATTTGGTTTTAAAGAGTTAGCATATCCCGAACGAATGATGGAAAAAATAGTGTGATGAAATCAGTTATCAAATTAGAAGAATTAGGACTTTTTATACTCGGAATTTATTTTTTCAACCAAATGCAATACGCTTGGTGGTGGTTTTTGGTTTTAATTTTATTACCTGATTTTTCAATGATTGGTTATGTATTTGGAAATAAAACAGGTGCTTTTTGCTATAATGTAGCTCATCATAGAGGGATTGCAATTGTCGTATATCTTGTTGGAATTTATTGTTCGAATGCAGAAATTCAACTTTCCGGCGTGATTTTATTTGCACATTCGTCTATGGACAGGATGTTTGGTTATGGTTTGAAATATGAAACAGGTTTTAAATATACCCATTTGGGTGAAATCGGAAAATAAATGAATTTAGAAACATACTACGAATATTGCCTTTCTAAAAAAGGAGTTACGGAGCATTTCCCTTTCGATGAAGATACTTTGGTTTTTAAAGTGGGCGGAAAAATATTTGCTCTTTCTTCTTTGTTACAATGGGAAAAAGGAAGTCCATCTGTGAATCTGAAATGTGATCCTGAAAAAGCACAAGAACTCAGAGCTGATTACGATGGAATAAATCCGGGATTCCATATGAACAAAGTACATTGGAACACTATCACAGTTAATAGTGATGTGACGAATGTTTTGCTCAAGGAATTGATAGACCATTCGTATGACTTGGTTTTTAAAAGTTTAAGCAAGAAAATTCAAAACGAAATTATTGACTCGAGGTAAAAAATTTACCGAACAGGCGAAGCAATTAGAAAAATAGACATTACTTTTGTCAAAAAAACCTCAGACACTTTCAAATAAAATACTATGATTGATAATCTTAAAAAGTTTCTTAACGAAGAACAAGATCCAAAAGCCATCGAAAAAATCACTTCAAAACTGAATGATTTATTGATGAAAAACGAAGAAGTTGGGTATATCGCAGTTCAGAAAAAACCTGCTATTACTGTTTTTCCTGATAGTATTGTTGTGACTAATAAAAGAATTATTATTTGTCAGCCAAAAAACATGGGACTTTCAATGAATTTCACTGATTTTACTTGGGATGAAATTGAAGGAACTTTTATGAAAGAGAATATTTTAGGTTCTGAATTTTCTTTTTCGACTAAAACACAAATTCAGGTTTCTATCGATTATATTCCAAAAATTCAAGCTAGAAAAATTGCAACTTTTGCCAAAGAACAATTGGATATATTGAAAAATGGTGCAACTGCAACCGAAGCTTCTGCGTCTGTAATAACCGAAGAAATTGCTCCAGAATTAATTCAGGAATCAGAATTGATTGAAGAAATGGAAACAGAAGAAGTTACCAATTTTGCTGAAATTATGCCTGCAGTTTCTAACTATTCAGAACCTGTTGCAGAAAACACAACTGCTCCAACTGAGAAAAAAACGAGTGAACTATCACAAGATGAACTTTTTGCAAAGCTTCAAAATTACAAAAGACTTCTTGATAATGGATTGATTATGCAAGCAGAATATGACGCTTTCAAAAAAGAGATTCTTAGTTTAATGTAAAATCTAATTTTTTAAAATGCAAGACCCCGACAAGTTTTAATTTGTTGGGGTTTGTTTTTTTTATTGTGTATAAATTCTTCGATTGTTTTTTAACAACATTTTAGAAGTAAAAAATAACTCTTTTTTTTAAATTGTAATAATTCTTTTGTATAAAAAAAAGTCAACCTCAGCAATTGAAATTTGGTTTTGACTAAAGGGTTTGCTTTTGTCTATCCACAAATCCATTGGATTGTAATGCTAATAATTCTTCAGCATTTTTGCGTTGTAAATCATATAATTTTTTATCCTCAGCAATATCTGCATACACTTTATCATGCATCGAAGCATTAGTTTTTACCAACAATTCACGTTGGTGTTTATTTTGTTCCAAAGTGGCTTTGAGAGCCGTTTCTAAATCTTCTAATTTAAAATCATATTCTCCTTTTGGAGATAATAATTTGGCAATAATTGGAGAAGTTTCAATGGCTAAAAATAATAGCATTATAAAGAAAGAAGGGATCCAAGGCAATTTATTCAACGCATTGATTCGTGCCATCAAACCGTCAAACCCATCAATGATTGGTTGAGTTTCGGTTACTTTTTTGTCTAGATCGGTTTGCAATGTTTTGGAGCTTTTTTCCAGAACAGCAATTTTGGCCAAATTGTTTTTTCGGATTGTATCAAGTTCTCCGGAAGCTATATTGTATTTGGCAATTTTTTCTTTAAAAATAGGACCTTTACCCATTTTCTTAGTTCCTGCAGTTCCTTCGGCTTCTTGAATATAAGCTTGATAAAGTGTGTTTAATTCTTTTTCTTTATTGGTAATTTCTGCTTTAAGACTTGCGATATCACCTTTGTTTTTGTCCAAATCTGATTTGAAAAAACTAGCAACTTCCTTTTTATTATTCAAAGCCATTGCATTTTTTTCTTTCAATAAAACGGTATTGATTTCCTTTTCAAAGATTTTGATTTCCAATGGTTTTGAAATTACGATAGCAATAATAATCGCTAAAATAATTCGCGGAGTAGCTTGTAAAAATTCAGCAGCAAAATTATTTCTTTTTCGAATGGTAGAAACAATAAAACGATCCAGATTAAAAATGAGTAAACTCCAAACGAGTCCAAAAAGTAGTGCGGGAAGAACATTGTCGAAAACAGTGAAAAGAGCATAAGCACTAGCAATAAAAGCCATAACGGCTGTAAAAAATACTGTAGCGCCAATACCAACATATTTGGTTTGTTCGCCTTCGGAGCAACCGTCGAGTAACGGTTTGTCAGCGCCTGAACACAGGATGAAAAATTGTTTTAACATGATTGATTGATTTTTGATTGATGATTTGATTGGTACAAATTTAAGAATGAAAAATCAATAAGTAAGTTAAAATATTGATTTGTTTTTGTTTAAGCGTTTTGAAAGATTAATTTTTATAGAAGGGTACAAAAAAAGCTATTCCGTAAAGAACAGCTCTTTCAAATTTGAATTAGTAATTTCCTTTATTATATTATTGGTGCGCCTGCTAATATTTCAGCATTGGCAAATTCTTTAAATTGAGCAAAATTAGCCTCGAATTTATGGGCCAATTCGATTGCTTTTGTGTCGTATAATTTTGGGTTTTCCCAAGTGTTTCTGGGATTTAAAATTTCGCTGGGAACTTCCGGACAAGATTGTGGAATTGCAATTCCAAATACGTCATGATTCTTGAATTCAACTGAATCTAATTGTCCTTTCAACGCTGCAGTAATCATCGCTCGAGTGTATTTCAATTTCATTCGACTTCCTGTGCCGTAAGCGCCTCCTGTCCATCCAGTGTTGATTAGCCAAACTTTTACGTTAGCTTCCTTCATTTTTTGGCTCAACATTTCAGCATATTTTGTTGGATGCAAAGGCATGAATGGAGCACCAAAACAAGCTGAAAAATTAGGTTGAGGCTCGGTAACTCCAGCTTCTGTTCCTGCAACTTTTGCAGTATATCCAGATATAAAATGATACGCCGCTTGACCAGCTGTTAATTTAGATATTGGTGGTAAAATACCGTAGGCATCAGCCGTTAAGAAGAAAATATTTTTTGGGTTTTTACCAATTGAGCAAGGTTGGATATTGTCAATATGTTCAATTGGGTAACTAACTCGAGTATTTTGAGTAATAGAAATATCTTCAAAATCAACTTCGTTTGTTCCCTTTTTGAAAACCACATTTTCAAGAATAGCTCCTTTTTTAATAGCTCTGAAAATGTCTGGTTCATTTTCTTCGGTGAGGTTTATTACTTTAGCATAACAACCTCCTTCAAAATTAAAAATCGTATTTTCATTGGTCCACCCATGCTCATCATCGCCAATTAGTTTTCTTTCTGGATCTGCAGACAAAGTGGTTTTCCCAGTTCCAGATAATCCAAAGAATAGTGCAGTATCTCCGTTTTCACCAACATTAGCACTACAATGCATTGGTAAAGTATTTTTGAAAACCGGCAGAATGAAATTTAATGCTGAAAAAATTCCTTTTTTCATTTCGCCTGTATAACCTGTTCCACCAATTAAAGCGATCTTTTTAGTGAAATCAAGGATGGCAAAATTACTTTGTCGAGTTCCATCAACTTCAGGGTCTGCTTGAAACTCCGGAACACAAATTACGGTCCATTCGGGAGTGAAATTTTCTAATTCTTCATTAGTTAATCTCAAAAACATATTGTGGCAAAATAGATTAGCCCAAGCGGTTTCTGTAACAACGCGTACATTCAATTTATAATTGGGATCGGCACAAACGTAAGCATCTCTGACAAAAATTTCTTTGTTTGATAAGTATGCGGTAACTTTTTTAAGAAGTGATTCGAATGCATTAGGTTCAAAAGGAATATTTACTTTTCCCCACCATACTTTACCTTCAGTTATATTGTCTTTAACGATGAACCTGTCTTGCGGAGAGCGACCAGTAAATTCTCCAGTGTTTATGGCTAACGCGCCTGTGTTGTTCTCAAAGCCTTGTCCTGATTGAATGGTTATTTCGTGCAGTTCAGTAGGACTTAGCTGATACCGAATTTTTGCATTTTCGATTCCTAAATTTTTTAACGAAATCGATTTCGTAATTAAAGCGTAGTTGTCCATAAAAATAATTTTGCGTGAGGGTTTCTTATTTCAACGCAAAAATATAATTTTTTTTTATAACTAGATTAAGATTTATTTTTATTTTTTTGAGGCTTTATTAAGTCAAAAAACACTAAAAACCATGAAATAATAAGAAACAGTCCTCCAATGGGTGTGATAAAACCTATTACTTTAAAATCTATTGGGGTCAAGGAATTGGTCGCTAAAAGATAAATCGAGCCAGAGAAAAAAACAACTCCAATAAGAGTACAATTATAAATCGTATTTTTTAACTTTCGATTGATTAATGGTGTAGTTCCAACAAACAATAAAAACAACGCATGATACATTTGGTATTTAACTCCAGTTTCAAATGTATTTAGCTGTTCGATTGTTAACACTTGTTTCAAACCATGAGCACCAAATGCACCTAAAATTATCGCTATCATTCCCAAAACTGCGGCCGTAGAAACTATTTTCTTCTCCATTTTTTTATCATTTAAAGTATTGCAAAAGTATCTTATATAATTTTAAACTGAAAGATTTTTTATATGCCTTTACAGTAGTTTTTTTTTAAATAATTAATTTAGCTTACATTTTTATTTGAAAATAAAATCTAATACTTAATCTAAAAAAAATTAAAATACTTGTTACAAATACAACAATGGAATTCATTTTTGTTGTAAATTTATCATTATTAAACTTAAAAAGTTCATGTTTGTGAAAACAATCAACTTATGAGAACAATTCTAATTATAGGAGCAGGAAGATCAGCTTCATCTTTGATACAGTATCTTTTGAACAAATCAGTTTCGGAAAATCTGAATCTTATTATTGGAGATTTATCTTTGGCTTTGGCACAAAAAAAAACTAAAAATCATCCAAATGCGACTGCAATTGCTTTAGATATTTTTGATGAAAATCAAAGAAAAGAGGCAATCCAAAAATCGGAGATTGTTATTTCGATGTTGCCCGCTCATTTACATATAGAAGTGGCAAGGGATTGTTTGGTTTATAAAAAACATTTGGTAACCGCATCGTATATAAGTGATGCGATGCAGGAACTAAACGAAGCTGCAAAAGCCAATAATTTAATCTTCATGAATGAAATTGGTCTCGACCCAGGAATTGACCACATGAGCGCCATGAAAGTAATTGATGAAATTAAAGAACAAGGAGGGAAAATGCTCCTGTTTGAATCTTTTTGCGGAGGTCTTGTAGCACCAGAATCAGATGATAATTTATGGAATTATAAATTTACTTGGGCTCCTCGTAATGTAGTGCTTGCTGGCCAAGGCGGAACAGCTAAATTTATTCAGGAAGGAACTTATAAATACATTCCGTATGTGAATTTGTTTCGCCGAACCGAGTTTTTGGAAGTAGAAGGTTATGGGAAGTTTGAAGCTTATTCTAATAGAGATTCGCTTAAATACAGAAGTGTTTACGGACTAGATGATGTACTTACTTTATACAGAGGAACTATCCGAAGGATTGGTTTTTCTAAAGCTTGGAATATGTTTGTGCAATTAGGAATGACCGATGATAGTTACATTATGGAGGACTCCGAAAATATGAGTTACCGCCAATTTGTGAATTCATTCCTGCCCTACCACCCAACCGATTCTGTTGAAATTAAAATGCGTTTGATTCTAAAGATTGATCAAGACGACATTATGTGGGACAAACTTTTGGAATTGGATTTATTTAATGACAATAAAAAAATAGGATTAAAAAACGCCACACCAGCACAAATTCTTGAAAAAATACTCAGCGATAGTTGGACTTTAAAACCGAACGATAAGGACATGATTGTGATGTATCACAAGTTTGGATATGTTCTTAACGGCGAAGAAAAACAAATAGATTCCAAAATGGTTTGCATTGGCGAAGATCAAACCTATACCGCAATGGCAAAAACTGTTGGATTGCCTGTTGCTATGGCGACTTTGTTGATTTTGAACGGGAAAATTACAACTCCTGGAGTGCAGCTCCCGATTCGCAAAGAAGTCTATCTTCCAATTTTAAAGGAGTTAGAAGAATATGGTGTTGTGTTTAATGAACAAACAATGCCTTATGTTGGATATAATCCTGATAAAGTTTTTAGTTAATTTTTTTTGTTTTTTATTTATCCGCTTCCGTTTAAGAAGCGGATTTTTTTAACAATTACTTTGATTGAATAGTTATTGGCAAACTATATTCTACACGAACTGGTTTTCCATTTTCTGAACCTGGAATCCATTTAGGCGAAAGTTTTATAACTCCAATAGCTTTCTCGGCTAACCCGTATCCTAAATCTTTTTCTATTTTAAAATTAGAAAGTGAACCATCTTTTTCTACCATAAATTTAATTAATATTTTGCCTTCCACTTTGTCTTGGGTGGCTTCAACAGGTAATTTAAAATGCATTCCAACAAATTTGTAAAATTCAATATTTCCGCCAGGATATTCGGGTTGTTTAATTGCGCTGTTTGTTTTTTTATTTACTTCTAAATCATTGTTAGTAGATTCTTGTGCAAAAGTTTTAGTATTAAAAACAAACAATAATATGCTATAAATCATCCCTACTGCAAACATTTTGAAAATATTTTTTACAGGCGATTGTTTTTTTGCCATCATGAGAAAACGTTTCTTAGTTATTAAGTAATTAATATTACTTGCTAGAGCGATATTAGTTTTATTAGATGCTATTTTCAGTAATAAATTTTGATAATAACTAACGGAATTAAACTGCTTGTTTACTGCTTCATCCGCCAGGAATTCGTGATTGAGTTTAATGGCTTTTTTGTATGAAATGAATAGCGGATTAAACCAAAATATTATTTGCAAGACTTCAATAAAAAGGATATCTAATGAATGCTTCTGTGTTAGATGTGCTTTTTCATGAGCAATTAATTCGGATGGAATTTTATTACTTTCATAATCATCAAGACTAATAAAAATAGTATTCCAAAACGAATGAGGCAAAATAGATTCATTAATAAGAATTACTTTTTCTCCATTAATAAACTGAATTTTATTATTTTTCGATTTCTTATAGAATGAATATAAATTCAAAGCAAAACGAATACTTAATAACAACACACCTATAGCATAAATTATACTTAAAACCATAGTTATGATATAGTAACTGCTTGTCTTATTTTGAATGACATTGTTTGTCCTAAGGATAATTTCTTCTAATTGAATTGTCTTTAAATTGCTATCCAAAAAAGGTCCAAATGAAAATAACTGCAAAGGAATAATCAAGCTAAAAACTAAGCTTATAATTAAATACCCTCTATTAAAGCGAAACATTTTTTCGTTTTCTAACCATAATTTATACACTGTATAAAAGATTAAAAGCAGCATTCCTGATTTTAAAAGATACATTGTCATTTTTTCTTTTTTTGAATTTGTGAATCTATTATTTTCTTAAGTTCTTCTAATTCCGAAGTCGATAAATTCGTTTCAGTTGTAAAGAACGAAGCAAATTGTGATGCCGAATTGTTGAAGAAATTGCTAATCAATCCGTTGACGTGTTTCGAGAAATAATCCGTTTTTTTGACCAAAGGGTAATATTCCCGTGAGTTTCCAAATTCGTTGTAGGCAACAAATTTCTTGTCTATCATTCTTTTCAAAAGAGTTGCAACAGTTGTTGTTGCTGGCTTTGGTTCGGGATACGCCTCGAGTAAATCTTTCATGAAAGCTTTTTCAAGCCTCCAAAGGTGTTCCATTAATTGTTCTTCGGAGTTGGATAATTGCATGATTTAAATTTTTTAGTTGTGTCTATTTGCTTTTTGTGACTATTGGTGTTTTTATATCCGAAATTAATTCGCCATTTTCATATTTCCTGGTGGATACTTGGATTCCGTTTTCGTCAAAGTATTTCCAATCACCATAATAAAACCAGTGTATTTCTGGGCCTGTGACAACTAGTTTTGTTTTTCCTTTGGATTGAATCGTTCCGTTTGGATTATAATTGGTAATGATACATTTGTTTTTTCTGTAAACTTCTTTTTTGCTGATTGCATTGCCTGTATAATTCAACCATTTTTTTACGGGTTCCCCATTTTTATATTTCCCAACCGATTTGCATTGTATGGTGTCGATTTCATATTTTTCTATCCAAAGCCCTACTTTTTTGTTGTTTTCTTTTTGATTAATTGGAGTTGTTTTACATCCAATTAAAACCATTGTAAGGAATAAAATGACGAATAAGTTTCTCATAAATTTATTTTGTTCTACTAAAATAGAATTAACTCTACAAATGTAGAATAAAAATTAATACAGCCAAACTTTTTGCTCTTTTTTTTACGCAAATGATTCTTACATATGGAAATGTAATTATCAAAACATCAATATCTTACAAAAACCAAAAGCCTAGCCCTGATAGAAGTGGAAATCCTTATGTGCCGGGGTTCGGCACACAAGATTGCAACGGATAGCAGGAAATAGCTCCCATTTAAAACCAAAATCCTTTGGGGAAAGGCATAAAAAAATCCGCTCATTGCTGAACGGATTTTGAATTGTATTGATATGTGAATTACTTCGAAAGCTCCACAAAATACTTGTAAAACAAAGGAATGGTTTCAATTCCTTTCAGGTAATTGAAGATTCCGAAATGTTCATTTGGCGAATGAATGGCATCACTGTCAAGACCGAAGCCCATTAATATGGTTTTACTTTTTAATTCTTTCTCAAACAAAGCGACAATAGGAATACTTCCTCCTGAACGCACCGGAATAGCCGGTATACCAAAAGTTTCTGTATAGGCCATATTTGCTGCTTTGTAACCAATACTGTCGATTGGGGTAACATAACCTTGTCCTCCGTGATGAGGGGTAACTTTTACGGTAATTCCAGCTGGAGCAATACTAATAAAATGCTTGGTAAAAAGCTCTGTAATCTCCTCCCAATCTTGATTTGGAACTAAACGCATCGAGATTTTGGCAAAAGCTTTGCTCGCAATAACCGTTTTGGCACCTTCTCCGGTATATCCACCCCAAATTCCGTTAACATCCAATGTTGGGCGTATGGAGTTTCGTTCATTGGTAACATATCCTTTTTCGCCATAAACATCATTAATATTTAAGGCTTTTTTATAATTGTCAAGATTAAAAGGAGCTTTGGCCATTTCTGCCCTTTCTTCTAGTGACAATTCTTCGACATTGTCATAGAACCCGGGTATTGTGATATGATTGTTTTCATCATGCAAAGAAGCAATCATTTTGGATAAAATATTAATAGGGTTGGCTACAGCGCCACCGTA
The DNA here is from genome assembly GCF_035456085.1 of Flavobacterium sp. Lineage (GTDB taxonomy): Bacteria > Bacteroidota > Bacteroidia > Flavobacteriales > Flavobacteriaceae > Flavobacterium. Next base: position 30,227 of record NZ_DATIDY010000234.1, read on the forward strand.
AAGTCCGGAGTGCAAATCCCGATTTGGACCTGTAACTTCGACCTCAACATAACTCAATCCTCGAAGACCGGTAGTGATTGAGGGTTGCTGATTAGAAATCATTCCGGTGTCTGAAATCAAAATCACATCGTTTTTCAGTTTTTCAGTATTGTTTTCTACAAATGTTTTTAGGTTAACACTACCTACTTCTTCCTCCCCTTCAATCATGAATTTCACGTTACAAGGCAAAGTGTTAGTCTGAATCATGTATTCAAAGGCTTTCACATGCATGAACATTTGGCCTTTATCATCGCAGGCTCCTCTGGCAAAAATAGCTCCTTCGGGATGAATTTCTGTGTTTTTTATTATAGGTTCAAATGGTGGTGAAGTCCACAATTCTAATGGGTCGGCTGGTTGCACATCATAATGTCCGTAAACCAAAACAGTGGGTAAATTAGGGTCGATTATTTTCTCTCCATATACAATTGGGTATCCTGCTGTATCGCAAATTTCGACAAAATCGCATCCAGCTTTCTCTAAACTTTCTTTGACCGCATCGGCAGTATCAAGGACATCTTGCGAAAAGGCGGTGTCTGCACTTACGGATGGTATTTTTAATAGTTCGATTAACTCATTGATAAACCGTTCTTTGTGTTTTATAACATATTGTTTTATATCTTCCATTAAATAAAAAATTTATAAGAACCAAAAATACAAAAAACAGAATGAATATTTTTTTTAAAAAAATCCTTTGAGAATTGGAAGTTATGATTATCTTTGCACCCACAATTAAGCGGATATGGCGAAATTGGTAGACGTGCCAGACTTAGGATCTGGTGCCGAAAGGCGTGTAGGTTCGAGTCCTATTATCCGCACGAAAAACAACCCAAGTATCTTATTTTTAGGTACTTGGGTTTTTTGCTTTTTGAGAGTTGCCCAACTACTGCCCAACCATTTAGAAAAGCATAATATGGGATCAGGTGCAAAAGTTGGGGGTTAAGTAAGAAGATTTTTTCTAATAAAAGCTTTCCATTTCTATTAAAAGAATTTCAAATAATCAGGAGCTATTTCCTGCTGTTCGTTTCAAGCTTTCGTCATAAACCTTTTTTTCCGGCGTCCTGCAAGGAGCTTCCGCTGGTCGCTCTTGCAGTTCGGGAAAAAATAGGTTTATTTCCTCGAGGCTTTCCACTGCCATCAGGGCTAGGGTAGTAGTGCTTTATGAGGACCAAAATAAGACATATAATATATAGGAGAAAAACATCCGAATGGATTTTTGGGTAATCAAACCACAAAAGAGAGTATACTTGAAAAAACCACTTGTAATAATATGTAAAAACTTCGCTTTGTTGGTGTCTTTTCATTGCGAATATTGCGGTTAAGCGGGCTTTAAAAGTGTCGAGATTAAAAAAACCTCAAAAAAGGTGTTTGTAAAGACAAGGTTACCAGTTGATTAAAAAATAAATCAAAAATAAACGTGAAAAGGTATTGTTAAAACGAAAAAAGGGTCTACTTTTGCACCCGCAACAGCGCAGAC
>NZ_DATIDY010000235.1:0-3576 GCF_035456085.1 Flavobacterium sp.
AAATCAGAACTAGTAGCACACAAAACACTTTCTCTGGCATTCGTATGGACAAATACTGGTGTCTCATTGTGTCCCGTATAATAGAAATAATAAGCACTTCCTATTTTTACAACTGATCCTGTGCCAATGGCAAAATCAGGATCGGTTGTTTTTCCGTAAGGAATCATTTGCCCTTGATAGGTAAAATGAGCCAAATCGGTGCTTAAGTATTCATGAATATCATGGAATCCTTTTCCGGCGGGTTTGTTCTGTGCATCATGGAGGAAGTAAATATGAAATTTTCCGTTGTCGAAAAAAGGCATAACATCTCCCGTATATCCTGCACTGTAATACGGTTCATTCCCTCCCATCCATTGAGAAGGGGGTACAGGAAAAATACTTGCTATTTCAGACACTCCTCCTGAAATAGAACCTCCAACATAAGTTTCCTCCTGACTGCACGACAAGAGTGAAAAGAAAACGGAAGCAATCGTTATTATATTTTTATATTTCATTTTAATTGAGTTCAGATTGAATTATTTTCCCGCTAAATATTTGATACTGTTTTTGGTCAAAGCCTTGATATTTGTAATAAACTCATTGGCCTGACTCGGCACACCACTGCTGTTTGTTTCATTATACCAATCGTAAGCTCCCATTGAAATCACGACTACATTTTTATCCGTTGCCGAATTTGGGAACTCCGCTATTGTGACTCTACCATCAAGGGTGTTATCCCAGGATTCACTGGCCAAGTTGGTTCCTCCGGTTTGATTTCTCCATCCTTCTCCGTTTGTATATCCTCCCCATTCCGGTAAAAACCACCATGCTGTATGATTCAATCTGAAAGTTCCACTTTGCAGTAAATAGGCTTTTCCTGCTTCAAAAGTGACCAATCCTTGAAAAATAGGATGATTTTCATGACCTTTAAATGACATTCCCCAAGAATTTCCATCTACAAATCCGTTTGGAGGAAAATCTCCAAAAACATTATTTGGTCCTTTTCCTGATGGAACAATTCCTAAAGCATCTACATATTGCGAAGCAAAAGAAGTTAAAAGTAAATTTCCACCATTTGTTCTGAAATTTTTCAAAGCGTCAGTAACCGCTGGTTTATAAGCTACAGAAGGTAAATTTGTAGCTGAATCAAAATGCCACCAAATCACATCAATTTTGCTTAAATCGGCACCATTTAAAATATTATCAAAAGAAATATACTTCGCCCCTGGAAAATTCTCAAACAACCAGTTTGATGCCGTCACTTCGTCCATATTGGTAATTCCAGATCTCGTTGCTGCAGTTCCTAAAAATGCCACCACTAAATCTGAACTAGGCACATCTACATTAGCCGTATAATTGACACTTGTACCATTGAACGTTACTGCAAAAACCACCGGATTGGTAAAATCAAGCACCGTTCCTGATGCTGGCGAAATAGAAACTCCTGTAGTTAATTCAATTATTGGCTGTAGTTCTTTTAAATTAGTTCCTTCAGGCAAAGTCATAGTAATAGTTTTATTAACATCGTTTATTGTTGCCGAAACTCCATTAATTGTAAAACTCTTAATTGGACTCAATACTACTGTCGTTACCGTATAATCTTTATATAAGTTTCCATTAATTACTCTAAATTTTACCGGATTTGTAAAATTGATTGGTGTACTCAAATCAAGATTTGAAGTTGCTCCCTCTTCTAAAACCACTTCAGGTTTAATGGCTGTGATATCAGACCCATAAGGCATTTCAATATTAATTTTCCCAGTAGCCTGATCAATAGTTCCGCTAACACCGTTTAGTTTAAAAGAAACTACATTTGATGGCGAACTGACATCAAAACCATCTTTGTCAAAACCATCTTCACAGGCAGTAACCATAAAAATGATTGCTAAAACTGCAGCAATATTTATCCAATACTTATTGATATATTTTTTCATATTATTGATTTTCAAAATAATTAATAACCTCTATTTTGCTTGTATAGTCCCTGACTGAAATTAATTTGTTTCAATGGAATTGGGCAATATTCTTCTTTATGCGCATCAAAAAAAGCGTCCTGATAATACGTGCGTTTTGTTTTTTCTTTTGCATAAAAATCATTCATTACCTCGTCTGTAATACCCCAACGAACAAGGTCAAAAAAGCGGCTTCCTTCCATAGCCAATTCTAAACGACGTTCCCAACGCAAAGCTTTACGAGCAAATTCCTGTGTCCAGTTGCAATTGCTTCCGTCAACGTATGTATTGATTTTGAAGTTGTTTACGTATGGTAATCGTCCTGTACTTTGTGCAGCTCGCTCTCTAATTTGATTGATTAATGGTAAAGCTTCCGACTGTCTTCCAAGTTCAATCAAAGCTTCGGCACGCATCAAAATCACGTCTGCATAGCGGATCTGTATTCTGTTTTTTGAATTTCCATAAAATGGATCAATATTAACCACACAAGAACAATTTGGTGCCACATTTTCTTTTAAAGAAGCATAATATCCATAAGTACCTGGAGATCTTACCCATGCTTCAACATATAAAAATTCAGGATCATACTTATAAGGTAATCCAGGCATTGCAACGGTATGATACAATCTTGGATCAACGGTAGTAGCATCTATATTTTTATAATCAAAGTCCTGATCGTTGTATGTATCGAATTCCGGTAAACCATTTGCACCTGTTTTAAATGCATTTACTAAGTTTTGGCTCGGTTTATGAAAATCACAACATCCTAACCCTTGAGGTGTAGAAAGTACATCCGAAAAGTTTAATCTTCCATATAAGGTTCCATCATTATCAGAAAACTGAATTGAGAAAATCGATTCCGGACCATTCTCATAAGTTCCAGGTAAAAAGTTATTGGCAAAATCAGGCTCTAAAGCCGCTTTTCCAATTACTTTATCTGTTGCAGCAATTACTTCCTGTAAATGTTTTTGATCGATTCCTGTAACAGCAAACGATTCATCTTGCGTATAAGCTTGATACAGGCGTGTTTTTGCTAAATAGGCATAAGCTGCTTTTTGAGTAGCGCGCCCAACCTGAGACTGTGTTTCCGGTAAATCAGTGGCTGCAGCCTGAAAATCTTCAGCAATTTTATCCCAAAGTGCTTCATTTGAAAGCGCTTGATTTGAAATGGTTTTATAATCTTCAACTGGAACATCCTCTGTAATGTAAGGCACATTTCTGAACATAATCTTCAACATAAAATAAAAGTGCCCTCTTAGAAAACGCATCTCAGCTATACGGGTTTTCTTCAACGGATAATCCTTTTCAGAAATTTGCTCTAAGGCTTTCAAAGCTTTATTGGCACGGGAAACTCCAACGTAGCTGATGTACCAAAAAGAATCTAATTCTCCGAAATCTGACCTGATATTATTCGATACTTCAAAAAAATGAAAATCCTGAATATCATTGGTTCCACTTCCACCTTTATAAGCATCGTCTGAACGGACATTTCCGAAAGGCCATAAACTGTAAGGGGAATCATAATGATCATTTCCTAACTGGGCATAAGCCGCATTCATAAATCCTTCTATAGTTTGAGGCGTTACAATATCTTTTTCTGATAATACTCCTCGGGGTTCATTTTCTAAAAAATCGGAACAGGAAG